>JBPCWO010000195.1:0-11338 GCA_051009475.1 Boseongicola sp.
AGGTCTATAACGACCATAGCAAGCCTATCCCGGCTGATGGCGTTTGCACGAACTGCGGTGAAGCCAAAGAATTCAAGCGCCGTGCGGACGACAATGAAGAAAGCCTGCGCACTCGGCTGATGGAATATTACAAGAAAACCTCGCCGCTGATTGGGTATTACTACGCCAAAGGCGATTTACGCTCGGTGAATGGACTGGGCGAGATTGATGAGGTTGCTGCCGGGATTGCTGATGCCTTGACGACCTCCTGACGCAATACTTGCTTGGGTTGATGCTCTTAGTTGGATGCGTTTCGCAACAATACCGCAGAACAATTTCGTTCACTCGTGCAGCCGAGCCAATCATTCCGAAAATGCGGGTTGGTCGTGATAACTTAAAGCCATCTCCAAGCCCCCTTGACCCCTCGCTGTTAACCTCCTAAACACCGCCATCTCGCAAGAGAATCGGTTCGCTTTTCCGGGGTCGCGCCCCGCCATTCGAACCACTCCGATACGACCGCAAGCCCGTGGCGCAGCGCCTCGGGCTTACGTTGTGAAAAAAGGGCCCGGGATTACGGGCTCGCAACGAAAGGAAAAGACCCGTGGCACGTATTGCCGGCGTCAACATCCCGACTGCCAAGCGCGTTCCAGTCGCGCTCACCTATATCACCGGAATTGGTCCTTCATCCGCCAAGGCCATCTGCGAAGCCGTCAACATCGACGAAACACGTCGCGTCAACGAGCTTTCTGATGCCGAGGTTCTGGCCATCCGCGAACATATCGACGCGAACTGCACCGTTGAAGGTGACCTTCGCCGCGAAGTTCAGATGAACATCAAGCGCCTGATGGATCTTGGCTGTTATCGCGGTCTGCGCCATCGCCGCAACCTCCCTGTGCGCGGTCAGCGCACGCACACCAACGCCCGCACCCGCAAGGGTCCTGCGCGAGCGATTGCTGGTAAGAAGAAGTAGGGGAGGGCTAAGCAAATGGCACGTGAACGTCGCGTCAAGAAAAAGCCGTCGAAGAACATCGCCACAGGTGTGGCGCATGTGAGTTCGTCGTTCAACAACACCAAGATCCTGATATCGGACGTCCAAGGCAATGCGATTGCTTGGTCATCGGCTGGAACCATGGGTTTCAAAGGGTCGCGCAAGTCAACGCCATATGCTGCCCAGATGGCAGCAGAAGACGCTGGCAAGAAAGCACAGGAACACGGTGTTCGTACGTTGGAAGTTGAGGTTCAGGGGCCGGGTTCGGGTCGTGAATCGGCACTTCGTGCATTGGCCACGGTGGGTTTCACGATCACGTCGATCCGCGATGTGACACCGATTGCCCACAACGGCTGTCGTCCGCCTAAACGCCGTCGCGTCTGACGGATACTGAGTTGTTTCCGGGCCGCTATCCGCGGTGGCCCGGCATCGTCGTTTTACCCTCGGGGCGTCTATGGTCTTGGACATGGGCCGCAGACCAGAATTGAGGAGACCCACATGATCCACAAGAATTGGCAAGAACTGATCAAGCCTACCCAGCTTGATGTTAAGCCGGGAAACGACCCGGCGCGCAATGCAACCGTTGTTGCTGAGCCGCTGGAGCGTGGTTTTGGCCTGACGCTGGGCAATGCACTGCGTCGCGTGCTGATGTCGTCGCTACAAGGCGCTGCTATTACCAGCGTCCAGATCGATAACGTCCTGCACGAGTTTTCGTCCGTCGCTGGTGTTCGCGAAGATGTCACTGACATCGTTCTGAACCTGAAAGGTGTCGCGATCCGAATGGAAGTCGAAGGCCCTAAGCGCCTGTCAATCTCGGCCAAGGGGCCGCAGGTCGTCACTGCTGGTGATATTTCAGAAACCGCTGGGATCGAAATCCTGAACAAGGATCACGTGATTTGTCACCTGGACGATGGCGCGGACCTATTCATTGAGCTGACGGTGAATATCGGCAAGGGCTACGTTGCTGCTGACAAAAACCGCCCCGAGGATGCGCCGATTGGTCTGGTGCCGGTCGATGCGATTTATTCACCGGTCAAGAAAGTCAGCTACGATGTTCAGCCGACCCGCGAAGGTCAGGTGCTGGATTACGACAAGCTTACGCTGAAGCTCGAAACCGATGGATCGGTAACGCCGGATGACGCAGTGGCGTATGCTGCGCGGATCTTACAGGATCAGCTTTCGATATTCGTCAACTTCGAAGAACCGGAATCGGCGCAGCGCCAGGACGACGACGACGGTCTCGAGTTCAACCCGCTGTTGCTGAAGAAAGTCGACGAGCTTGAGCTTAGCGTCCGTTCGGCGAACTGTCTGAAGAACGACAATATTGTTTATATTGGCGATCTGATTCAGAAGACCGAAGCCGAGATGCTGCGCACTCCGAACTTTGGTCGGAAATCGCTGAACGAAATCAAGGAAGTGCTTTCCGGCATGGGTCTGCACCTTGGCATGGATGTCGAGGAATGGCCGCCGGAGAACATCGAGGACTTGGCAAAGAAATTTGAAGATCAGTTCTGATCTTCTGGAGGCGGGCGAATTCGCCCGCCGCATATCGGGTCATTTCGACCCCAAGGAGAGCTGGTGACACGCATCGCTGGCCGGACAAAGCAAAATCGCCCGTAGAGGGCAAAAGGAGTAAGAATTATGCGTCATGCAAGAGGCTATCGCCGACTGAATCGAACTCACGAGCACCGCAAGGCGCTTTTTGCCAATATGGCTGGTTCGCTGATTGAGCACGAACAGATCAAAACCACTCTGCCGAAGGCCAAAGAGCTTAAGCGGGTTACGGACAAACTCATTACACTTGGTAAGCGCGGCGACCTGCACGCGCGCCGCCAGGCCGCGTCTCGCTTGAAACAGGATTCGCATGTTGCAAAGCTGTTTGACGTCCTTGGTCCGCGCTATTCCGAGCGACAGGGCGGTTATGTGCGCGTCCTTAAGGCGGGTTTTCGTTACGGTGACATGGCGCCTATGGCAATTGTCGAGCTCGTTGACCGCGATGTTGACGCAAAAGGGTCTTCGGACCGGGCCCGGCTGGCGGAAGAAGAAGCCGCAGAAGAATAGAATTGCCCCACAACCATTGGTTTAATGCGAAGGATCTCCGTAACGGCGACCTTTTGCTTAATTATTTCGTGCCTGAAGAGTGTAAGTCATCGACAAAGTCTCAAGCAGCCTGGTTTCCACCTCTGCAGGTGCGCCAAGACTTATCTCACTGATTTTGAGAAAGTTTTCGATATCAGCTTGAGCACTGGTTGAGATCAATTCAAAAATTTCAGAGAGCTTTAATTCTTTGATCATTGTCTGTCCGGCAACTAATTGTTTCGAGTAACGTTTCGATTTAATACAATTTAAGGTTGACTGGATTTGCTGCAACCTATCTAATTGGACAGGTAGAGGCTTGATGGTTATGCCTACGACTAAGCAATCGTGGCGACGGCCTTAAAAACTGGAACTTGGGGCTGGTCAAAGCAAATAGGCGACCAAATATGTGGCGTGACAACGAAACATACGACGCACAAGTCTCAGAGAAAAAATCTATAACTCATGCTAGTCGTAAGAAGCCGGGCTTGGAGGCAGGTCTCGACGAGCTTTCACACCTGGCACCAAAAGGGTTCTCCGCAGGGTTACATATCAGGTTTGCATCACCGCTAATTTATGTGCGGACCTATGATGTCGCATGGACCAAAATCTATGACGAAAACGCGTACGCACTTAGGGATCCTCTGGTGTTCTGGGGCTTTGGCGTAAAGGGATGCACGCGCTGGAGTGCCATTAAGCTTCCAGATCCTTTCAACATTCTTGGTCAGGCCCGCGCCTTCGGTCTGACATTTGGGGCTGTAGTTTCGCATGGACCGATCACTTCGCGCACAATCGTTGGGATTGCGCGGGAGGATCGAGAGTTCACAGATGACGAGATTGTCCGCGCAGAAGAGATTGTCGCGCGATTGCATATTGCGGCAGAGCCCCCGACAGAGCTAACGCAGGCCCAGATTGAGGCCTTGCGATTGCTAGCAGATGGGGACCGGCACACTGCGGCGGCAGCAAAACTCGGCATTTCCGAAAGCGCATTTAAGGCCCGGCTTCAATCGGCTCGTGTCCGTCTTGGCGCACGAACGACGGCGCAGGCACTGAAGAAAGCGCGAGAGTATCAGCTGCTCTGAGCGGTTACGCCTCCCCTGGATCATTTTTCAACCCAGACTGGAGGCTATCCAAATGCAAGTTACCACTCTCTCTTTCAAAAATATGCACAATCATGGCGAGCTTTTTACAAATATGCTTCGCGCGAGACACAAGACATTCATTCAACGAAATCACTGGGAATTGCCCGAGGCCGACGGAATGGAGTACGACCAATACGATACACCCGCCAGTCGGTGGGTTGCTGTACACGAGTATGGTCACGTTCTGGCGGGTGTCCGGCTGACGCCGACAACAGCACGGTGCGGAATTTATTCATACATGATCCGTGATGCACAGTTGGGCCTTCTCGACGAAATCCCTCAGGATCTGCTTTTCGAAGAGGCGCCAGTGGCGTCCCATATATGGGAATCAAGTCGAGTGTTTGTTTCGGAATCCGTTCCCTCGAAGTTGAGATTGCGTGTTCAATGCTCGTTGATTGACGAGATGGTTCGATCGGCGCGGCAGCTTGGTGCTACTTCTTTGATTGGGGTTGTGCCAGAGCATTCGCCGCGACTTGCACGCCGCACGGGAATTGATTGCCAGATTGCGGGGCCAGTGATCGAGACCGACGACGGTGACCGCAGCGTTTGCGTCAACATCAGTCTCGCAACCAAGCTGCACTGATACAGTTTTGGCTTTTCGCTTGTGCGGCATGGGCGTAGCCTTTGCCGCACATGGCGGATCTTTTTGACAACCCCGCATCGGCGGACGAAGCCGCACCCCGGCCGTTGGCTGATCGATTGCGTCCAACGGCGTTGGACCAGGTTATTGGTCAAGATCACATTCTGGACGCGCAGGCGCCACTAGGCGCCATGTTGGCTGCCAACCAATTGTCGTCGTTAATTCTTTGGGGTCCACCGGGAGTTGGAAAGACCACAATTGCACGTCTTCTTGCTGACGCTGTCGACGTGGCCTTTGTGCAGATTAGCGCGATATTCACTGGCGTTGCCGATCTGAAGAAGGTTTTTGGTGCGGCGAAGATCAGACGCACCAATGGCCAGGGCACACTGTTGTTTGTCGATGAGATCCATCGTTTCAATAAGGCCCAGCAGGACGGATTTTTGCCGTTGATGGAAGACGGCACGATAATTCTCGTCGGGGCGACCACCGAAAACCCATCATTTGAACTGAACGCTGCGCTGCTGAGCCGCGCTCAGGTGATGGTTCTAAAGCGCCTCACA
The DNA here is from genome assembly GCA_051009475.1 of Boseongicola sp. Classification (GTDB taxonomy): domain Bacteria; phylum Pseudomonadota; class Alphaproteobacteria; order Rhodobacterales; family Rhodobacteraceae; genus CAXMNX01. The sequence continues at coordinate 5,326 of JBPCWO010000195.1, forward strand.
TTGGCCGACTTAGAACGTTTGGCGCAGCGGGCAGAGGTCGAACTTAACGTGAAGCTGCCTTTGACAGGACCGGCGCGCGAGGCGCTTCTGGAGATGTCAGATGGCGACGGGCGGGCGCTGTTGAATTTGGCCGAGCAGGTGTTGAGTTGGGATATCGATACCTTGCTTGATATCGAAGATTTGACACGGCGGCTGACACGGCGCGCGGCCAAGTACGACAAGTCTGGTGACGAGCACTACAATCTGATTTCGGCTTTGCACAAATCGGTTCGAGGTTCTGACCCGGATGCAGCATTATACTGGTTCGCGCGCATGCTGGAAGGCGGCGAGGATCCGCGATATCTAGCGCGCCGCATCACACGCATGGCCGTGGAAGACATTGGCCTGGCGGACCCTCGGGCACAGGGGATTTGCCTTGAGGCGTGGGGCACTTACGAACGACTGGGCAGTCCTGAAGGCGAATTAGCGTTGGCGCAGGCCGTGACCTACCTGGCGCTCGCGCCAAAATCCAATGCCGGTTATGCGGCGTTTAAGGACGCGCAAAGGGCAGCAAAATCAACCGGATCCGAGCCGCCGCCAAAACATATCCTGAACGCGCCGACCAAACTCATGAAAGAACATGGATACGGCGACGGCTATGCATATGACCATGACGCCGAGGAAGGCTTTTCCGGCCAGAACTATTTTCCGGACGGCATGAAACGCGGTGTTTTCTACCAACCGGTGGAGCGCGGCTTCGAACGCGAGCTAAAGCAACGACTTGAATATTTTGTCAAGTTAAGGGGCAGGCGCAAGAGTTGACATCAAGGGACGCAAAGGCGACATCGCGGCCCATGTTAGGACACTTTATTGCGGTAGGGCTTGGCGGTGCGCTGGGTGCCATGGCCCGTTATGGCGTCGGAGTGGCGGCAGTGCGCGCATTTGGTCACGGCTTTCCGTTGGGTGTGCTTTCCGTCAACATTATTGGCTCGTTTTTAATGGGTGTGTTCGTCGTTTTGGCGGCACAGCGGGGACTGACCGCCTGGGCGCCATTCGTGATGACAGGCGTCTTGGGCGGTTTCACCACGTTTTCGGCGTTTTCGCTTGAGGCGGTGACTCTATATGAAAAAGGTGAACCGGCCCAGGCTGGGCTTTACGTCGTTCTATCGGTGGCATTGTCAATTGGCGGGCTGATCCTTGGCCTGTTGGTCACAAGGATGCTGACGCAATGAGCGGCGTTCAGATGTTGACCATCGCTGAGGATGAAGCGGATCAAAGACTAGACCGCTGGTTTCGACGTCAGTATCCACATATTTCGCAGGGCCGGATCGAAAAAATGTGCCGCAAGGGCGAAATTCGGATTGATGGCGGGCGGGTGAAAGCAGCGACACGGTTGGAAGCAGGGCAGTGCATTCGGATACCACCTGTGCCTGCAGCGACCGAAACTTCGCTACGACGCGACCAAGTATCTGATATAGATGCAAAGATGATGCGCGGCGCCGTGCTGTTTCGTGATGAACATCTTATCGCATTAAACAAACCGCCGGGATTGCCGACACAAGGCGGAAGCAAGCAGACCAGACACGTCGACGGGTTGGCCGAAGCGCTCCGATTTGGGCTGAGTGAAAAGCCGCGTCTTGTTCACCGGCTTGATAAAGACACTTCCGGCATACTGCTTTTGGCCCGAACGCGGCAGGCGGCGGCATCGTTGACAGACGCATTCCGATCGAGAGAAACGCGTAAGCTATATTGGGCTGCGGTTGCAGGGGCGCCACATCCAAAGATGGGCACCATTCGGTTCGGACTCGTCAAAGCGCCGGGCCATGGAAAAGGCGGCGAGGGCGAAAAAATGCACGTAGTTCACCCGCGTGATATCGATAACGTTCCGGGAGCGAAACGCGCGACTACTGACTATGCCACGCTGTCGTCGCTCGCCCAAAGAGTTAGCTGGCTCGCATTGGTACCTATTACCGGGAGAACCCACCAATTGCGTACCCACTTAGCAGCGCTTGGACATCCTATTATTGGCGATGGAAAATACGGGGGTTCGGCCCAGGAAAATCTTGGAGACGGCTGGGGGTCACAGTTGGGTGGCGAGATAAGCCGCAAGCTGCATCTGCACGCGCGGCATTTAATATTTCTTCACCCAGTTACCGGCCAGCGGATGTCGCTAACTGCACCACTGCCTGAACACATGGCCCGAACTTGGAATACTCTAGGTTGGCGTCCAGGCGAAATGCCGGACGATCCATTCGAGGAGCCTGAATGAACGACTGGGTCCAAAAACGGTTTTGGCAAAACGCAGATATTGTCGCCGACGGTGACCAGTTCGCCGTTGTGCTTGACGGACGCCCAATCCGAACTCCCTCGAAACGGCAACTTGTCTTGCCAACTGAATTGATGGCGAGAAAGATAGCGGCAGAATGGGACGAACAGTTCGAAAAAATAGATCCGACCACAATGCCGTGGACACGGTCTGCGAACTCGGCTTTGGACAAGGTGCCGGTTCAGCGGGACGAAGTTGAGGCACATCTGAAGGCCTATGCTGAAACGGACTTACTGTCATATCGAGCGATTGATCCGGCAGAACTGGTCGATCGCCAGGCAACTGGCTGGGATCCGCTAATAACTTGGATCGAAGCCGAATTTGACGTTCGAATTGCGTTGGCCCGGGGCGTCATGCCCGTCAAACAGGATCTAGCGCACATAAGCCGCCTGGCGCGGCTTATGACGCCTATGACCCACTTTGAACTCACCGGGTTTCATGACCTGGTGACTCTCTCTGGATCCTATTATCTGGCCTTAGCTGTGGCCAAAAATGAAGTAGATTCGGAACAGGCATGGGCACTTTCCCGGATTGACGAAGATTGGCAAATTGAGCGATGGGGTGTCGATGAAGAGGCCGCGAAGGAGGCCACTTTGAAAAAAGTTGCATTTTTTCATGCCTCAGATTTCCTCAAAAGCGCCTAATTCCGCTACGTAAACTGTGGTATCTATTTGAATCTAAAAAATTAAATTGAAATTCTGCGCGCTAGGACCGTAACGGTCCTTTCCCTTGACCTTCATGCACGAATGCGACCAAAATTAGCTCTGTTGGGAGGCGGAGTTCCGCCGTCCGCAAAATCAATCGGGCCTGGGAGGGCCTCTAGTGACGCCTAATGGGCGGAAACTCAGGAAGAGGTAAAAATGAAAAAAGGTATATTCTTTGGCGCACTGGCCGCCGCTACCCTTGTGGGCGGCGTAGCCGGAGCCGGGACGCTTGATGACGTCAAGGCGCGCGGCAAGATGAATTGTGGCGTTACAACCGGTGTCCCGGGCTTTGCGGAGCCCGACGCGAATGGCGTGTGGCAAGGTTTTGACGTTGCCGTTTGCCGGGCTGTTGCAGCTGCTGTTCTGAACGATCCGACCGCTGTCGAATTCGTTCCTACTACCGGCAAAACTCGCTTCACGGCGCTCGCCTCAGGTGAGATCGATATGCTGGCCCGGAACACGACTTGGACCTTCAGCCGTGACGTTGATCTGAAGTTCGAATTCACTGGCGTCAACTATTACGATGGTCAGGGCTTCATGGCGCCGAAAGATCTGGGCGTAACTTCGGCAAAAGACTTGGACGGTGCGACTGTTTGTATCCAAACAGGCACAACGACCGAACTTAACCTGGCAGACTTTTTCCGCGCCAACGGCATCGGCTATGAGCCGGTTCCGATTGAAACTGGTGCTGAAGCTCTGCAGCAGTACAATGCGGGTGCTTGTGACGTCTACACGACAGACGCGTCAGCTTTGGCCGCACAGCGCGCCACATTTGAAGATCCGGCAGCGCATGTCATCATGCCCGAGATCATCTCGAAAGAACCGCTTGGTCCGCTTGTTCGCCACGGCGACAACGAATGGGCTGACATTGTTCGCTGGACGTTGAACGCGCTGATCACTGCTGAAGAGCTTGGCGTTACGTCGGTCAACCTGTCAGAGCTTTCTGGAGGTAGCAACAACCCGGAAATCAACCGTTTGCTCGGTACTGAGGGCGACCTCGGTGGTATGCTTGGGTTGGACAAAGACTGGGCGCTTCGTGCGATTGGCGTTGCAGGAAACTATGGCGAAGTCTTTGATAAAAACATCGGTGAATCCACTCCGATCGGTCTGGCCCGTGGCCTGAACGCTCAGTGGACAGATGGCGGCCTAATTTATTCGCCACCGTTCCGGTAAGACAGACCAAAAGGGGCGCGGTTTCACCGCGCCCTTTCTCTATCCGGCCTAGTTGGGGGGTCGGCGCCAGAAACGGGCGCGCACCACTAGAGTGCAACCAAAAGCGCCAAATCGACGGGGAACGTCACACATGACGACACTTGCCGACCAGCCGCTCGGAAATCCGAGCGAGTCGTTCCGGCTTACAATGCTGTTGAATGACACACGCTATCGATCGCTAACATTTCAGTTCATTGCGTTAGTTGCCATCATCGCTTTCATGGCCTTTGTCGGCGGTAACTTGGTCCGTAATTTGGCCGAGGCAGGGTTAAATATTTCATATGGATTTCTTGGCGAACCTGCGGGATATGACATCAATCAGCGGCCTATAGAATACAACTCTCAATCGACACACGGTCGCGCTGCAGTCGTTGGGCTTCTAAACACTCTAATCGTCGCGTTTCTGGCATGCGTCACAGCCACGATATTCGGTGTTGTTGCCGGAGTTCTGCGGCTATCGAACAACTGGCTGGTCGCTAAGATCATGGCGTTTTACGTCGAGATTTTTCGTAACGTCCCGGTGCTGATCTGGATCCTTATTATCTTCTCGGTCATGATCAATTTGTTCCCCAGCCCAAGAGACTTTCGCGGCGAAGACGCGACAGCATCAATGTTGTTTGACTCATTTGCCCTTACCAATCGTGGTATTTTCACTCCAAAACCAATATTTGGTGATGGCTCGGGCATTCTGATCGCAATATTCGTTGCGTCCATTATCGGCATTTTCGCTTATCGGCGTTATGCGCGTAATTTGCTTTATGACACCGGCAAGCTTCTGCCAACATTCTGGCCATCTGTTGCGATCTTCTTTCTGCCTTCGATTGTCTTCTATTTCATTCTGGGCAGGCCGGTTTCGCTCGAATACCCCGAACTCGCGGGGTTCAATTTTAAGGGTGGAATACAGCTTCGAGGTTCATTGATCGCGCTTTGGTTCGCGCTGGCAATATATACCGGCGCCTTTATCGCCGAGAATGTGCGCGCTGGTATCCTTGCAATTTCAAAAGGCCAGACCGAGGCGGCTGGTGCGCTTGGCCTTCGACCCAACCGGATCATGAGCCTTGTCGTTTTGCCCCAGGCTTTACGCGTGATCATCCCTCCGCTTATCTCGAACTATTTGAACATCACCAAGAACTCGTCGCTGGCTATTGCGGTGGGTTATATGGATGTGACGGGAACCCTTGGCGGGATAACCTTGCTACAGACCGGCCGGGCAATCGAAACCATACTTTTGTTGATGCTGTTCTATCTGACGATTTCGTTGTTGATTTCGTTCTTTATGAACATCTTTAACAACCGCATGAAATTGAGGGAGCGCTGATATGTCGGACAATTCGACAAACCAAGTGTCCTTTGTTCGCCACGAACAAATCGCGCCGTCCCCGCCGCCGATGTCGGAATCGGGGATCATCAAATGGGTGCGGGAGAACCTGTTTTCGAGCTGGTTCAATGCGATCCTGACAATCCTGGCCGCGTATTTCGTATACCGCCTCGTAGTGAACGCGGCTCCCTGGTTTTATAATGGAGTTTGGGATGCGGGCTCTATCAAAGAGTGCCGCGACATTTTGAGCGCCGCTGGGAAATCGACCGGGGCATGCTTTGCAGTATTGATCGATCGCTGGGACCATATGCTTTTTGGGTTCAAGTATCCTGCGGATCAGTATTGGCGACCAACCGTAGCATTCGTATTTCTGCTGCTTGCGATAATCCCGATCCTGTTCAACCAGCATATGCCGCGAAAGCTGATGATCCTGTCTGCGCTTTATCCTTTCCTGGCCTACTGGCTGATTTGGGG
>JBPCWO010000196.1:0-5098 GCA_051009475.1 Boseongicola sp.
TGCGCCTTCTACTAGTTCTAGCTGAGCCGTCGGCCAGATTCGATGCATGTCATGAACAGAACTTGGTTCTACAATTGTCTCTCGAGTTCCAAGAAATGTCAGGACAGGATAATCTGGTCTGGGGGCCTTCGCGAGTGCCGCTGTTTCTACGTGTGCTTCATGAAACCACTGCACTGTGGGGCCTCCGACGGCGATCTCGGGCGCCAATTCTGCCTGTTTGATCATATAGTTGTGATGATCAAGGTCTGTCGTCAACATATTGTCAGCAAGCGAAGTGTAAGTTACATAGTTTGCCGGTCTGGTACCAGGCATTACTGAGTTGGATTGACCGACATTGCGCGCCAACCAGGAAAAACTGGCTGCAAGCGGTCGCAATAACGGTGCAACGTAGATGCCCCACATCGGTGCCGAAAAGACTACTCGATCGACCGGGATGCCGTTCAAGAGTGCGCGCAAACCTATGCACCCGCCCATCGAGTGGGCTACCAGATGGTGCGGTTTCGGTAGATTTAGGTCGGCAGCGCAACTGAACAAAGCTGAAACGTCCAGCTGATAGTCAAGAAAATTACCGATGTGGCCGGGTCTGTGATCAGCAATAAGTCTGTCCGAGTGCCCTTGCCCGCGCCAGTCAATACTTAAAACCGTATACCCGGCATTGTTCAATTCGCGCGCAACCCGACCGTATTTTTCAAGAATTTCGGTCCGTCCAGGAAAAAGCAGTATTGTCCCCTGCTGCGCGGTCGCCGTCCACAATCCAACCCGCAGATTCACGCCATCTGATGCTTTGATCCAGAAAGCGCGTACAGTCGTTGGCCCTTCTGACAGAGCAACATCAAATGGTGCATTCTCTTTCAGGATAAAACCGATCCCAGCCGCATAGCGGCCCCCATGTCGCCATCAATCGCCAGCCGACCTGACATAAATGCCGCTGTCGGGTCTAGTTCGCCGCCCAATATCGCGCGGAATGTATCTGCGTCGGCAGTCATAGTGACATCGGCCTCTTCATCAGCTGCCCGCGCACCATCTGAATCCAGCATAATCGCGCCCTCGTCCTCGATGGTGAATTTCGCATTCCCATCAAATCCACTGCCTTCCAGCTTGGAATTTAGGGCGACTACGGCCTGGTCGATTACATCGCTCATATTGGTATCCCTGTTTTGTGACGTCGCGGGGCTCGCAATCTCGGCGTCATCAGTTAGTCTCGCATGTGGTATGCTTCAAATCAGATCACTTCATAAATGTGCCGTTAGGGCAATTTGCGCAAGTCTGGTTTTCCTGACGCTTGCGCATGCTGACGATGCAGAGCTTGAGGCACTATTTGAAGGCTTGAAGTCCGCTGACGCGACTGCAGCGGCCCAGATCGAAGGACGTATTTACGACATCTGGTCAAAATCAGGTTCGGATGCGTTGGACTTATTGCATTCCCGAGGACGTGAAGCGCTTGGCGAAAACGATCTTGTTGGCGCAATCGAGCATTTCTCTGCCCTCATCGACCACGCACCTGACTTTGCCGAAGGTTACAATGCGCGGGCAACTGCATTCTTTCAAAGCGGGCAATTTGGGCTTTCGCTTGAGGACATACGAAAAGCTTTGGCTCTTAATCCGCGTCACTTTGGGGCAATGAGTGGCCTTGCATTGATTCTCGAGGAAATTGACAAACCTGAAGCCGCGCTGACAGCTTGGCGTGAAGTCGAAAAGCTACATCCAAATCGCGAAGGGATGTCTGAAGCAATCCAGCGGCTAGAGCGAGAAGTCGAAGGTTCAGAACTCTAATTGAAGGATCTGGCGGAGACTCCTATTGATCACGCTTCGCAATCCAGTCGTGATCCGGGTGGTTCTTAAACCGCCACTTGCGAAGCGGCCCCGCCATGACGTTCAAATAATACATATCGTACCCGTAGGGCGCGCTGCACGGGTGATGCCCCTTCGGGACAAGCACGACTTCGTGATTTGAAACGGATATCGTTTCATCGAGCGATCCGTCCTCTGTCCAGACCCTTTGAATTCCGAAACCTTGCGTCGGGTTAAGGCGATGATAGTAGGTCTCTTCCAGATACGTCATGTTCGGAAAATCGTCTTCATCGTGCCGGTGCGGCGGATAAGACGACCAGTGCCCGGCCGGCGTGAAAACTTCGGTTACAAGAAGGCTATCGGCTACGTCGCGGTCTTCCATCGCGATGTTATTGATATATCGCGTGTTCGTGCCTTTCCCGCGTTCTTCCAACTCGATCCCGTTAGGACCGATTTTCTGAGCAGTGTAACCACCCTTCCCCGGTGCTGTGCAAACTGCCAGTGTGCAATCGGTCGTTGCGGTTGCGGTCCAGTCGCTTCCATTCGGCACATAAAGGCAATGGGGCGGTGTGCGTTCAAAAACATCCAGCCGGTCGCCCAGTTCGCCAAAACTCTGGTCACCGACGGTCAGCTCCGCACGGCCCTCGATGAGAACAATAATTGCTTCGCGGTCGCCCGTAACTTCCGAAGCCGTGTCCTCTGTATTCAACCTATACAGCGCAAAACCCACATATCCCCAGTTTGCAGTCGAAGGCGTAATGTCGTGCACCTTGCCAACGTTTGAATCTGGCTTGCGCAGCAATGGGCTCATGGACAATTCTCCTTCGCGCTCTACTGAAATCGCCTTGGCTCCGGGATCAACCCTTGTTCCGTTCAGCCAGGCCTGCCTCGTAATTCTTGCGCGCCTCTCGAACGGCCTCGCGCTCGCTGACTTCGGGTACTGCAACCTCCCACCAACTTCCACCAAAAGTGGTCGCAGGATAAGGATCGGTATCGATCACGGCCACAAATGGACCAATCGTGGATTTGGCTTTTGCCAACGCATCCTCAAGCTCACTGACCGAACCAACATGGACAGCCTTAGCCCCCATACTCGCGGCGTGTGCAGCAAAATCGATATTTGAAGCACTCACATGATAGGCGGTGTCGAGGAGATTATTAAACTCCTCCCCCCCGGTGCCCATCTGCAACCTGTTTATGCAGCCAAAGCCACGATTGTCAGTGATTACGACAGTGATCTTAACGCCCATCATGGCAGCCGTCGCCAGTTCGGAATTGGCCATCAAATAGCTTCCGTCACCCACCATCGCGATCACATCGCGATCCGGGTCAGCAAGTTTGATGCCTATGGCGCCAGCAATCTCGTAACCCATGCAGGAATAACCATATTCCATGTGATAGGTACCCGGACCGGACGCCTTCCACAATTTGTGAAGCTCACCCGGCATGGTGCCAGCGGCCCCCATGACGACCGTGTTTTCGTCGCTGGCGCGCTGAACAGCGCCCACAACCTGCATGTCCGTTGGCAAAGCGTTCGTATCGCTTGGCGGTGCGGTAAGCGGGTCAACGGCGGCGAACCATTCCTTCTTTAGTTTCGGGTCAGGCCCGCTAGCCTTGTGGTCGCCTAACGCGACCGTCAAAGCTTGGAGACCCGCAAGTGCATCCGCATTGAGCGGCAGCGCTCCATGTTTTACGGCGTCATAGGCCTGTACATTCAAGCTGGCCAATACGCGCGTCGGTTCTTTGAAAAGGGACCACGAACCGGTTGTAAAATCCTGAAGCCGTGTTCCAACTCCAAGTACCAGATCGGCTGCATTGCACGCCGCATTTGCGGATGCAGCGCCCGTCACTCCAATCGGGCCCAGATTCAACGGGTGGTCCCAGGGCAATGCCGATTTCCCGGCCTGTGTTTCTGCGATCGGTATATTGTGCGCTTCAACGAATTCGCGCAGCGTTTCTGCGGCATCAGAATAGTGAACGCCGCCGCCGGCGATAATGACGGGGTTCTTTGCGACCTTGATCACCTCTGCAAGTTGCGCCAACTCGCCGGGATCCGGCTGGATTCGGCGCATCTTCCAAACCTGCGGCTCAAAGAAGCTTTCCGGATAGTCGTAGGCCTCGGCTTGTGTGTCTTGGCAGAACGCCAGCGTGACCGGGCCGCATGTCGCCGGGTCAGTCATAGTTGCCACGGCGCGAGGCAGCGCTGTTAACAGATGCTCGGGTCTGGAAATCCGGTCATAGTACCGGCTCACCGGCCGAAAGCAGTCGTTCGCGCTGACCGTGCCGTCCGACCAATCCTCCACTTGCTGCAACACAGGATCGGGGCCGCGCGTGGCGAATACATCGCCAGGCAAGAGCAACACAGGAAGTCGATTTGCATGCGCCAACGCGGCAGCAGTGACCATATTGGTGGCACCTGGACCGATTGATGATGTAACCGCCATTGCACGTCGGCGTTTGGATTGCTTGGCATAGGCAATTGCCGTGTGCGCCATAGTCTGTTCGTTATGCCCACGGTAGGTTGGCAAAGCATCTCGTGACGCGTAAAGCGCTTCACCGATCCCGGCCACGTTTCCATGGCCGAATATCGCCCAAACCCCAGCAATAAAAGGCACACCTTCGTCAGTCAGCTGAGCTGTCAGATACCGAACCATCGCCTGCGCGGCCGTTAGACGTATCGTGCTCATCTAAGCCTCCTTTATCATTTATTATCCTACGCTTAGCCGATAATCTCGGCCACATTCACTGCGCGTGCCTCTGCCGTTGATCGCACAGCTGCTTCAGCCAAAACAAGGGCGAGCAAACCGTCGTCACCAGTTGTAGGTGGCTGCGATCCAGTTTCAACTGCGTGAGCAAACGCCGCGATCTCGGCCGCATAGGCAGCTGTATAGCGATCCATGAAAAAGTTCAGAAGTGGTGGCCGATGATAGCCATCGGCGTCAGCCAACTCGATGCGCGCTTCGTGCTGGTTCTGTGCCGATATCGCACCGGCAGAGCCGTGAACCTCGATACGCTGATCGTATCCATACGCTGCGCGCCGCGAATTCGTAATCACGGCCTGGCGACCGCTCGACGTCTTCAAAATCACGTTTACACTGTCGAAATCGCCCCGTTCGCCGATCCCCGAATCGACCAAGACGCTGCCCGAGGCAAATACGCTTTCAATTTCCTCCTCCAGCAACCACCGCGCGACGTCAAAGTCATGAATTGTCATATCGCGAAAAATACCGCCAGAACGCTCGATATATCCGTAAGGCGGCGGACCTGGGTCGCGCGACGTGATCGTCACCATCTCTACGTCCCCAAC
>JBPCWO010000197.1:0-8863 GCA_051009475.1 Boseongicola sp.
GATATATTAGGAATGAATAGGTGAACGGCATCAGAACGCTTGCTGTCCCAAAGCGGTGCGCATGCGTCAAAAGCTGGTGGCCCAACCAAGCTATGACGCCGATCATTATTAATACGCTCCACTGTCCCGCGGAAGTAGGGGTTTCCCAGGTTAGAAACGCCAACGGTGCAGTTAAAGCCGTTCCGACAGCACCCATATAGAACTGCATTGTGTCTGTTGGGACCACACCAGCGAGTTGCCTGGTCATTATCGAATATTGCGCAAGACACACAGCGTTAAACACCGCCAACAGCATTGCCGGGTGAAAGGCCTCGCCGAACGGACGAATCACGATCAGAACGCCGATAAATCCAAGGATGATTGCGAACCAGCGCCATGGTCCGATTTGTTCCTTCAGCATCGTCACGCTCAGCAGGCAGACGATGACCGGGCTTGAAAACATTATTGCCGAAGTGATTGTGAGCGGCAGAAATTGAAGGATGTAAAAGTTCGATGTTGTCGCGGCCGCCAGCAACGCACCCCGCGTAGACACTGTCCAAAAATGGCTCGTTCGGAACCGGTCAATTGTCCACCCACCGCGGGCAATCATCCCCACGGATACAACAAAGTGTCCCGCGTATCTGAAAAACGCCACTTGTGCGGCGGGCATTGCAATGATCGCAAGCCATTTGGCTCCGGTATCGACCAGCGAGAACAGGAACCACGCCAGGAGCATCATAACTATGCCAAGTCGGGCGTTGTCTTCAACTGTGTCGACGGCAATGGCCAATTATCCGCCCTTGTACCGGGTGGAGTAAAAATCGACCATTTGCGGGACAAGATCTTCGCCGCGGCCATCTTCAAGTGCGAGAGTTAGCCCATTCAGAGCGCACTTCGACATGACGCTGTCGACGCCGGCGTTCTGTGCCATCTGAACGTAGTAACCAACGTCCTTGGCCCCGTTTTTGACAGCGAATGCCAAATTGTTTGGATCGCCGTCGATGGCATATGATTTGACGAAATCCATCATACCTGACCTCAGCGGCCCCGCTGCCATGACGTCATAGACAGATTGCCGATCGATCCCCATTACGTCCGCCATGGCAAAGGCTTCGGACATTGCATTGGCAGTGGTCATCGCGAAGAAATTATTGATGAGCTTAATGGTGTGCCCGGATCCGAGGTCGCCAAGATGAAATACATTCTCGCCCAAGTCATCCAAAACAGGTTTTACGCGGTCGTAAGTCGCTTTGTCACCCGAACACATGATATTCAGAAGGCCGTCTTTGGCATGGCTCGGAGTTCGTCCCAGCGGCGCATCAAGGTATATGCCGCCCGCTTCAGTGATTTCACCGCCGAGTGTTCGTGTAGAACCTGGAAGGGAGGTTCCAAAATCAATGACGACGGCGCCGGAATTTAGACCCGCAATTATCCCGTCCGCGCCGCGCATCCTCGCCTCGACACTGTCGGATGTGTCCATGCAAAGCATGACAATCTCACTGGCTGCCGCCACGTCGCGGGCGGTGCCAACTTCGGTCGCACCGCGCGCGACGGCGGCGTCGATGTTACCGCGCGACCTGTTCGCGGTGATCGTTAAGGCATAACCCAGCGCCTGTAGTCGTTCGACCATGGCCGATCCCATCAGTCCAAGTCCGATAAATCCAATTGCAGGTTTGGTCATTGGACAGCTCCTTTTATTTTATTTGCCCGAAAGCGCGTTTTTTCAGCCCTTTCTGGATTTCGTAAATGGAAATTGGCACATCCGGTTGCGGCTGCGGTATGCGGACCGGAATGTCCTTCAGTCGCGGATTCAGTGTGGGTGCGCCACAGAGCATCCGAGTGTCGTAGTCCTTGATCCCGTCCCACCGGGTCATTGACCCCATGATCGGAAATGCATCCGCCGCCATCATCTCGTAAAAAAGGATTCGCCTCGCCCGATCTGACGTGTTCAGTGCCGAGCCGTGGATGATGCGCCCATGGTGAATACTCATTGAACCGGCGGGGCCTTTAAGTTCCACCGCATCTGCCGGGTTCAAACCGTTGTCCTCTGGGTTGAATGCTCCAGCAAAGACGCCATCGACATGGTGGTCATAAACAGGCCCCTTGTGGCTGCCCGGAAAGACCTTGAGGGGGCCGTTTTCGCTGGCCATATCGTCGATTATCACGCCAATCGCTAAGATGTCGTCATTCGTATGCGGATAAAATGCATAGTCCTGATGCCACTCAACAGCGGCGCCATAACCGGCTGATTTCATGTTTAATTTCGACGTGTGCAGTCGAAGATCAGGGCCGATCAAATCGCGTGCGGGGCCAAGGATTAGGTCTGAATACAACAACTCGCGCATCGCGTCGCTGATCATATGAGGCAACTTAATTCTTCGAAGTCGAGGGTCATCCAGTGTGTGGCTGTCTTCAAGGTCCAACCGGTCATTTGAGGCCGTCATGCCACGCGCTTCTTCTTCAAAGCGTGCAATCTCAGAACGGATATTCGCAAGCCAGTCTGCCGGCAAGTGCTGCTCAAGAACCAGATAACCGTTCTTTTGATAGGAGTTGATTTGATCGTCGGAAAGGACTTCGTGAGGCATCACATCACCGCTCCAATTTGCCAGGGCACAAATTCGTAGTCACCAAGGCCTTGTGCTTCGGACTTCGTCGCTTCACCAGAAGCTACTCGTAAAAACATCTCGTAGATTTCACGCCCCTTGGTTTCGACGTTCGTTTCGCCCGTCAGGATATCACCTGCATTTACATCCATGTCTTCGGACATGCGCTCGTACATTTGAGTGTTCGTAGCCACCTTGATTGTTGGCGCGGGTTTTGATCCAAACGCTGATCCACGCCCCGTGGTAAAGCAAACCAGATTGCAACCTCCAGCGATCTGGCCGGTTACACTGGCCGGGTCGTAGCCTGGACTGTCCATAAACGTGAATCCTTTAGCACGAACTTCCTCGGCATATTTGTAGACGCCCGTTAGCGGTGTCGTTCCGCCCTTGGCCGCCGCACCCAAAGATTTTTCAAGGATCGTCGTCAGACCACCCTTTTTGTTGCCGGGACTTGGGTTGTTGTCCATCGAGCCTTTGTTGCGGGCGGTGTAATCTTCCCACCAACGGATCAGGCCAATTAGTTTTTCGCCGATCTCAGCACTCGCCGCGCGACGGGTTAGCAGGTGCTCGGCGCCGTAGATCTCGGGGGTTTCCGCTAAGACGCCAGTGCCACCCTGGGCCACCAGTGTGTCACAAGCAAAGCCTAGCGCCGGGTTGGCCGTAATTCCCGACCAGGCGTCAGATCCGCCACATTGCAACGCTATCTTCAATTCAGAGGCCAGGCAGGGTGTGCGTTGCGCCCGATTTGCTATCGGTAGCATGGCCTTAACTTTTTCGATTCCAACCGCAACAGTGCGTCTCAGGCCGGCGACATTCTGGATGTTCATGGTCTGAAACTGCGGGCCTTGCTTCAGCCCATAGGCCTCCAGCAGCCAGTCGATCTGGTTCATCTCGCATCCCAGGCCAACCATGATAACGCCGGCGTGGTTCGGATGCTTGGCATAACCCCACATCACCCGTTGAAGCGCCTCAAATCCATCGCCGGAATCTGCCATGCCGCAACCGGTTCCGTGAACGAAGGCGACGACGCCGTCGACGTTCGGAAAATCGGCCATGACTTCAGGCGTGAAATGATCGGCGATCATCCTTGCCGCCGTCGCAGAGCAATTCACTGACGTGACGATGGCAATGAAGTTTCGCGTCCCAACACGGCCATCTACGCGGCGATAGCCCAAAAAAGTGTCGCGCTGGTCTTCGTCAACCATGGCAACAGGCCGCAAATCAGTTCCAAACTCGTAGTCAAAATCTGTGTTGCGGAACTCGGTATTCTGAGTGTGCACATGATCGCCCTGGGCGATGTCGGCTGATGCATAGCCGATCAACTGGGCATACTTGCGGATCGCCTCACCCTTGGGAATCTCCCGCGTCGCGATTTTGTGGCCTGAGGGAATGAGTTGGGTGGTTGGATGTCCGTCGACATCGGATCCGATCTCGAGAGACCGCGTCGCAGTAACAACGTTGTCAGACGGATCAAGGCGAACCCAAGCACTCATGCAGATGCCTCAAGCGCAGTGCGGGCTGTCGGACTGCCAGCGGTGTTGCGGAATATGCGGTGAATTCGCAGCGATTGCGCGCGCGGTTTCCCATTTTTTCCGCCAGAGGCGCCAGTCGCGTAATTCAGATTCAGGATGCGCGCGGGACCGGGCCACAAAATCTGGAAAATGCGCCCGGCCTGTTGGCTGCCCGGTGATGTTGTAGCAGACGTCAAACGACCAGCGATATCCACTCGATTCGTTGGGCCCCGCACAATGCGGCGTGAGTGGATGAATAAGCACAACCCCGCCCGCCGGGACTTCGGCATGCACGGCACGGTCAGCCTGAACGAAAGAGTCGGCAATGGCTGTCTGCGTCTTCGGGCAATGAGGATACATCGCATCCGGCGGATTTGGGATGACCTGGAGGCATCCGTTTTCGACTGTGGCGTCTGTAATTGCGATCCACACTGTCAATATGTCCGTGTTGTCGGCTTCAACATGGCCAACACCCCGATCTTGATGCCAGTCGGTTGTTCCGATATGTGCGCGCACTTCGCCTTCGGGCACTTCGCGCTGCGGCGGTTTGATGCGGACATGTTGGATCGGGTTTGAAGTCAACTCGCCGCCTAGGACGCTTTCAGCCACGTCCAAAACGCGAGCGTGGGTCAACATTTCGAAAACTGCTGGACCGAAATGGAATGGAGTTTCTTCACTAATGTCTTCGTGCGGAAGGCTGATATCCAGTGGCTGGAACCATTCCACACCTGCGTCTCGTGCCCGGTCGAGCTTGCTCCAAAAGTCTAGCCCTTCAGGTGAGTCGCTAACCTGTCCCGCTGTGCACCAATCATCATAGAGTCCGTCCATCAGTTCGGCGTATTCGGCCCGGACGCGTACGAGCGTCGCCTCGTCGACCACGTCTCTAACGATTAGGTATCCATCGCGGCGGAAACGGTCAATTTGCGTCGAATTCAACATCTTGACCTCATTACAGGAGTATCTCGATAATCGACGGCCAGATCAGCATCACAGACAATGCCAGCAACTGGATGCAAATGAAGGGCAGGAAGCCCCTGAAGATGTCGGTAAGCGAAATATGTGGTGGAGCAACCGACTTTAGATAGAAAGCTGCTGGACCGAATGGCGGTGACAAAAAACTCACCTGCATATTCATACAAAACAGCACGCCGAACCACACTGATACATTTTGTGGATCCAACTGGCCAATAAACCCGATCTCATCTAGCGGTAGCCGTTTTACGATCGGCAAAAACACCGGAATGATCAATAATACAATACCGACCCAGTCCATGAAGGCGCCCATGAAAAGCAGGATTAACATCATGACTAAGAGAATTCCCATTGTCGGTAACTCGCTGCCAACGATCAGGTTGGCGATGTACGTTGGGCCGCCGGCCAAGGTATAAGCCCCCGCCAGGGCTGCCGCGCCGATCGTCACCCAGATGATCGTGCCGGTTGACCGCAGTGTGCGCATCAAGCCGTCCCAGACGAGAGAGACTTTTCCCGGTGAACGCATGCACCAGTAAAAGAACACCACAATGACGATCATTGACGCCCAGATCGACTTTGCCTCTCCGCCGACCAAAAGCGGGATTACTATTGCAGCGGCGATGGTGCCTACAATAACGGCGATGGTCTTGCTCCGATTTTCGGAAAAGAACGCTTTCCATTCGTCGAAACTGCGATCCATGAAAACTGAGATCAGAAACACCGCCAGTGCGCCCATGCCCGCTGCTTCGGTAATTCCGGTGATGCCGCCATAAATCGAACCCAGAACAACGCCGATGATTGTAAATGGCGGAACGAGACCTTTACCGTATCTCCAACCCAGCGCGCAGCGTTTCCTGCCAAATGCGAACAGCGCCAATCCCAGGAATACCGCCAAATATGCCAGAATGTACGGGATGTGATATGGCATCCCGAGCGTTATCGGGTCTTCGCCTTCCTCTAGGATGTGCTGCCCGGTAAATAGGAAAAACAGTGCCCGAAGAAGCACGACAGTAGTAAACGCGGCAAAGAGTATCGACAGGAATGCCCCGAAATACCCCAGCTTAGTGGTGCCCGAAACATCACCCTCGCGCGGCTCTGGAAGTGGTGCAAGTGAAGGGTTCAGATTGGTGCGAACAAGAATATAGAGGATTATGAAACTCGCCAGCATAAAGCCCGGAATGAATGCCGCGGTAAATAGGTTCTTGATCGAGGTTTCCGTGATCAAGCCATATATAATTAAAACGATGGACGGTGGGATCATCGTGCCGAGTGATCCCGACGCACAAATCGTGCCAATTGCGAGGTTTTGGTTGTACCCAAGCCGCAACATCTGAGGTAGCGCGATCAGCCCCAAAAGGACAACTTCGCCACCGATGATACCGGACATTGCAGCCATCAACACCGCCATCAGCGACGTCACAACCGCGATCCCTCCACGCACGTTTGAAAGCCAGTAATCAAGCGCGTCATACATGGATTTTGCAACGCCGGAGCGTTCAAGCAGCGCGGCCATGAATATAAAAAGGGGCACCGAAAGAAGCACATACTCCGTCATCAGATCGAAGATCTTTTGCAAAAGAATATATAAGGCGCCAGTGCCCGGCCTGGCCGTTAGCATGCCGGGTATTCGAATGCCCTCACAAGCCGCTAAATCGGCGACATAGCACCATGGATCGGTCAGCAGCGTGGCCTCGAATTTCAACACCAGCACCAGAAGCGCCAAAGCTGCTGAAGCTAGGCCAAGAGGCATACCAATGGCAAGCAAGACGACCAGGCCCAAAACAACGACCAGAGAGATTGTGCCGACATCCATTATTCTGCTCCTACGCTGCGTTTGATAGCTTCGAGCTCTTCTTCGTCGATGTCGTCAGCGGATGTGTGGACTTCTGGTTCAAGGTCCCAGTCGTTGATTAGATTCAATACAGCCTGAAGCGCTACAAGGCAGATTATGATCAACACAGCGGGTTGAACCGTAGCAGGGATCGGCGGGTCAAATGCAGTTCCGAACATTTCCCAGTGGTAGAATTTAACGATGAACACCTGTTTGTAGCTGCCGAATACCAGCCCAATCGCGAAAACAACGAAAATCAGCGTCCAGGTTGTATCAAACACGCGTTTCAGCCAGCGTGGAACTAAATCGTAAAGAATGAATATCCGGATGTGGCTGCGCTGTTGCATGCCATATAGCCCTGAACAGAGAAATACAAAGCCGCCAATCCATAGTGTCAATTCATTCGCCCAAAGCGTCGGCGCTTCGATCGCGTAGCGCAAAAAAACTTCATAAAGCATGATCAAAGTCATCGAAATGATCAGCATCATTGTGACCCGTCCGATGAAAATCGCGAAGCGGTCAATCGGTTTCCATTTCTGAAATTCCATGTGCGCCACCCGAACGCCTCGGACACCAAAAAATACGAAAACCGGAATCAGTATTAGCGCTAGACAGTCAACGATGTCTGCGACCCCACCGAACAAGCCGGGTAAATTTGGTGTGACGTCTTTCGCCTCATGTATCGCAGTGACCTGGGCGAGTTTGGATTCATTTTCATGGGGCGCAATTGTCAGGATATATGCCGGAAGGTGCCAAATAACCCAGCTTGTGCAAACGACAAATCCAAAGGGAATAAGCCATTCCCAAAGTTTTCCTGTTGCATTCTCGTCCACGACTTGTCCCCTCTTCCACTGATAGGTCTTTATCGCCCGTCAATTCTTTTTTGTGCCCTCAATAGCTGGACCTATACCGGAAAAGTCACGCATCTAGTCTGGTCTTGATAAGAAAGCGGCGGCAAGGCCAAGTAGCTTTGCCGCCGCCTGTATTAGCTATGCACTTGGTTTACTCCATCGCGCCGATGCTGCGCAGGAAGTTCAGGTGGCTATCAAGAAGTGCCTTGGCTTCCGGCGTGGTCGCGAAGTCGGTCCAGGCAGACTGAACAGCTTCCCGGTACTTTGCCGACTCTTCCGGCGCCCATTCGTACATGTTCAAACCAGCTTCGGCCATTGTGACCGAATTCTCGGCGTTCTTAACCTCGTTGATCGAAGTATTTCTGAGCGCCAGCGCTTGCATGCCTACTTTCATGATCGCCTTGTGATGATCAGGCATCGCGTCCCAGATATCCTTACGACAGGCCAGGTGGTCAGCCGGCATCGAGTGGAAGCCCGGATAGTTGGTGTGCTTCGCGATGTCATACAGGCCCAAACCGATGTTGTTGGTCAGGTTCGCAGCGTCAGCACCGTCGATGATGCCGGTTTCGAGCGCCGTGAAGATTTCGTTGAAATCCATCACGATCGGTGATGCGCCAAGGTTCTGGAAGATGTTCGTGATCATGCCCGGAGGCGAACGGAATTTCCAATTTTTGAAGTCATCAACGCCACGAATTGGACGCGTCGAAACCAACGATTCCGGACCCGGAATCCACCAGCCGACGAACTCCATGCCGTGTGGGTTATAAAGTTCGTTCAGAGCATCGTAGCCGCCTCCGTGCAGCAGCCATGCCATTTGCTGATATGGGTTCGCATAGCCGCCGTTCAGGTCGCCAGCAAACTGGAACGCAGGGTTCTTACCAGTTTGGTAAGTGCCGCCGGTCATATCGCAGTCAAGAATGCCAGTGGCTGCCGCATCGAACGTTTCCGCCGACTTTACGACTGAAGATGCATAGAACATTTCAACCGCGATTTCGCCGTTCGACATCGCGGTGATATCTTCGATGAATTCTCCCGCCATTTGACCTGACAGCGTTTCCTGACTGAAGTGCGTCTGGATGCGAAGATTGGTTTGCTGTGCGTAGGCCGACGAACTCG
>JBPCWO010000198.1:0-3496 GCA_051009475.1 Boseongicola sp.
TTTTCACCACTCGTCAGCAAGCTGCGCGAAAACGCCAAAACTGTGATCGGCGTCGGCGTGAAGAACAGCACCTCTGATCTGCTTATGAACAACTGTGACGAGTTCATCTTCTACGATGACCTGGTGCGCACCAGCGCTTCGACAACGTCGCTCCGGCGGCGCCCGGCAAAGAAGAAAGCGGCACCGGAGAAGAGTTCCGCAAATACGGCGGGGCCGGCGGATGAGGCCAGCACGGAAGCAGACCGGAGCGACGAGGCCATCGGTCTCGTCCTGCAGACAGCAGAGGCGCTCTTCGCCGAAGGCGTCGACCGAGTTTGGGGTTCAATGGTCAAGCAGACCCTGAAACGCCGTCGCCCCGGCTTTAACGAGGCTTTCTACGGTTTCCGGTCATTCAGCGATCTGCTGGAGGAGGCAGAAGAGCGCGGCTTCTTGGACCTGGAAGCAGGCGGTCGTTCCGGAGGTTACGTCATCCGGGCGGTACGGCGCGAAGGTTGACGCAAAGCAACGCGCCATTTGCCAGATTCGGGCGGGGCCACAGGGCGGCTTTGGATCTTGGTTGTTCGCTAACTCCGCCTATGGTTGTCAAGCTCTCATTTGTTCATCCTTGCCGGGTCCATGGTGCTCTTCGCGATTAGCGCTCGCCCGCCGCATGATGGCGCAGACTGACGTTGGTGGATCAATGTGTGAACCGGCTTATTCAAATGAACATCGCATGACCAAGAGCGACCTCACCACCGCCATCGTTTCGGCAGGGACGTTATATCCCGGTGTCGACCGGGAACTCGATAGACTTTGTTGTGCTGCTAGACCGCTGCCTCCTTATAAGTCGATCAACTTTCACCTTGACCAATAAATTCACGCGGCATGAAGCAAGGCAGCACCAATTACCATTGCAAATGCTGCAACCGTCATATCAATCTCCGAATTCCACGGGCGACCGCCTCGGCCGAGAACGAATTCTGGTGTGACATCCGCCGGCAACGGATGCGATGGTTTGAGCTTCTCGAGGCAGAACGAATCAGGCCAACAGCTGCCCTGGTTTGAAAAATTTGAACGGGTGCGACGGACAGTCCGTGCTTGGCGCTGAATCGAGAAACAGATCAATGTTGTTTCCCATTTAGAATTTCCAATGCCTGATCGTGCACCTCTGGATTGCCAGATGCCAGGACGCCGTCTGCTTTGATATCTACGCCGCTGCGCAAGTTCAAATCATTTCCGTACCAGTCGCTGATTTTTCCGCCAGCACCATTTACGATCGGTACGAGCGCACAAAAATCAAATGGGCTGAGATTGTTTCCTTCAAGACATAGGTCAATAAGCCCTCGCGCCAACTGCGCGTAAGCGGCACAACCGCTTCCATAGACGTTCCACTTGGTCTTTGGCCAGAGTTGTTCGAAACCGGTGCGAGGGGCTGTGCCTTTATAGAATTCGGGGCCGCTGGCGGACATCACGCACTCGCTCACATTACTGCGCGGCCGACATCGGACGGGTGAGCCGTTGAATTCAGAAATGCGCCCTTCAACGCCGACGCAACGCTGTTGAGCGATAGGCAGGTCAATGATACCGAGGATGGGCAATCCGTCACGACAGAGCGAAATCAGAATACCAAATGTTGGCAGGCCGGTCGCAAATGATTTCGTGCCATCGATGGGATCGATCACCCAAACATATTCATTCCCGACATCACGGCTGCCATACTCTTCACCAAGAATGCCATGATCGGGGAAGCTAGTACTGATTTGGTCGGCGAGCAATTTCTCAATCGCCTGATCGATCTCGGTAACCGGCGTGCCGTCGGGCTTCGAAACAAAGTCAGAGGTGCTTTCGAAAGCGCGCCTTGCGATCGGCCGGCCCGCATCCGCTAATTCCAGGGCAAACTCAGCAAACGCATCGACGTCAGACATGCTATCGGCCTTCCGCTCGGCAGGACGCCCGTTCAATCGAAAGCGTCGCTCGCGAGAACGTTTGTCCTGAACAAAAAAGCTCTCCCCGCAACTTGTCGGAGGGAGAGCATCAATTTGCCATCTTAAGGATGCGTGTCTACTTTTTCTTCTTTCTTGGTTCGGTCTTTCCGTCATAGCGCTTGCGCCATTCGGCAACGATCCGGGCTTTGTTGTTTGCAGCCCAAATAAAATCGTTGTCGATCATTCGGGTCTGGACTTCCGGCGGGAAATTGGCCCACTTCTTGATTGCCACTGGCATGGCCACCACAGAGTAGCGGTTCGCGTAGATCTTCATCGCCGGCTCGGTAACGGCCCAATCAATGAAGGTCTGGGCATCTTTCATATTTTTTGTGCCCTTCATGATGGCAATGGCCTGCATTTCCCAACCGATACCTTCTTCCGGTACGATGATGTCGATTGGGGCCCCCTTGGACTTGAGCTTGGCACCGCGGAACGGCCAGGATACGCCGACGGTATATTCGCCCGATGCAGCCTGCTTGCACGGCGTCGAACCTGAGTGCGTGTAGGACGCGATGTTCTGATGCAGTTTGTCCATATAGGCCCAGGCTCTTTTCTCGTCCCAAATCTGCATCCAGCTTGATACATCCAGGAAGCCTGTTCCCGAAGAGGCAGGATTGGGCATCGTGACGTGCCCCTTGTAAATGGGGTTGGTTAGATCCGCCCACTTAGTTGGCTTTGGCAATTTATGCTTCTTAGCTTCAATCGTATTGAAGCAAATTGCACCGGCCCAGCCGTAGATGCCTGTCCAATGCGCTGGATTCCTTTTATCCCTGTAGCGGGCATCCAGTTTGTCGACCGATTTCGGTGTATAGGGGATGAACATACCAAGCTCATCCATCGTGAGCATACTTGTCGCTGCCATTCCGAACAACACATCGTGGCGGACATTGTCCTTCTCGGCCATGATACGCGAATGCATAATTCCTGTAGAATCTCTGACCCAGTTCACTTTGATGTCGGGATGCGCCTTCGCGAACGCCTGTCCGATAACTTTCAAATTATCGCCATCCGTCGTTGAATAGATCGTCAATTCTCCCGCCGAAGCCGTGAGCGATGTCGTTGCCACGGCGCCGACGATGGCTCCCCTGGCCAAGCAGCTCCAATGTCGCGCTCCAAAAGCCATTCCTTGCATGATTTGTCCTCCCAGACTTTGAATCGTAGTACATCATTACCCATGGCACTCTGTCGGTGCTTCCTATTGAACGGTAGGGGGAAGTACTGGGCGGAGCAACTGAAATGTCAAAGCGGGTTTGCCAATAGGCGCGATGCACTCGGCGTCCATGGTGCGGTTATCTCGCCGATCTATCCACCAATCGATGCGAATGGTGACAAGCTTAGCGCTTCATCCAAGCGAAAATCATGCAATGATCTAAGATCTTGGTTAGTTGAGCCGTCAGATGTCCGGCTGACAATCAGGAACAAACGCCGACGGTGTTGGAAATGGATGCAGCATGAACAAGTCGACGACGCAACAAGAACCAGCCTACCTGAAGATTGCCGGCCTATCGAAGTACTTTGGCAATTTCAAAGCG
>JBPCWO010000199.1:0-16884 GCA_051009475.1 Boseongicola sp.
TAGTAAAGCCAGTAACGGCGCCGCAAAATCATCCGCTTAACTTGTGGGTCGGGCGCTTCGACCTGCGGAAAGACGATCATGCAATAGATCGCGATTGCCGCGCACGCTCCGCCGGAAATCATATACACGGTGTTGTAACTCAGATCGAAAACATTCCAGGTCGCGACAAGTAGGCCGTAGCTTAGCAGCGACGCGCCCGAGCCGACGGCAATGATCCAACCCAGCGTTTGCGGTGCACTGGCTTTTGGCAACCATTGAAGCTGCAGCGATTGATTGACCGTTTCATAGTAGTGAAATCCGATTGATGAAATAAGTGTCACCATTAACAAGCCGCCAAAGCTCGGAAACCAGGCGGTGACTGCGGACGCGACCCCCAGCACCAAAAGAGAAATCAGGCCAAGTACCTGTTCGCGCATGAAAATAAGGATTGCAATGACGCCGACGGCCAGGAACCCCGGAATTTCCCGAACCGTGTGCAGCCAGCCGATTTCAACGCCTGTAAAGCCGGCACGTTCGATGACGAAATTGTTCAGAAGCGCAGACCAGGTTGCAAATGCCAGCGGCATTGCTGCAGCCATTAAGAACAGTAGAGTTGTAGGGCGACGCCAGATCGGACCCGAGCGCGCATCAGCCAATACCACAATTCGCATAATTTCGCATTACGCCCATCGCGCCGACTCAGCAAGGGCGCACCACTCGCCTGACTGGCCAGAGACAGAAGCTGTACCAGGGATCAATAAAAACTTTGCGGATCGATATCGATATTGAGCCGGAGGTTTCCTGGCAACTTAATCTGAGCAACCCATTCGGCAATTGCTGGTTGAAGCGGTGCGCTCTTGTCTGCTTTGATCAAAAGCCGGACCCGATGTCGCCCGCGAATGCGCGCGATTGGCGCCGCAGCGGGGCCGTACACCTGTGCTCCAATACGCCGCAAAGGCGCGTCTTGCATCGCCAATCGTTTGCCGATGTCAAAAACCTCTTGCACATTCGGCGAAGACAGAACAATCCCGGCCATTCGCCCATACGGCGGCACGCCCATCGACATGCGCTCAGCCGCTTCCGCCTTCCAGAACGCTTCTTCATCGCCGCCAAGAATGGCCGCAATTACCGGATGCGCGGGTTGATAAGTCTGCAAGAGCGCGGTTCCAGGCTTATCCGCGCGACCAGCGCGCCCCGACACCTGGCGCATTAGTTGAAAAGTCCGCTCTGCCGCGCGCAAATCAGACCCTTGCAGCCCCAAATCGGCGTCGATGACACCGACCAGCGTGAGAAGGGGAAAGTTGTGACCCTTGGCCACAATTTGAGTGCCGATGATTATGTCCGCCTCGCCCGCCGCGATGCGTTCGATTTCAGCCTTCAGCGCTCTTGCCGACCCGTATAGATCCGATGACAGAACGGCAATGCACGCGTCTGGAAACAACAGTTCGACTTCTTCTGCCAGCCTTTCAACTCCGGGCCCGACCGGCGCAAGCCTGTCTTCAGCATCGCAGGAAGGGCACGCCGTCGGGATCGGTTTAGTCTCGCCGCACTGGTGGCAAACAAGGCGCTTGAGGAAACGATGTTCGACCATCCGCGCGTCGCAGAAATCGCACCCGATCTGAAAACCGCAGGCTCTGCAAATCGTGACCGGCGCATAGCCACGGCGGTTTAAGAAAAAAAGCGCCTGTTCGCCTGAGTCGATACGACTTTGAGCCTCGTTAACGAGCGTTTCCGAGATCCATCTGTTCGATGGCAAAGTTTCGCTGCGCATATCTATTGCGCGCATCTCCGGCATAACTGCTTCGCCAAACCGCGCCGTCAAAGTCACGCGCGCATACTTGCCGCTTTCAGCATTGGCCCAGCTTTCAAGCGATGGTGTGGCTGAGGCCAACACGACCTGCGCGCCATTGATTGACGCACGAAGCACCGCCATATCGCGCGCGTTGTAGAGCACGCCGTCTTCCTGCTTGTACGAGGTGTCGTGTTCTTCGTCGACAACGATCAGTCCGAGATCCCGAAATGGCAGAAAGAGGGACGAGCGCGCTCCGACAACCAATTGCGCACCTCCTTCGCCAACCATTTTCCAGGCACGGCGCCGTTCGGTCATGGTGACGCCAGAATGCCACTCGGCGGGCAGTGCACCAAACCGCATTTCGACACGTTTCAAGAATTCAGCAGTCAGCGCAATTTCGGGAAGCAGCACAAGCGCCTGACGTCCGGCCGCGAGACATGCCGCCACCGCTTCAAGATAGACTTCTGTCTTGCCGGAACCCGTCACCCCTTTCAGCAATGTTGCCCCGAAGCTGCGCGATGCAACACCCTGTTTCAGCGCCTTGGCTGCCGCCTTTTGCTCGTCGGTCAGGTCATATGTGCTTTGTCCCGGTTCCAGACGAGGATATGGCAAATCGCGCGGGCTGGTTTCTTCTGCAACAACTCCCTGTTTAACCAAACCTTTGATAACGCTTCCGGAAACACCTGCGGCCTCGGCCAGTTCACCAAGTGTAAACGCTAACCCGCCGAATTCATCCAGCGTGTGCAGAACCCGCCGACGGGCATCAGTCCAGCGATCTGGATCCCCGGTGCCACGTCTGTAGATCGTTCGCATAGAGGGCGGATCGCCAAGACCTGGCGACCGCGTTGCCAGCCGCAACATTGCTGGCAAAGGTGTCAGTGTATACTCCGACGCCCGCACCAGAAACTCGCGCATCTCATCCAGCATCGAGGCGACATCAAGGACACGGATAACTGACCTGACTTTGGCCAAGTCATAGCCGCCTTCACCTGGCCCCCAAACGACGCCTAGCACTTTTCGCGGTCCCAGCGGCACCTCGACAAACGCGCCTGACACGCAGCCACCTTCGGGAGCCTTGTAATCCAATGCCCGATCAATCGGCTGCGTTGTCAAAACCGAAATCAGATCGCCTTCGTGAAAGTGCTCGATCACGTCTCTGTCCTGCGCGATAGTCCGATAATCAGGGGTTCAGCCCTTTGGCCGGGTAGGTTATCAGTGCCACGAAACCGAACCCATATGCCAGAGGACCAACCCATGAAATTCTTCGTTGATACAGCCGATACCGACGCGATCCGCGAACTGAATGAACTTGGAATGGCGGACGGGGTCACAACAAACCCATCGCTTATTATGAAATCAGGTCGCGACATTAAGGAAGTTACCAAAGAAATTTGCGATATGATTGACGGCCCTGTCAGCGCCGAAACCGTTGCATTGGATGCTGATGGCATGATTGCGGAAGGCCGCGAATTGGCAAAGATTGCCGACAACATTGCGATCAAAGTCCCGCTAACCTGGGCCGGGCTCAAAGCCTGCAAGACACTTTCCGACGAAGGGCGAATGGTCAACGTGACCCTTTGCTTTTCGACAAATCAGGCGCTTTTGGCGGCCAAAGCTGGTGCGACATTCATTTCCCCGTTCGTAGGTAGGCTGGATGACATCAATATTGATGGCATGGACCTGATTGCCGATATTCGATTGATTTACGACAACTACGGGTTTGAGACCCAGATTCTCACTGCTTCGATCCGTTCCGCCAACCATATGAGTGAGGCTGCAAAGATCGGTGCCGACGTGGCGACAGCGCCGCCGGATGTTATCCGCAAAATGGTCAATCATCCCCTGACGGACAAAGGATTGGCAGCATTTCTGGAAGACTGGGAAAAAACGGGTCAGTCAATTCTTTAGGGCGCACAAAACAAGTATCGAATTCGGCCGCAACGCCAAGACTCATGCAACACCGGCGCGAAATATGGTAAGAAATCTCAAGTTTGAGTCACGTGCAGGTGATTGTGCGCGACCATCTGTTGGCTTGCGCGCAATCGCACCTATCTTGCACACATGACCCGCAAGGTGCCGCTACCGGGCGCTTAGGCGATAAATTGGAGGAATCAAATGCAGACCGTTGCAATTCACAGGATGCAACAATCCGATATGCCACTTCGCGCGATTTGGGTCGTGTTTCTGGCAATCGTGTTATTTCTCGCGCAGGCGCTGACAGTTGCCGCGCAATCGAGGCCATCAACGTTTTCTGACCTTGCCGAGCAGGTGAGCCCGGCGGTTGTGAATATCACGACTTCGACGACGGTTGCCACAAATACCCAGCCCCGCCCCATCGTGCCTGACGGCTCGCCGTTTGAAGATTTCTTTCGTGACTTCCTGGATCGCAATGGACCGAACGGTCAATCACCGCGCCGCAGTCAGGCTTTGGGTTCCGGCTTTGTAGTTTCTGAAGACGGTTTTATCGTCACCAACAACCACGTGATTCAGGGTGCGGACGAAATTCTGATCGAATTCTTCGAAGGATTTGAGCTAAAGGCCGAATTGATCGGGACCGATCCCAATACCGATCTTGCGCTTCTCAAAGTTGAAAGCGAAGAACCGCTCGTATTTGTGCCCTGGGGCAACAGCGAAGAAGCACGAGTTGGCGATTGGGTAATGGCAATGGGCAATCCCCTTGGTCAGGGCTTTTCGGTCTCGGCTGGAATTGTTTCTGCCCGTGGCCGTGCCTTGAGCGGCAGCTACGACGATTATCTGCAGACTGATGCTGCGATAAACCGGGGCAACTCCGGCGGCCCGCTTTTTAATCTCAATGGTGAAGTCATTGGCGTAAATACCGCGATCTTGTCGCCGAACGGTGGCTCAATCGGTATCGGTTTCGCGATGTCGAGTCGTGTTGCCGAAAACGTCATTCAACAATTGAAGGAGTTTGGCGAAACGCGCCGCGGCTGGCTTGGCGTGCGCATTCAGGACGTAACTGACGACTTGGCCGAAGGTCTTGGACTTGAAGAAGCCCGTGGCGCACTTGTAACCGACGTGCCGGAAGGTCCGGCGATGGACGCCGGCATCGAGTCCGGCGATGTAATCCTGAGCTTTGACGGCGTCGAAGTCGACGACACGCGTGGCCTGGTACAGCAAGTCGGAACGACGGAAATCGGCAAAGAAGTCCGCGTGCTCGTCTTTCGCGACGGCGAGACTCAAACTCTGCGGGTTACGCTTGGCCGTCGCGAGGAAGCAGAACGCGCCGTTCCAGCTTCGGTCAATCGGGATGACCCGGCAACAACCGAGTTTCTCGGACTGACAATTTCAGCAATGACGGATGAATTGCGACAGCAACTCGGGCTATCCGACGAAATTGACGGGCTTGTGGTCGCAAATGTCGCAGAAGACAGCGAAGCTTTTGAAAAAGGGCTTCGTGCCGGCGACGTCATTATCGAGGCTGGCCAGGAAAAAGTTGCCAGTATTGGTGATCTTGAAGATCGGATCGGTGCAGCACGCGACGCTGGCCGCAAGTCGCTGCTGCTTTTGGTTCGCCGCGACGGTGACCCGCGGTTCGTGGCGCTAACGCTCGACGAAGGCTAGCGATCACTCTTACACATTCTTGAATGGGCGCCCGTTCGCGGGCGCCTATTTTTTCGATTTCAAAACCTCAAAGACGCTCACGATAGATGAGCTGCTGCGCCGCACCCGCGCCGACGAGCCAGAGCGACGAGAGAATTAGCCCCCAGTGCGCCCAGCTTTGGGGATCAAATTCGACCCACGCCGCCCAGCCAGCGAAAAATGTCCAAAGAAATGCCATCGGAAGTGTTACCGATCTCCACCGCTCTGTGCGAAACGGATGAACAAACTTTATTGGCAAAAACATTGCAATTGCCAGCGAGCTGACCAGCGCCAGACTAACCCAAAAATTTGGTTCGATCGCAAAAAGCACTAGCACAACCATATTCCAGCAGCCGGGGAACCCGGAGAAACTGTAATCTGCCGTTTTCATTCGTGTATCTGCAAAATAGAGTGCGGACATGAATGTTATGACAAAAATTGCAAACCACCCTGTCCATCCCGGCAATAGCCCAGACGTAAAAAGCGCGAATGCAGGAATAAATACGTAAGTCAGGTAATCAATTATCAGGTCTAAAAGGACACCATCAATCCGCGGCGCGTTTTCTTTTACATGCGTCATTCGCGCAAGTGGGCCATCGAAGCCGTCAACGCCAAACGCAACTACCAACCAAAAAAACATCATGGGCCAGTCACCCTGAACAGCCTCGAGCATGGCCAGCATCGCAAGAACTGCGCCGGTCGCCGTCAATAAATGGACAAGATAAGCCTTGGTCGCGGCATTCATTTCTTTTTCATGCCGCATTCAATGATCGAGAACCAGCCCAAAGCGGCGCAGTCTCTAACACTACTGCGCCGGTACGGCCTGCTGCTGTCATTGAGCCCTCGGATGCGCAGCCTCGTAGACTTCCATCAAACGCGCGGTGTCGACCGCGGTATAGGCCTGTGTGGTCGATAGCGACGTATGGCCTAGAAGCTCTTGAATCGCGCGCAGATCGCCGCCGGCATTCAGTAGATGAGTCGCAAAACTGTGCCTCATAGCGTGCGGCGTTACTGTCGAAGGAAGGCCGAGTTGAGTTCGGGCTTTCTCGACTACCTTCTGTACTAATCTTGCGTTCAACGCGCCTCCGCGAACCCCGCGAAAGAGCGGTTCACTTGGCTCAATTTCAAACGGACAGACTTCAAGATAGGAATCCACAGTACGCGCCGCCGCGGGTATCACCGGCACAATTCGTTCTTTGCCGCCTTTACCAGTGATGCGAAGAGTTTTGCCCAAAGGCGCGTCCTTGCCACGCAATCCAAGCGCCTCGGATATTCGCAATCCGCAGCCATAAAGCAATGTCACAACTGCCATATCTCTTTGAGCAACCCAATCGCTGGTGGTCTGCAATTCGACGGCTTCGATCATCGCGCGCGCCGCGTCTTCGTCGAGCGGCCGCGGCAATTTCGGTTGAAATCTCGGGCTGCGGGTCATCAGAACGGCAGAGGGATCGAAACGATCTCGTTCAGCCATCCACCCTACAAAATTCTTAACTGCCGAAAGCGCCCGTGCAAGCGAACGAGCTCCAACGCCTCGGCTGCGTTCATGAGCCATCCAGGCGCGCATATCCTTTGTCGTCAGTTGGGTAAGGCAGCCAATGCCCAAGCTTTCGCCTTCGTGGCGCTGAATAAAGTTTAGAAACGAGAATACATCGGCACGATATGCATCGATTGTGTTTTCTGCGCGCCCACCCAATGCGCGAAGCTCTGCCAACCAAAGGGCAACCGCCTCGTTTAGACCTGGCGAGATCACCCCAGCCAACGGCGCATAGCGCGCTCGAACACACCTCCGAAAAAGCTCAAAAGGTCGGTGCCCTGGTTGACGGTGAACTGATGCTGGTCATCGGAAGCTACGGCCAACATGCCAGGCAGCCGTCCCTCGCCGAAATCAAGCAGTATCACGGCTTCGGATTGGACCCAGTCATTGACTGGACCGTATAGAGTGCCCTCGCCCTCGGCCACGGAGCGCAGCGTAACTTGGCGCGGCGCCCGCCCGCGCCCTGCGTATTCTTCACAATAACCTGGCGCTGCGACCGAAAGAACATCACTGACTGCGGAAAGCGCTGGATCCATCGCGTTCTCGTGGCTTTCCAATATCAGCCGCACGCGGCCAACGCGCAAAATATCGGCGACATCGGTTCCCAAACATCTGAGGAAATCTTCGAAATTCAGTGGCTCCAGAAAAGAAAGAATTGCGCGATGAATTTGATTTGTTCCGGCCAAATTCTCGTAAGCGGCAGCGATAACGGATTTGTGCGTATCCTCGAGCCGGGTCAAACGATCCTCGAGCCGCTCCATCGCAACCCCGCGAAGGTCGACGATATTACCACCGAGTGCACGTTCATTGGCCGCAATTAACGCCCGCATTACGTCGGGATCGCCCAGAATCATATCCGGTTCTTCCAGAATGCGCGCACGCACATTCTCGGCCATTGCCGCGGAGTCGCTCATCGCTCGTGCCTTACTGCTTGTCTGGGCACATTATTCGGCCCTGCATTATTTGCAGCAGAGTGCCATTTCATCCTGCATGGCTCAATACCCATGAACTGCGCGCCAAGAAGGCGCGGCAGCCCAGCAACGGTTTTAAACCGTTCCGGCAGCTTCGCAGAGATTCCGCAACTTTGTCATTGCGAGTTCCCGGCCCAAGAAACCCAAGCCACAATCGGGTGCAGCGATGACTCGATCTTCAGGCAAATGCTGAAGAACAGTCGCCATTCGTGAGCGGATTTCACCGACTGATTCAATCTGGCTGGATGCGACTTTCACGAAACCGACGATCAGTTTGGATTTACGGAAGTATGAGAATAGCTCCGCTGGATTGTGCCGGTGGGCGTCTTCGATGCTGATCTGATCGACAATTCCATCGATCGTTTCGGCAATTTGGATATAACTTTCCGGATCGGCTTTCGGATAATCCATGTCATCCAGATGGTTGGGATAACCGCAGCACATGTGAACAACTCTATTTACATCATCCGGGACGCCTTCAAAACACATCGCTATCGTGCGCATGCCATAGTCCAATGCTTCTTTTGGTTTTCGGGCAAAGATCGGCTCGTCGAATTGAATATCTTTGCAGCCTGCTTCGGCCAAAGCGCGAACTTCGTGATTGAGCGCGCGCGCGAGATCTTCGGCCTGAGCCTCCGCATTGTTGTAGTAAACGTCAGCAGTGGTGTCAGAGATTGTCATCGGGCCGGGAAGAGTGATCTTCACTGGCCGGCCAGCCGCCCGTTCGGCCACCTGCCAGTCGCGGACCAGGACGCTGTCTCCACGCGCTTTGACCGGGCCGCGAATTGTCGGCAATTCACTTGCGTAGGCACCGTTCCGCAGGACCCGCCGCGTTAGCCCTTCGAAATCAAAACCGTCAAAATGCCGACATTGATAGTGGACATAGTTTTCACGCCTGATCTCGCCATCTGTCGGAAGGTCGACCCCGCAAGAAATCTGATCGGCGACGGCTTCGGCTGTTGCCTTGTCCATCAGGTCGCGTGCTTCGGGCGTTTGGGCTTGCTCCCAAACCCGTGAAACCTTGTCGACATAATCCTCGACATCGTGCCCGACTTGAAACCAGTCGGTGACTGGAACGTAGTCCGGTTTCGGATAGGCCCCGATGCAAGTTGTTGTTATTGGCACAGCGTGGCTCCTTTAGGCAAATTGCTCGCGGATAAGCCGCTCTTCCAACCCGTGGCCCGGGTCGAAGAGCAACCGGTGGGTGATCTCTGGTTGGCTTCGCACCTCGACCCAGTGAACGTTTCGTACCGGGCGACTGTCTGCGTCGGCCATTACCGGGCGCTTTTCCGGGTTCAGAACGTCAAAGCGAACCGTTGCCGATTTTGGAATAAGTGCGCCACGCCATCGTCTTGGACGAAACGCGGCAACGGCCGTCAGTGCGAGCACTTCCGCACCAATTGGCAGGATGGGCCCGTGCGCGGAGTAGTTATAGGCTGTCGATCCCGCAGGAGTCGCAACCAATGCCCCGTCGCAAACTAACTCCTCAAGTCTGGTTCTCCCGTCCACGGAAATTTTCAAGCGCGCCGCCTGCGGTCCGGCTCGGATCAACGAAACTTCGTTGATCGCCAAAGCCTCCGACACTTCTCCGTCCTCATTTCCTGCGCGCATGTGCAATGGATTTATTGCGGCCTCTTCGGCCTCGGCCAGCCTGCCAGTTAGGTTGTCCTCGGAGTAGGTGTTCATCAAAAAACCAACCGTCCCTCGGTTCATACCGTAAACGGGCTTTCCCAGTGGTCGCGCCTCATTCAGAGTTTGCAGCAAAAAACCATCGCCGCCCAAGGCGACAATGATATCCGCTGTTTCGGCGTCGTTTTGGCCATAGCGTTCTGTCAGTGCTGCAAGCGCATCCCTTGCAACGGCCACATCGCTCGCGCGAAACGAAATTTTTGTGCCCATTGGCCCCTCGCCGCCTTGCTTCAGGGCGACGATTGCCCGCGCCGATCAGAAACTCAAGTGTCGTATGCTATGCGAACGTCGCAAAGCAATGGCAACTTGCCGGATTAACCGCTTTTCGCCATCTGCCTTTGGGTCTATGAACCCGCGAAATCATGGGACCTCGACCGGAGTATGGCCGATGACGATCACCTATCGCAACACTGGTTTTTTCACCGCATCCTTGTCGGAGCGCGATCCGGAGGTTTTCGATGCGATTGAGGCGGAGCTTGGTCGTCAGCGGGACGAGATAGAGCTGATTGCCAGTGAGAATATCGTGAGCCGTGCTGTGCTTGAGGCGCAAGGCTCGGTGATGACAAATAAATATGCTGAAGGATATCCGGGCAAACGGTATTACGGCGGTTGTCAGTTTGTTGATGTGGCCGAAACTCTCGCGATTGAGCGGGCAAAGGAACTTTTCGGCGCCAAATTCGCCAACGTTCAACCAAACTCCGGTAGCCAGATGAACCAGGCGGTGTTTCTGGCGCTTTTGCAGCCGGGCGATACATTCATGGGGCTTGATCTTAATTCGGGCGGCCATCTGACCCATGGCTCGCCGGTGAACATGTCCGGTAAGTGGTTCAACGTTGTCTCGTATGGCGTGCGCGAGCAGGATGAACGGCTGGATATGGATGACGTGCGTGCAAAGGCGTTGGAACACAAGCCCAAGCTGATCATAGCTGGTGGCACGGCTTATAGCCGAACCTGGGATTGGGCGGCGTTTCGGGCGATTGCCGACGAGATCGGTGCCTGGCTGATGGTCGACATGGCGCATATCGCGGGGCTCGTGGCAGGCGACCAGCACCCTTCGCCGGTCCCTCACGCCCATGTAGTGACGTCCACCACGCACAAGTCACTAAGGGGACCGCGAGGCGGTCTTATTCTGACCAATGACGAGGCAGTCGCCAAGAAGGTGAATTCGGCGGTCTTCCCGGGACTTCAGGGAGGCCCATTGATGCATGTAATCGCGGCCAAGGCGGTGGCTTTTGGCGAAGCGCTGGAGCCGTCGTTCAAGTCCTACGCGGCCCAGGTTGTGGCCAACGCGCGCGCGATGGCGGACGAACTTATGAAAGGCGGTATCAATGTCGTTTCGGGCGGCACCGACAACCACTTGATGCTGGCCGATCTGAGGCCCAAAGGAGTGACCGGCAAAGCGACCGAGGCAGCCCTTGGGCGCGCGCGCATCACATGTAACAAGAACGGTGTTCCGTTCGACCCTGAAAAACCGTTTGTGACCAGCGGGATCCGTCTTGGGACTCCGGCGGGCACGACGCGTGGGTTTGGAGAAGCCGAGTTCCGCCAGATCGCTCGCTGGATCGTCGAAGTCGTTGATGGGCTTGCGACAAATGGCGAAGGCGGCAACGCAGAAGTCGAAGCGCGTGTTCAAAACGGCGTCCTCAAATTGTGTGAAAAATTCCCAATTTATTCGTAGGAACAGACAGCAACAAAAATTAGTCAAAGTACCCGCGATAGAGCAGCACAAAAAACAACGCAAGAACGACTGTAACCAATACAAATGCAATTTTGGCCAATGCATCAAGGAACTCGCCACGCCGCTCGGCCGCAGGGTTTTGCTTGTCCAAGAATAAGTTGAGCCGACGTTCAGCTCGTATTAAATCTTGGGCATTGATCCTTCTAGCCAATTTCGGGTGACCGCTTAACGCTTCGGCATCAATCATCACCTGTGCGTCATCCCGCAATCGATTTGGCAATTTCCGACCTGCGCGCTGCGTGACTTCGGCCAGACCATCGCCCTTGATCCGAAGCTGCGCCGACATCTTGTCGGCGAGGGAATTCGTGCGGTCGCGGATATCCATACCACTGGCGATACCGTGGTTGTCGCGATATGAGAAGCCATGTTGAATACTGTTGTCTACGAAAGCGATCCGGACACCACGCCAGTCATTATCGCCCATGGATTATTTGGCTCGGCGCGAAACTGGGGAGCGATCGCAAAAAGAATGTCGGCGACCCGCACAGTGATCGCCGCTGACATGCGAAATCACGGCGACAGTCCCTGGTTTGATACTCATACCTATGATGAGATGGCAGCTGACCTGGCTAAACTCAGCCCTGGGCAATCTGATGTGTTAGGGCATTCGATGGGCGGAAAAGCATCGATGATGATGGCGCTGCTTTTTCCAGATCGGGTGAGAAAACTCGTTGTCGCTGATATTGCCCCCGTCGGATATCGACACACCCAAATGTCCATGATTGATGCAATGCAGACATTGGATCTGTCTTTGGTCGAGACAAGAAGCGACGCAGATCATCAGATGCAATCTGTAGTATCAGCCCCGGGAATTCGGGCGTTTCTTTTGCAGTCGCTGGATGTGAAGAACAGACGCTGGCGACTTAACCTGGAAGTTCTTCGCGACCAAATGGGCCAGATAATGGGGTTTCCGCAAACTCGCGCTCAATTTGACGGACCCGCATTTTTTCTATCAGGCGCAGAGAGCGACTACGTTAGCGCTGCACATCGCGAGAACATCAAAAACCTGTTCCCGCAGGCGCAATTTGCAAAACTCAACGGCGCCGGTCATTGGCTTCACGCCGATAAGCCGCGCGAGTTTCAAGCCGCTGTCGAGGCGTTTTTGAGCGGGTAAAGAAAAGCGCTTTTCACTCGCAAGTTCCAGATATTGGCATACTTGGAATGGGCCCAATACTTGGGCCGCAATGTCGGACAATTCGCAATTCATGCAATCGCTCGATCAAGGTTCAGTAGTTGATCAGCCCCAAATTAAATTTCCGAAACCGGTTGCGATCCCAGTTATCGTATCGCCGATGCCGCGACCAATGTTCGCCACGAAAGATTCCGGCGTAGACATAATACTTGCCTGGACAAAATCTCCAAACGCGAAGTATCCGGCAAGCAGGATAACAGCCGCTGTAAGCAAGCGAATATTCATAATGCTTACCCCCAAGCATTCGATGAATGCCAAAAGAATAACACTTTTTTTGGCAAAGATCGAATCTTCGGCAATTTTGGGCCGAATTACCAAATGATTTCAGAGGCTAGTGAAGATGGCGACAAAGATCGGCTATTGAAGAATTGAACCGGCCGATGCCTTAATCCCGCTCACCACTCCATTGGCCGCGCCGGAATACGATCCCCCACCGGTGGACCTTGAGAGAACACTTGTGCCAGTTGGTTGCAAAAGAACCAAGTATGCTCCGAACGCGAGCGCGCAGAAGACCAAAAGACGTCCCATTGCCTGCTCCAGTAACACTGATGGCGAGACGTTAATTCACGATTGCGGCGATTTAGGGGCACCTGAATTTGGGCTGTGGGTCAATCCGCGGCGACAGGCGCCGACATCGCCAGAACTGCGAAACCAGAAATAAGTCGATCCTCGCAATACATGAATTGTCGGCGGCATTGTTGTTGGCCAGAAATGCCCAAGCGCAGAATAGCTAGTTTCCAGTTATGCCGATCCGATTTGCAACGCCGCTGGCCAAACCGCCCACAGACTGTCCAATAGAACGACCGCTATCGACACCTAAACCATACCCGCCGGCAAAACCGCCGCCAGCACCACCGAACGACAATGTTTGGAAACTCTGGACCACACTCTTTCCGGTGTATTCCTGATACGCGAACGAAAACGCCAGAACTGCGACAACCACTATGAAAATTCGACCCATCGGACCCCCCAATCCAACTTGAGGGTAACTCATACCACATTTTGCCAAAATTCGGGACTCACCCAAGAGATTCCGACCCATATT
The DNA here is from genome assembly GCA_051009475.1 of Boseongicola sp. Taxonomy (GTDB): domain Bacteria; phylum Pseudomonadota; class Alphaproteobacteria; order Rhodobacterales; family Rhodobacteraceae; genus CAXMNX01. The sequence continues at coordinate 13,541 of JBPCWO010000199.1, forward strand.
GTCTCGACGTGATTGGCGTTTGACTATGGGTGCGCCGCACATGTTGCAGTTTCTTTGCAAATCGCCGCGACATCTGGTTGATCTCTTTCCGAGACCTGTGTATCGGTCGCCTCACAGGTGCGTAGACGCGGCACTGCATCATCTGACGCAGACGGGGTTCGTGGCCATTGGCAACGAACCTCGTTACATTTTTGGGGGGACCAAAATAGGTGAAGGCGCCAGGTGCTCAGACGCGGTCTTCGCATCGTGTCTTGCGACACATCCTGACGCCTTCGATGAACCTTTCCCCCCAGAAGGGCGTCTGGCCCATTTGCTCCGGGCCCGAAGACCCGTCGCTGTCACGTTTGACCCTAAGGTCATTCGCAACCCACTCCGTCCTTGAAAACTGCTTTGTCTTAAAGAACTACTAGAGCCCCTCTTAACTCCACAGCCTCTCCCGAATTTTTCACGTTCCGCTCCAGGCTCATGTCCCTTTGCTTTCCGCTTCCAACCCATTGGCCGTCGCGTCCCGCCTCGCTGCTCGCGCTTCGTTGCGGTGAAATCAACCTCTCTCAAAGAGTGGTCGTGCACAACAAAAAAACGAACGAGGCTGCAAATTTCTTGGGGATAACATGTTGATAGGCTTGGGAAATCTCTGTGGATAAGTTAGGAATATTCAACCATGACAAGAGGCTGGTCCGGGAGAACTATTAATTTCGCAAAATCACCGACTGAAACTCGAATATTGCTTTCAGTGCCCACAATTTCTGCGACCTCGAGCGAATCAACCTATCGGATCCCGCATGCCGACCGATTTCTTGCTGGGCTGAAACGCCATCAACTTTGTCGTCAACTACTCGTCGATTGTAATTATCGCTAAATCCGTCGCTGTCCGCGACCACTCAAATGTTGATACCGCGCAAGTCTTGAAAGAACTGCTGCGCGTCAGTTGCTGGCACGTCGAATTGTCTGCAATAAGGCAGCCTAGGAGGACGAGCGATGAAAACCAAACTTGCGATGATCATAGGGCTGATGCTTGGAGCATTGTCCGTAACCGGCTGTGTTCCGGTGGCGATTGGCGCGGGCGCCGCAATTGGCGCAGATGCAATATCTGAAGACCGCGGCAAAGATCTATTCTGAAGAGCGGCAGAAATTCTGCCGCCCGTACAATTTGATGAACCAAGATTAGATTGTCAGTGCGTACAGTGTCGCAAGTCCGGCAATGCCAATTAGTACCGTTGACGTCATCTTCAACGCTCCGATATTTCGCGCCTGGACCAATTTGCCATAGCTAGTGCCCGCCGAAGCTTCGTCGAGATCGTCACGTAAGGCCATAATATCATCGAGTGCGACGCCGCCGGCCAGGATTCCGTAGAGCGCTGCGACAACTGTCAGAACGGAAAGCGGCAGCGAGTATCCGTCGTCGCCAAAATGTACAGCCGCGGCAACGCCAAGCAGCGTGAAGATCGTTGTGCGCATAATGTCGTTGTAGTTGCCCGTGCGCGCGACCAGCAGTTTCGTTCTGATTTCCGGTGTCATTTTTGTCCCCTTTGTCCAGTCCCCGGTTTTCCGGTGGCCGGACCGTAGCACGTAAAACGCGCAATACATCAGCGTTTCGTGAATTGGCATCCAGCCGAACGGCAGGCTAGAGTTCGGCCATGCAACGGATTTGGTTGATTTTTCTTCTGCTGGCAGCACCCGTTCAGGCGCAGGAACACGCGGTACAGGTGATAAACGGCATACGCATGATCGATGCGACGAAGCTGAGCGTGGCTGAAATGCGGGCCCTGGCGGCGGCCGAGCGCGAAAACCCGACCCACGTCAATTGTTGTGATTGGAGCGGTGGAGGCGGCTGCAATCCGTCGCGTGCGCGCGCATTGATGGGTTTACCGGAACGGATCAGCCAGTTGGTAGCAGAAAAGTAAGCGGGGGCGACAGAGCGCCCCTCGCCATTATTCTTCGGTATTCCGCTTTTTTGTTCTGGAAATCACCAAATACAAGAGCGCAACACCACAAATGACCGCTGCAATATCCATCCAGATATTCGCGTCTCCCCCAATAAGGCTAGCAAGCATAGCTATATCCAATCCGAGTTTTCCAAGTTCTGATAGCGGCTAGCTATAGGTAAAATGCGGCGAATTCTTGTCGAGTCGACAATCGGTTAGGTTCAGCGCGCGCAGGTTGCACAGAACGGCGTATCGGGCACCGCGTCCAACCGTTCGGAAGCAATATCATCGCCGCAGACGGTGCAGACACCAAAACTGCCGTCCTTGATCCGGGCAAGGGCCGCATCGATACGGCGCAATTCCTCCAGATCATGGGTGCCGAGCGCTTCGAGCACCTCGTCGCCCTGCCGTTCGGCTGCGCGGTCTTCCCAGTCTTTTGGCGGCGGATCATCCAGCGCGTCATCAATCGCGCGAACCTCGCCCACCAATTTAACGCGGCGCGCGGTCAGTTGTTCGGCAAAGCGGGTGGTATCAACCATCAAAGTATTCCTTTCGTAACTTCGCCAAACCCTGGCAGGCGGGGGCCGCCTAAAGCCTTGATTTGGATCAATAGAATAAACCGGCGCTAAACCGTCGCCTGCCTCAGTAGCGCGATCGCGAAAATGATGAACGCGGCCCAGGAAACGGAGAAGAGCATGGTGCGCGCCATGAACTGCTTGATGCCGGCGATGAACACCACCGCGTGGGCGACGCGGGCCCAGAAATAAACGATCGCGCAGGTCGCGGTCAGGGACGTGGAATAGCCGATGGCGTGGGCGATCAGGACGACGGCAGCAAAGGCCGACAGGTTCTCGACCGCATTCTTATGCGCGCGGTCGGCGCGTTTTGCCCAATGAACAAGGCCGCCTTCGGGCAATTCGACATAGTTTTCCGGCTTTAACATGCCGCGGCTTTGCACCTGGCCCAGAACGGCCGGAATCCAGAGCAGCCCGGTGAGGATCGCCGTCAGCAGCAGATATGTGAGTTCGGTCGTCATATGTCGCCTCCTGTTCTTCGAGGTCGAGGTTAGCGGATGAAGGGGTGGTTGGGGAAGTGGTGAGGTTATTTCCAATTTCCGAAGCGTACGTGCGCTGGGATGACGTTTGGTGAATAATTGTACGTGAGAGTGGCGCCCGGAAAGCCAATTTGTACGGGCGAGCGACCGCAGGAGATAGGAATGGGTAAGGCATTGAGGGCGGCGCGGGCGAGCCTGGCGGTGGTGACCACGACGGCGTTTCGGCGGCGGCTGGCGCATTATGTCGGCCGGGTGCGCCACGGCGGCGATTTCATCGCGATTGAGCGGAAAGGCGAGGAGAATGTCTATCTGATCAGCCAGGCGGATTGGGATCTGCTGGATGTGAAGATCGCGGAGGTTGAGGA
>JBPCWO010000200.1:0-10798 GCA_051009475.1 Boseongicola sp.
ACCCGCGCGCCATGCATTGGGCGCCCTGTTGATGGAGGCTGAGCAGTTTGACGAAGCCGAAGCGGTCTATCGTGCCGATCTTGGATTGGACGATACGCTATCGCGTCCCTGCCAGCACCCGCGAAACGTCTGGAGTTTGCACGGTCTACATGAGTGTCTGGTCCGGCGGGGGGAGACTGCAGAGGCGCGGCACACTAAACTTTTACTGGATCAAGCCGCGGCCCGTGCCACGGTACCGGTGCGTGCGTCTTGTTATTGTCGTGGAAACGCGAAGGCTGCGTAGCAACTGAACGTTGCAAAAAATGCGCCAAGCGCGTTGGCCTGCCTATAGTCAGGCTGATCCTTTCGGGGCTAGCCGACGAAATTCTGCGTTAACCAAAATCGACCGCAATACCGGGCTTTTGGGTCGAATGCGACGCCGGAAGACATCTTGGTAACCTTCCGGCTCAGAATGTTTTTGCGATGCCCCGGTGAATTCATCCAGAGGTTGACGACGTGACGAGCAAGCGAAGCGTATGAATGCGCGGGCAACGGCTGGCCGTCGTATGTAGTAAACTGGCAGGTATTCGAGTTGACAATTTTGAAGCGCTGATTGTCGATCTGATAGCGATGAACCATGCCGATATTTTCGGCGCCAGTCCTATATCTTAAACCGGATTTTTTAAGACGCTGTTTTAGTGTTGCGCTGCCAGCAACTGTACTTCTGTGCGTTAACTGCTGCGACTTGGCCATCCATGAACTGTGCTTCTTTGCTTGATTGGCCAAACCGCTTCCGGCATCCGCCAATGACCTCAGCCCAGCGCGGCAGCGGTGAAAATTCACCTCATTTCGTATTGCGTCGTCAAGAAGGGACTGGTTGACGCGAGATGAAGGAACGACAATTTTTGCCGCTTTCGCGGACACATTGCGCGAACAGGCATCGGCACTCACTGCCGAGACAACCAAAAATACTATACCGGCGGCGACTGCAGCAATCGTCGATTTCATCCCCAGGTCCTTTTTCACTGCCCCCGGGGCGCAAACTCTCCAAGGAATGCGGCCAAACAGAGGCAGTGGATCGGCACTCGTTTGGAAATTTCTAAAGATGCATAAGGTTGCGGACAACAGGTGGTAGAATCAACGGCGGTTATCCGCCATATGTTGATAATTCTGTGGATAACTCACAGATTGTGCCGCAGTGCGTCGGTAGTTCGAATAAGTTCGGCACTAATTCCAGGTTCAGACAGGGCGTGCCCTGCGCGCGGCACGATTACAAGCCGCGATCCCGGCCAGCGCGAGTTCAGCTAATATGCCGAAGTTGGGGGGCAAATCATGTCGTAGCGGCCCTGCACGATTGTTCCCGGCACATCCTTGATCGAATTTACATTTTCAAGAATCCAGCCGTCATGATCAAGAAATCCGCCATTGGTGAAATAGTGGTTTTCTAGCCGTGCAAAAGCGCGTGCGTACTCTGTTGGGCTTTCTCCACCTGGTCCGTCATTGTTGATCGAAGCAAGCGTGTTCTCCCAACTTGCCCAAGCGCGCGCAAATCGATTCTCCAATTTCAAGTTGCCTGAAAATAGCCGCTTATTATAGGCCGCAATTAGATCGCCTTGCTCATCATCGGGTATCAGCGAGGAAAATTCAGACCAGACGTCCGGCCAGAACTGTCCGGCGCCTCCGCGATAGAACCAGTCCAGTTCGCGTTGCGTCATCAGAAAGACGCCGCGCAAAATCAGATGCGCCACGTGGTCGGGTTTCGTAATGCCGTAGACCAGGCCCAGGGTTGCGCCCCAGCTTCCGCCAAATACTGCCCAGCGGTCAATCGAAAGCGTTTTTCTGATCCGTTCGATATCCTGAACAAGATCCCACGTCGTGTTGTTTTCCACACTCGCGTGCGGTCGTGACCGGCCACAGCCACGCTGATCAAACAACACGATCCGGTAGTGTGAGGGATTGAAGTACCGCCGCATTGCAGGGCTGCATCCGCCGCCGGGTCCACCATGAAGAACAACGACCGGTGAGCCTTCAGGATTTCCGCATTGTTCGACGTAAATCCTATGCCCGTCACCAACATCCAGCATCCGCTGATCAAACGGGTCAATCGGCGGATAGAGATATTGTGACACAGTTCTTTTGTCTGCGGCGCGGTCCATATCAGTCCTATATAACGAGAAATTGCAGCGATCTATGTTAGCAACAAAAGAATGTTCGAAAGGCCGCGTCTTGATGACAAAGACCAACACAATCGACGCCGAAGAAATTGAGAAATTTCAGAGAATGGCTGCCGAGTGGTGGGACCCGAATGGCAAGTTCAAACCACTACATATGCTGAACCCCTGTCGCTTGGATTACATAACCGCGCAGATATCCGCTGAATTTGGTCGCGATCTTTCCGAGCCATTTCCATTCAAGGGTCTGCGAATACTGGATATCGGTTGTGGCGGGGGCTTGTTGTCGGAACCCATGGCGCGCCTGGGCGCCGAAATTGTCGGCGCAGACGCGGCCGAAGGAAATATTCCCGTCGCTCGGGTCCACGCCGAGGAGCAGGGCCTAGAAATTGATTATCGACATACGACGGCCGAGGCGCTGGCAGAGGATGGCGAGGTTTTCGATGCAATCCTTAATATGGAAGTCGTCGAACATGTGGCCGACCCAAGCGTTTTCCTAGATGCATGTTGCGGCCTGTTAAAGCCTGGCGGTCTGATGATCTGCTCGACGATCAACCGGAATCCAAAGAGTTTTGCGATGGCGATTGTTGGCGCAGAGTACATCATGCAATGGCTGCCTAAGGGCACGCACGATTGGACGAAGTTTGTCACTCCGGACGAGCTTTTCGAATTACTTAAGAAAGCAGGGATGGATCCGGTTGATCGAAAGGGCTTTGTATTCAACCCGATCACTTGGTCTTGGCGGATAAGCGAACGCGATCTGGGCGTAAACTACGTCACTACGTCTGTTCGTCCGTAGACTCGTTATCGTCGAAGCGTTGCCGAATCTCTCGCAGCACGGGCAATATATTGCGAACTTTCTCTGTGCCGGCGGCTTCGACCGCACCATCAAGGATTGGGGCAATCGCGGCTAGCGCTTCGTCTCTCGCCTGTCTGCCAGACGAACTAACGCTTACAAACTTGCGTCGCGCATCATCCCAGTCGGGACGAACATGTACGTAACCAGCCCACTCAAGGCGATTGACAGTATTTGTCATTGCGCCTCGAGTAACGTGGAATGCGCGGGCTAGTTGCGCAGGGGTTCGCTCAGAGTTGGTTCGCGCCAGATGGTTCAGCACAGAAAAATGGCTAAGTTCCATTCCTTTTGGCAATGCCTTTGCAAGGCGTGCCCGCGCAAGCTGGTCGGCCATGAAAATCTCGCTAAAAAGTGCAATAGCCAACGGGTCGCCCGGATATTTTGTGTCAACCATCAGCTTGGCCCGTAATCTCTGTCATGTGTCAGCGACGGGATACGTCTGCGCGCATCATCGACTGCCTTGAGATCCAGATCAACCAGTGTGACGCCGGGCAGTTCGCCACCATCCGCGAGAATTGTACCCCAGGGATCGACCGCCAATGAATGCCCGTGCGTTTGCCGGTTTCTACCCCGCGTCGCGGTGTGAATCCCGCATTGCGCCGGTGCAAGAACAAAACTGCCGGTTTCGATTGCGCGGGCACGCAGCAAGACCTCCCAATGGGCGGCGCCGGTTTCCGGCGCAAATGCCGACGGAATAGTCAGTATCTGAGCGCCAGCCTGGGCGAGACTCCTATATAAATAGGGAAATCGGAGGTCGTAACAGACGGTAAGGCCAACGGCAACGCCAGCCACCTCGGCCAGAACCAGGCTCGATCCGGGCTTATAGCCGGCGCTTTCACGATAGCTTTCGGATTCCGATATCGTGACATCGAACATGTGTATCTTGTCATAGCGCGCGACGATATTGCCCGATGGCGAAATTAGTAATGACCGGTTCACAAACCGCCCGTCACCTGATGGATCCGAAAGTGCCAACGAACCAATTAGTATCCACACGCCATTCCGCCCTGCCTCGATCTGAAGCGAGGCAAGGGTCTGGTCTTCGCCTTCTGGCACCAATACCTCAGCTTGTCGCGCACGACTGGCTGAAACACAGTTGGTGACTTCTGGTGTAAGAATGAATTCCGCGCCTTGGGCGGCCGCATCCTGCACAAGCGCGCAAGTTGACGAGATGTTGGACTTCGGATCATCCGAAGAATTGAGTTGGATCAAACCGACACGCAATTCTCAGGCTGCCAGAATAGGGTCAAGCTTGCCGGACCGCTCCAGCGCGAATAAATCATCACAACCACCGATATGAACTGGGCCTGCAAATATTTGCGGGACGGTACTGCTCCCATGGGCTCGCTGCATCATTTCTTGGCGCTTTTTTGGCGCCACTGTCACGTCAATTTCCGTGAATGACACGCCTTTGCTCGTAAGCAGCCGCTTGGCGGCGTGGCAAAAACCGCAGAGGGGCGACGTGTATATTTCGACAAGTTTCATTGGCGCGTATCCTAATAGCATTTCTGGCTATCTAGGGTGCTTTCATCACGCGTGCCAGCACAAGCACCGAAACTTGTGCAGCGCCAGCGTCATAACAGGCTTGCGACGCGACCGTGAGCGTTGCGCCAGACGTCATAACGTCATCAATCAGGCAAATTTCGCGACCTTTTAACAAATGCGCCCGTTTGGCGCTCACCAGAATTGCGCCGTCGAGATTAATTAAACGTTGGTCAACAGTCATGCCATCCTGGATTTTTGTGGCGCGTGTTCTTTTTAGGGCATCCAGGCAAGCGTCCAGCCCGCTGTGGCCACATATCGCACTTGCGAGTAAAGCGGCCTGATTGAATTTTCGTCGAACCAAGCGCGTCCAGAATATGGGAATTGGCACCAAAAGTGGCTGCGATTGAAACAATTCTGTCCCGGCCCGAGCCATCCACTGGGATGCCGCTGGCACCAGATCGGTTCGGTCACCGTGTTTCAATGCGAGAACAATTCGACGACCGGCGTCACGATAGGCAAAGACAGCACGACCGCGCGACCAAGGTCTCGGCATGGCGATGCAGTCGTCGCAAATGTCCGAAAATCCGTCACTAAACCCGATTAGCGATGCTCCGCACATCTCGCAAACATGACCAGTAAGAAACGGAGTTGACCGCCAACAAGACGCGCAAAGCGCTCCTGGTGCCTCGACGAAATTTGTGCAAATGGCGCACTGATCAGGATAGATCAACGCAAGCGCTCGGTGCATAACTGTCATGCAGCGCCCTTTTTCAATCTGAGCATGACTGATACGCCCCGACTAACTGACCGATCGGCATTAGAGCTTCACCGCGACCGCGCGCGGCGGAAGCCAGAATACTTCGTGTATCACGAGGCGGCCACCGATCTTGAGGAAAGGGTCTCTGAGGTTAATAAATCGTTTAATTCGCCCGCGATCATTGGCGGGCTTACCGATCCGTTTCGGGCAATTTGGTCGGAGGCGACCTGCGTTGCCGATGCCCCAGAAATCGCTTTGGAGCACGACTCTCACGATTTGATTTTGCACGCGATGGCGCTTCACTGGGCCGATGATCCGGTTGGCCAGCTTGTCCAGGCAAGACTGGCCCTAAAGCCCGACGGCCTTTTCATTGCGGTCCATTTTGGCGGCCAGACCTTGCGCGAGCTTCGCGCAGTTCTTTCTGAGGCAGAGAGTCGGGTAATGGGCGGTATCTCTCCGCTTGTTGTGCCCATGGCGGATATCCGCGAACTCGGTGCATTATTGCAGCGGGCCGGATTTTCGCTGCCAGTTGCAGACAGTCGTACGCTGACTGTTCGGTATCCATCGCTTGACCGGCTAGTTCGCGATCTGCGTGGGATGGGCGAAACCAATGCACTGGCCAACCGGCATCGTGCCCCAGCGTCGCGCCGGCTCTTCGAGGAAGCCGAAACTATCTATCGCGAAAACTACGCAGACGCGGACGGCTTTCTTGTTGCAACTTTTGAACTCGTATACCTGACGGGTTGGTCTCCCCACGAAAGTCAGCAACGACCGATGAAGCCGGGATCCGCAAGAGCTCGACTGGCCGATGCACTTCGCGTGGATGAACGCCCTGCCGGTGATCCCGTAACACGTTGACGGCACGCATAAACAGATTATTCGTACCTACAGCAGACTTACTCAAACGGCGGTGCAATAACGGTCTGCAATTTTCAGAGCGAGGACCGAAAATTGGTGGGCGAGAGTTACCAGGACATAACAAGCGCGATTGCGCCAGATCACCCGCCTGTGCTGCGGGAAAAGGTCGGGGTGCTGCTTGCCAATCTCGGCACGCCGGATGGCTATGATTATTGGTCGATGCGGCGATATCTGAGCGAGTTTTTGTCTGACAGGCGAGTGATCGATTACAGCCCTTGGATTTGGCAGCCGCTTTTGCAGTTGGTCATTCTTTCCAAGCGCCCGTTTTCATCAGGTGCCGCATACAAATCGATCTGGAACCACGAGGCGGATGAAAGCCCTTTGATGACAATCACGAAGGCGCAGACCGAAAGTATTCGCAATGTGTTGAAAGAAAAGTATGGCGACCAGGTCGTCGTGGATTTCTGCATGCGTTATGGCAATCCTTCGACGCAATCCAAAACTCGTGAATTGATCAATCAAGGTTGCCGCAAGATCCTGTTTTTTCCGCTTTATCCGCAGTATGCAGGCGCTACGACCGCCACAGCAAATGACCATTTCTTTCGTGCGTTGCGGGAGGAGAAATGGCAACCATCGACGCGCACTGTTCCTGCCTATTTTGACTACCCGAAGTATATCGACGCGCTTGCACAGTCTGTTGAGCGTGCCTACGCGACACAGGAATCGCGCCCGAACATCCTTGTCTGTTCCTACCACGGTGTCCCGAAACGTTACCTAACCGAAGGCGATCCCTATCATTGCCAATGCCAAAAGACGACGCGGCTTTTAAAGGAGCGACTGGGTTGGGGTGACGACCAGATAATGACCACTTTCCAAAGTCGCTTCGGCCCCGAAGAGTGGCTTCAACCTTACACTGTCGAAGAAGTTGCCCGGCTAGCGCAAAAAGGTAAGAAAAACATCGCCATTATTGCGCCCGCATTTTCGGCGGATTGCATCGAGACCCTAGAAGAAATCAACGAAGAAATTCGGGAAAGCTTTGAATCCGCGGGGGGCGAGAAATTCACGTATATTCCGTGCCTCAATGACGACGGCGCGCATGTTCAGGCGCTGGCAAATGTCATCTTCGAAAACCTGAAGGGCTGGATCGACTAACTTTATCGATCCGGTCAGATCACCAGGACTTGCGTTCCCACTTTGGCAAGCTCGTAAAGTTCGAGGATGTGCTCGTTGTAGAGACCTATGCATCCATTCGACGAACGACGGCCGATTTTGCGCGTATCGTGGGTTCCGTGGATGCGATAATATCGCCAACCAAGATGAAGCGCCCGTATTCCCAGTGGATTGTCTGGCCCAGCCGGGATGTAATCGGGCCATTCCGGATTACGTTTCTTCATGGCGGGCGTTGGCCGCCAATCAGGCTCACCGTCTTTAAGTGCAATTCTGGTGCGTCCGCGGCGAGTTAAGTCTTCACTCAGCGGAACGCTTGTCGGGTACAGCTTGTAGATTGTATCTGTGTCGTCCCAATAGTGAAGCGCGCGAGAGGATATATCGACAAGGATTGCACCCTTCCTCAAGTTGTCGAAATACGGTCGCCACTCCAGTGCACGAAAGCTCGAGGCGTTTCGTCGAACAGCATTTGAGATGCCGCTTCGAAACTCGACTTCGTCCTGATTCTGCGCAAACGCCGGTGCCGCCAAAAGTGACGTGCTTCCTGCTAAAAACCCGCGGCGGTTCACTTTCGTCGTGACAATGCCTGACATTTGGCGTCTCCGATAGATCGTTGCTCGATTTCTGTATTAACCGGACTGATCGGAGGCTTCAATTCACACAGGCGTCAGATAGCCCATTTTCTGACACTTCAGTTTGAACAGGCCCCAAGTTGGCTGTAAGGCATGCGAAACACATACGAGGCGTGACAGTCATGATCATCAGAACGCTAAGTCTTCTTGGCCTATGCCTTTTGGCGGCATGCGCTACACCAACGCCGCCATTAGGTCCGGATGGCAAGCCGCTGCCTCAAGTTTATCGGATCTCGTCGAGGAACGCGTCCGATATTCAGTTCCGTATGCTTGATGGTGTAAACGCACTTCGAGCAGCGTCCGGCTCTAGTCAAGTCAAGCTTTCAGCGGAGTTAAATGCTGCAGCAGAAACGCATTCGCGTGACATGTCACTTCAAAACCGTCCCTGGCATTTTGGATCAGACGGATCGAGCCCATTAGATCGTGTTGCGCGCGTGGGATACGCTGGCCAGCTTTTGGGCGAGAACATTTCCGAGACATTTGAGACAGAGCTCGAAACACTCAGCGCCTGGATGGACAAGCCTGAAACGCGAGGCGTTATTTTGGATCCGCGCGCGACGGATTTGGGATTCGCCTGGTTTCAAGAGAGATCGGGCAAGATCTGGTGGACCCTGATCCTGGGCGGATAGGCATTATCGATAGATCGATATTGGAGTGCCATCGTTTACCATGGCGTAGATATCTTCAATTTCGTCGTTGGTTACGGCGATGCAGCCCCACGTCCAATCTGGCTTCCAGCGGCTAAGCAAAGTCCCGCGACCGTGAATAAAAATGTCGCCGCCTGGCTCCTCGCCAAGTTTTTCCGCTTCGGCAATGTCTTTCTCATTCGGATAGTTTATCCCGACGGATAGATGATACTTGCTGTCTGGATTGCGACGATCAATTACGTATTCGCCTTCCGGAGTTTTTCCGTCACCGGAAATCTTTTTGTCGCCCACCGGAGCGAACCCCAAGTCTATGTTGAACGCCCGCAGTGGCGTATCCTCATGGATCAAGTACATCTTGCGGCTATTCTTAAAGACCGCAATTCGAGTAACCTCAGGGCCGTCATACGAACGGAATTTTGATGCGCAGCCTGATAATACCGCTGCAAAAATGCCCAAGAGTGTGGTCCGTCGTGTGAACTTCATGGCCGCCGCCCGATTTATCTGCCTCACCAAAACTCTATCTCATATCGATTCTCGTTGGAATCCCGCTTATTTCAACGAAAACTTTGCTGCGACTTCGATGTGCGTTGACCATCGAAACTGGTCAACCAAATCAATCCAATCCAGAACATAGTCCGCATTTATTAAGATCGCCGCATCGCGCGCAAAAGTTGTAGGATTACAGGACACCGATGCCACCACAGGGGGCTGCGCTTTGGCTATTTCCATTGTCTGAGCTTCAGCGCCGGCACGCGGCGGGTCGATGACAATTGCATCAAACCGTTGCACTTCGTCTGCGAGCATTGGCTGTCGAAACAGGTCACGAGCCTCGGTCGTGACGCTTCGCAAGTTTGTTCCGTGCCTCCAGCCGGCGTCGAGAGCTCGCAACATGTCGCCTCGCCCCTCTACCGCGTGCACTTCGGCATTTTCTGCGAGTGGAAGAGAAAACGTTCCACAGCCAGCAAACAGATCCGCTACCGATTTCGCCTCTCCGACCCCGTCTCGCACAGAGGCAAGAAGCGCCGTCTCGCCTTCGACCGTAGCTTGCAGAAACGCCCCCGGTGGAACCGGGACTGGTGCTGTCCCGAAAGTCAGAAATTGCGCCGTCCGCTGGACAATTGGCTCGTCGTTCCAGCTGACCCGACCCAAACCGGCAGCCGCCGCAATATCCGCTACTGTCTGCCGTAGCGTGAGGTCCAGGGGCTTGCCCTGAGTAGCCGCGACATCCAGGCCGGTGTCCGTCTCGGTAACAACAAATCGCATTTCACCCTTCCGCGTGGCGCCGAGACGGCAAAGTTTTTCGAGCGTTGGGACAGAATTCAGCAGCGCCGGGCGCAGTATCCGGCAGTCCGGGATTGCGCAAATTAACGCACTTTCTGGCGCATGAAGGCCGACCATCGCGCCTTTTTTTGTTCGCTTACCGGTGAATGTCGCTCGTCGTCGCGAGAACGGAGGTGAAACGTGTATTCGCCGAATTGGCGCCGCTAGACCATGCGCCGATAGGGCGGCCTCAACGACACGCCGTTTCCAGCTGGCAACGAATTCGTCTGACGCGTGCTGCAAGGCGCACCCGCCGCAAGACGCATAGTGCCGACAGGGCGGGGATACTCGAATTGGCGACGGAGTCATGATCCGAGGGTTGGACACGCATCCGTCGACTATCTCACCTTCGACAATCTCTCCCGGTAATGTTCGCGGCACATAGATCGGGCCCTCGGCGATCCCGTCTCCGCGATGGCCCAGGCGATCGATTGTCAGCATCGGCATTTATTCGGCAGCTTCGCGAATGCCAAGAAACCCGCCAGACTGCCGGTGCCAGAACCGCGCGTAGAGCCCGCCTTGCGCGAGTAGCGATTCGTGCGTGCCTTCCTCGACAAGCCGGCCCTCGTCAAGGACAACGATCCGATCCATACGTGCAATCGTCGACAGCCGGTGCGCAATAGCCAGAACGGTTTTGCCCGCCATCACATTCTGTAGCGCCGATTGGATTGACGCCTCGACCTCGCTGTCAAGCGCGCTCGTCGCTTCATCAAGCACCAGTATCGGGGCGTCTTTCAGAATGGCGCGTGCCAATGCGATCCGCTGCCTTTGGCCGCCGGATAGTTTCACACCGCGTTCGCCGATGATGGAGTCATAACTGTCGATAAGTTCCACGATGAAGTCGTGGGCATTGGCTCGTCGGGCTGCGTCGACAATTTCGTTTTGCGCGGCATTACGGCGTCCGTACGCGATATTCTGACTGACCG
>JBPCWO010000201.1:0-10023 GCA_051009475.1 Boseongicola sp.
TGCCGAAACCATAGGGATGATGCCACAGCCCCGGCGCGGGCAGATCCCAAACTTCCTTTGCGGCATAGGCAAACTGGGTCATATCCGAGAAGAACATCGTGTTTTTTGGCAAAGCCTTTCGCAAAGCGTCACAGATCGGCACGATGACGGGACGATCCGCGTCGATCTGGGCTTTCCAACGGGCGCGCGCGGTCGCGACCTCCCCTTGCGTCCACTCTGTGTCTGCCTCGTGCGTATTCAGGCTTTCAGACAAACTCGTTAAAAACCTGCGGGCATCAGATTGGATCAGATCGCGCGCACCCCGGGAATCGTTCAGAACTGCCGGGTCGATATCAACCCGGATGATTGGCGCATCGGCCTCAAAACTGTCGCGCCAAAAATCGACCGAAGCCAGTTCGGTCCCCACCGCGACGATAAGGTCCGCCGACGCAAGCACCGACGCGCTGTCGGCACGCGCAAGATACGAGCCGAAGTGGAGTTGGTTTTCGGGTCGCACGATACCGCGACCTGCATAAGTCGTGAACGATGCCGCTCCTAAACGCTCCAGAACCAGATTTGCTTCTGCGGCAGAATCTCGGGCACCACCGCCAAATATGAACAGTGGCCGCTTCGATGCGATGATATCGTTCGTTGGATCAGCCTCGTTTGTCGACTTTTCTCGAGTGAATTCAGACAATCGCTCGGGCGGCGCTTCCGCGACCTCAGATAACAGTTTGATCGGCAAATTAATCGCTTTCGGTCGTTTGCGATCGCATTGGAACTCCTCCAGGGCGCGGTCTACCAGCGCATACGCCGCCTCAGACGTCTCTGCCGTTTCGCTCCAATCACAGACTGTCCTTGCCGCGCCTTCCTGATCGCGCATCTGATGGAGTTGCCCGCGTATTGTCAGAGTGTCGTCTAGCACCGAAGCGATCACCAGCATCGGCACTGAATCCGAATAGGCCTGCCCCATCGGCGTCATGATATTCGTCAAACCCGGCCCTGAGATCACGAAACACACTCCGGGCCGCCCGGTCGCTCGCGCATATCCATCGGCCATAAAACCTGCGCCCTGCTCGTGTCGCGCCAGAATGTGACGTAGTCCGGCATCTTCAATGCCGCGATAAAGCTCCACGTTATGCACACCCGGAATGCCGAAAACGGTGTCCACGCCCCGGTCCGCCAGCATAGCCGCCAATTCAACGCCCAACGGCCGCATCACGCCCTCCAGAATCGCAAGGTAAAGATCACAAACACCGCCAGCAGTTCCAAACGTCCAATCAACATCCCTGCGGACAGCAGCCATTTCGCGGTGTTATTCAGGCCGCCAAAATTACCCGAGGGTCCGATCTGATCGCCCAAACCCGGCCCGACGTTGGCAATCGCCGTCGCCGCCCCGCTTAACGCGGTCACGAAATCCAGGCCGGTGGCGCTCAGCAATATCGACAGCACTCCGATCGACGTTATGAAAATTGTGAAAAACGCCATCACCGACGACGCCACGTCCTCGCTCACAGTGCGACCATCATACTTGAGATTAAAGACGCCATGCGGCGAGTGGATACGGCGGATCTGGGTGGAAACCGCCGCAAAAAGAAGCTGGTAACGAAAAATCTTGATCGAACAGCAGGTCGAACCGGCACATCCACCTATCAGCCCGGAAAAGAACACGACAGCCACCGGGAATCCGCCCCAAAGTTGGTAATCGGTATTGGCGTATCCGGTCCCGGTCATGATCGACGTTATGTTAAACGCAACATCGCGTAGACTCCGATCAAGGGAAACATCGCTGGCGACAATGCGAAAAACCAACACAGTCGCAATTATTGCCCCGAGTACGCCCAAGAAGACCCTTATCTGGCTGTCGCGCCAAATTGGTTCTGCGGTTCCGGCCAAAAGCTGAACGTAACGGACGAACGGCAGGCTGGAGAGCACCATGAACAGCATCGCGACATACGTTGCGGCTGTCGGAAATGCGCCGAATGAATTGTCACTTGTTGAGAATCCGCCAGTGGCGATGGTTGTCATCGCGTGGTTTACCGCGTCGAACAATCCCATCCCGGTCGCAAAATACCCTGTCGCACAAAATACGGTCAACGAAAGATAAACAATCGAGATCCGCGAGGCAATTTCGGCGGCCCGGGGCAGTACTTTGCCAACTGTGTCAAAAGCCTCAGATCGGAAGATCTGCATGCCCCCCACCCGAAGCTCGGGCAAGAATACCATCGCCACAACGATGATCCCGATGCCGCCGAACCATTGCAGCATCGAGCGCCACAAAAGCAATCCTGGCGGCAACTCCTCCAACCCGCTCAGAACCGTTGACCCGGTTGTTGTCAAACCTGACATCGCCTCAAAGAATGCGTCCGTAATACTCGCTTCGGTCGCGCCCTGGGCAAACGGGATTGCGCCAAAAATCGGCAGCGCGAGCCAAACTCCCGTGGTCAACAAAAACGTCTGCTGGATCGTCAACCTCTGCCCAACACCATTTGCACATGCCAGTGCCATCAGGCCGCCGATCACAACCGTCAGAATGGAAGATTGCAGAAAGGCGTCAGCGTGGCCGTTTCCGTCCAACGCATCCACGACAAGCGGTACAACCATCGCTGCCCCCAACGCGGCGACGAGAAGGCCGATGACATATCCGACAGGGCGCAGATCGATCATGGGGCCGAGCCTTGTCCCGCTCTCGCGGCCAAGTCAACTGCCCTTGGTGCTTGCAAAGGCGGCAATTTTTTGACCGGGCGTTAGCCTCTCAATTTCGGCTACAAGTTTTCCATCGCGATCAAAAAATGGCGTTTCGCGAAATCCTCCCGACAACCAGGAACCAATCGTTCGACGCCCAAACATATATAGAAACGCCGACCAGCGCTGGTTTTGGTTTTTGATTGGCGCTCGCGCGGTTGCCAGGTTTGCCCGCACATGAACTGGCGAAAGTTCCTCTTGGTTCACCAAACCCGCTACCGTGATTGTCAGATAAGGCAGGAATCGACGTGAAAAGGTGCTGCCCAGCGGTGCGCCGCAACAGGTAACATACCAACGAAGCGGGCCTTTGCGCGACAACCTGAGACACCTCAAATGGCCAAATCCAGTCAGCACTTTTAATCGCTCGGGCACAGTCTGAATAAGGTCAGTTCCACCAGCGCCATCCAACTGGTCCGCCGCCCCAGTTTGGTTCGCAAAAGCCTGGCAAAACTTGCAATAGCAGACAACTCGTCCGCTTAAACGCAGATCAATTCGCGCGCGAAATGCTCCACAACGACAGGTCCATTCAATCTCGTCAGACACGCGGGCTCCTCTTGCAGCCAGATTAGTCCGACGAATAAACGGTGAAAAGCACCTCAGCCGACATGAAACAGCGAGTCGAAGTACCGTGGCCCCAGGCTTTCCGCCACAAATGTCGGACCCTCGGTCAAGACGGACACAGCATCGTGGCTGTGCAGGCTTTCCTGATGGCTTGCCACAACACGAAAATCGCCGACGCGATCATCGCCATGAAGTGCCTCGGCAAATAGACGGGCAGCATCCTCGACAAAAATTGGATTGGCCGCATTGAGCTCCGCAAAAGCCTGCTCGTCCTCCCGCTTCACCATCACTTGGGTTTCGGTCGGCACTGCATTGCGGCAAAGACCAACGATGTCCTCAAACCAGATCACTTCGGCGTCCGGGTCTGTCAGAATCGACAGACGAGCGACCGAGCGTTGCGAATGCGGAGTTGCCAGTTGCGCTCGTGTTTTCCGTGCGTGTTCAGACAGTTCAAGCGAACAGGGACAAGTTGAAGAATAGACATAGTCAAAATGCAGGATCCGTTTCCGCACGCCGCCTTGCTCTGCGAGTTCCAGTGCAAAGTCGTAATACTGCCAACCTCGCAGCCCCGAGCGTAGACTTTCTACTTCGATCGGATACGCAAATCGCATCTGAATTCGCGCATCAACGCTCTCCAGGTCGTTTTGGTAGTCATCCAGCGCCGCCGCTATCACCTCGAAGCTAAAGCTTTTCTCTGAGTGAACATAAAACGACCGCATGATCCGGCTCATGTTGATGCCTTTTTTTTCGGCCTCCAGACTAACAGTACCAGTTACAGAACATTCCAAGGCATGGGACGCCCCGCTGCGCGTCTTAAAGTTTACCGGCAACCGGAAATTGGAAATACCGACGTGATGGATTTGGCAGTGCGCACCTTTGATTAATGCGCTGGGACCATTTTGCAGGTCAGGCAAAGACGCCTTGTACATCTGATCCGCTTCGAACGCAGCAGGGTATGTCGCGGAAAAATTCGGATAAATTGTCGAGTCGTTAACGCCAAGACCGGCAAGTACCGGCACCAAAGTGTCGTGACCATCGCTATTACCGCGTCTGGCCCAGGCTCGCAGCACTGCAAGCGCTTCTGCGGCCTCCTCCCTTGTCGGCACACTGTCAATGCCAGTTGCAAATACGTTCATTGAATGCTCCCAAAGTCGTTGGCCCCTGCAGCAGGATCAACTTTGGATACTCGCCGAACGTTCACACTTCGTTTACGAGTTTAGAAATTCTTCAGACTAGCCAAAACGGGCGACAAACCGACGAAGAATTTCTTTTGGAAACATGATGTTGGCAGCATGACAAGCTTCTGTCAGCGCCACAGCCTCCTCGGGTTCAAAATACCCGTGCCCGCCGTAAATCCTGATTCGCTCCGCAAAAACTTCGGCATCGGCCTCGGGGTGAAATTGGGTCGAATAAACATTCTCCCCAAACCGCAACATCTGATAGGGACAAGGTTCCGACGACATCAAATGCACCGCTCCCGGAGGCAGCGCTTGAACCGCCTCTTTGTGGCCAACCAATGCGTCAAAGACTTCGGGCAATCCTTTCAGCAATGGATCCTGTTGACCGTCGGATGTTACTCGACAAGTCACCGGACCGACGGGTTCGCTGTATCGGTCTTTCGACACCTCGCCACCCAGATGATGGGCCAGGATACCGATCCCATAGCAACACCCCAAGAAAGGTTTATCGGACGCCGTAATCTCGGGCATCAATCCCATGATTGTTGCCTCGGCCCTGGCTTCATCGGGTGTTTTTTTGTCCGCCGGATCGCTTACGCACCCCGGGCCTCCACCAACTATGATCGCCGCAAAGTCATCCAGCGACAGATCGGCCGGCAATGGTTCACGCTCCAGCCGAACTCGATGAGCACGATGGGACTCCAATCCGCCCTTATCGAGGATCGCATGAAACTCGTCGTCCGAGGCGTCATCCTCGGGTCGCAGCTGAAGAACCAGAAACGGCTTCACACGGCCTCCAAGGCGCCCTTAAGATCTGCGATCAGATCTGCCGGATCTTCAATCCCAACGGACAGTCGAACTAACCCGGGCGTAATTCCCAGATCCGCGCGTTGCTCATCGCTTAAGCGTTGATGGGTCGTCGTTGTCGGATGGGTCACAATGGATTTCGCATCACCCAGATTGTTCGAAATGATCACGATCTTTAGCGCATTCAGAAACCGAAACGCCGCTGCCTGCCCGCCCTTGATTTCCAACGAAACGACGGTGCCACCCTTTTCCATCTGCGCCATCGCAATCGCATGGTCGGGATGTGATGGAAGCCCCGGAAAGATCACCCGCGAGAGGCGCGGATCACCCTCCAGTGCTTCGGCAACCGCCAACGCCCCATCTGTCTGCGCCCGAACCCGCAGGTCCAGAGTTTCCAGCGATTTTAGCAACAACCACGCGGTAAACGGGCTCATCGCGCCGCCTGTATGCTTTAGATAAGGTTCCAGTATTTTGCGGATAAACTCGCGCGTGCCCAGCACCACACCGCCAAGGACGCGTCCCTGCCCGTCAATGTGCTTGGTCGCTGAATAAACAACGACATCGGCTCCAAGCTCGAACGCGCGGCTGAAAACCGGTGTCGCAAAGACATTGTCGACGATAACCGTCGCTCCAACCGAATGGGCAATATCCGCCACCGACTTGAGGTCTATGACTTCAAGTGTCGGGTTCGACATGGTTTCCAGAAACACCGCTTTGGTGTCGGGTCGCATCGCCGCACGCCATTCGTCCAGATTGGTGCCATCGACAAACGTTACGTCGACGCCAAACCGCATCAGCACATCTTCAAGGACATATAGACACGACCCAAAAAGCGCCCGCGCCGACACCACGTGATCACCAGCCTTGAGCATCGACGCAAGTGCGGCATTGACCGCCGCCATCCCGCTTGCCGTCGCAAACGCATCTTCGGCGCCTTCGAGTTGCGCAATGCGTTCCTCAAACATCCGCACCGTCGGGTTGCCGTAACGGGCATAGATGTACTCATCCTCGCCCGCCTCTTCGAACCGCGCTGCGGCCTGTTCGGCACTTTCGTAGACAAACCCCTGGGTCAGGAAAATCGGCTCGGCGACTTCGCCATACTGGCTCCGGCGAATGCCGCCGTGGACAAGCTTCGTCCTGGTTTTCCAATTGTCTGACATCGGGATGCCACCTATCGCCAACAAAAAGCCCCCACCGCGTGAGCGCCGGGGGCTGGTTCGTCCCTGACCTCTTTAGCGGAATATTTTACGTGGCCCGCAATCCGGTGAACAAATCGCCACGTAAAATGAATTAGCCGGAGGCGCACGCAGGGTCAAGCGAAAGGGAAATCTGGGCGACAATCAAGGTCCGCTTTGCGGAAATAGCTACCGTTCGTGTAGAGACTACCAATAACCAAAGTATCTGGGATCGCGCTCGTCGCGCGATCCCGAAGCGTTCAAATGCTTTAAATTACTTTCCTGCGCCTACCCAGCACACCAAATATGGCGAGGCCTAGAAGGAACAGGGGCATCGCGGCTGGCAGTGGCACGGGTACAGGCGAAGTTGACGCCGAACCAAACACAAGGCCCGTTAGTCCAAGGTCAGCATCGCCAGCGAATGTCGCGCCAAGCGCACCGTTGAGATTTGAATTGATCACCAAATCTGCGGTGATCGGCCCTGCCAGGCTTACCGCGGCAAGTCCAAAAATCGGAATCTGTAAAACAGACGCAAAGGCGCTGCTCGAAACATCGGCGCTTACTGTTCCACCTAAACCATCAATCGTGAAGTTCGTGGCTTCAAGAAAGGCCGCGCCAGCTGACAGTTGTAGTCCACCCGAATGCGCAATCAGCAACGAGTCGGTGTCGCCTCCGGTGACCGGAAACGAGAATGCGGCACCCGAAGCAGTAGCTGGTGCAATTGGCGACGCAGCGATTCCCGCTCCGCTAAGGAATGCAAGAACTGGGTCCGCAACAGTGACGTCCGTCGTGCCTACCGATGCAATTGAAGCCGCGGACACGGGCGCGGCGGCCCACAAACTTATCGCGGCAAATGCCGCAACAGCAAATCTTCTTATCTTCATTTTCTCACTCCACAATCTTAGCGAGGAAAATCCCCCTCCATGACCGTATTTTATTTTTGCGCCGTTCAACTGCTTCCCAAACATTCTCGGGCAAGTTTCAATTATGGGGAAATTTCTGGCCCGAATTTTGAATGCTGTGAAAAAAAGAGACGCCTGATGCTTAGGGAATCGCTCTCTGAGGGACTGCAGAACTACCGAATCGACCAAATGATTCGGGCACTGAGAACTGCCAGGGCACTCCTCATCTAATTCGAACATAGTTCGCCGCCATACTTTGCCAATCCGGTCCTGAAACTGGACGAGCACAGCGGGTAGGCATTGTCGTCCTCAAACTCGAGGCAACTCCAACTATCCTTGAACTCCCGTAAAAACCTGTCACCTTTCGCGCAGCCCGAAAGGAACAACCATGAATGCCCCAATCGACCTCTATTATTGGCCGACACCTAACGGTTGGAAAATCACGATTGCGCTCGAAGAAATGGACCTGCCGTACAAACTTCACCTGATCAACATCGGCAAGGGCGACCAGTTCGATCCCGAATTCCTCAAGATTGCGCCAAACAACCGGATGCCCGCGATCACCGATCCCGATGGTCCCGATGGCGAACCTATATCGATCTTCGAAAGCGGCGCGATCCTGCAGTATCTCGCGCGCAAAACCGGCCAGTTCTGCGGCGAAAACCAGCGCGAGCGTATCGAGGTCGACCAGTGGCTGATGTGGCAGATGGGCGGAATTGGACCAATGGCGGGCCAGGCGCATCACTTTCTGAGTTACGCCCCGACGCTGGAACCTCCACAAGTCCTCCCCTATGCGCAGGACCGCTACCGGAACGAAGTCGGCAGGCTTTATCGTGTACTGGACAATCGCCTCTCCGACCGCGAATTCGTCGCAGGCGATGCGTTCACGATTGCCGATATGGCGATCTGGCCGTGGGCGCAGAACTGGGAACGACAACAACAAACGATCGACGACAAACCCAATTTCGCCCGCTGGCTGGACGCGGTTTGGGCGCGCCCGGCTGTTAAGCGCGGAAAAGCTGTTGGCGAAGAGTTGCGAGACCGACCGCAAACTGACGAAGAGCGCGCCGAAGCCAACAAAATCTTGTTTGGCCAAAAGGGATAGGCGTCAGAAGTTTTTAACAGATTCTCGATAGTCCGAGGCGTCAGGCTCGTGCCACGGACCCAACCGCATGCAATATCGCCCAAATCGCGTTCAAACCAAGCAAAAAGTCCTGCTCTTTGTGGAAGGTGAAGCAATACCAGCGACGATCATCGATATTTCGCGCGACGGTGCAAAGCTAAAGGTGCCTTACTCAATTCTCGAAGGTACAGCCGTGCGACTGCAACTGGGCCCAAAAGACACTAAAGCGCTGGTTCACTGGTGCCACGATGGTCGCGCAGGCGTCCGGTTTCTTGACCGCCTCGACCGCAACACCCTGACCAAGGTCGAATACTCGGACAGCCCGGCTCCGGAATAGGCAATCGTCCTGGCCCGCCCTTTGGACGAGAAGCGCGGCGATTTGTTGGGTATGGATTTTGGGGCGAACAGCTGGCCGCCATAATGTGAATAATCTGGCTAAACTCTTCGCGCGCTACTCGCCAGCGTCGTCTTCGATGAAGTATTCTTGCAACGTCACAATCTGCGACCACAAAAAGACGAACATTAGCACCGGAAACCCAAACGTTTCGATTTTGACCCATGCGTCGGTCGACATCGTCCGCCAGACCACTTCATTTGCAACGGCCAGTGCGGCAAAAAAACCAGTCAGCCGCCGCGTGAGTTTCATCCAGCCTTCCTGCGCCATCGGTAGAAAGTCCGACATGACCCACGCCAGATATGACCGTCCCTGCAACAAACCGATACCCAACAGGCCTGCGAAAAGACCGTAAACGATCGTGGTCTTCAGCTTGAAGAACCGCTCGTCATTGAACCAGACAGTCAGCCCGCCAAAAATTATCACTAAAATCGCGGTGAAAACCTGCATCCGAGAAAGCTTTCCCGTCAGTTTCCAAAGCACCGCGATGCTCAGCAATAAGATCGGCACGAATACCGCCGCCGCCACGATAAATCCGTCGTATTCAGTACCGGCAACCATATAAGTCTGGTCGCGCATCCAAAGATAGGCCGCGAAAAACAGGATCGGCGGCCCAAGTTCGAGCACCTGTTTTACAGCTGGGTTCAATGGTTTTTCGTTCATCCCGGTCACTTAACGTCCCGACTTCGCTCAAGCAACGCCAATTGACGCAATTCTCCGCTGGTGCGCAGGGCGCCTTCATCCGCCCCATTCAACGACGACAGCTCCCAAAGCAATCAGTGCCATCAACGACAGCCGACGTGGACCAACCTTCTCACCCCAGAATATGAATGCGATCAACGCGGCAAATACGACACTCGTTTCCCGCAAAACGGCCGCTTCGCCTACCTTGTCCAGCCGTGTGGCCAGCATGATGCCTCCGAACGAAAAGAAAGCCACCAGGGCACCGCTGAATCCGAGTTTCAGTAACGGTCCAACGGGCTCGGGCAAACGTCCGCGATTCCGCACCAGATAAACGATTGGAAACGCTAGCCCATCAATCAGAAAAAACCACGCAACGAATGTCAGTGGATCCGCCGTTGCACGGATGACGAAAGCATCCCACGTTGTGTAAAGCGCCACAAAGCCGCCTGTCATCACCGCAAGCCCCAGCGCCAGA
>JBPCWO010000202.1:0-7209 GCA_051009475.1 Boseongicola sp.
GATCGCCTTCGGCTGTGAATGCCCAAAGACCCTCGCCCACCTCGTCAAAGGTTATCTTTTTCTCGGTCAGGTCGCCCTGAGAAGCGAATGCCTTTGCCATGTGAAGTCACCCTTTGGTCTGTGAACCAGTTCGTTCGCGTTATCATGTTTGTCGAACATTGTTTCTATAGAGTCATTTGTTCGCTTTTGCGTCAGTTTGATTATCGGGATGCGCTGCAGCAATTTCTGGGATGCTCAGGCAGTTCGCCTCAATTCGTTCGATCCGGGGATACGCTGCCAGAGAAACGCCCCATCGGTGCGCGTTATATACCTGCCCAGTGATGCACAAATCCGCTATGTTCGGCGTGTCGCCGAATGCAAACTTGGATTCATCGCCAAGTTGCGTTTCGATTGCTGCAAAACCTTTTTCCATCCAGTGCTGCATCCACGACAGAGTCTGATCTGGCGGAGCTCCAAATCGCGCCTTCAACTGGCCGATCACGCGTAGATTGTTCACTGGGTGAATGTCTGTCGCCACAGAGTACGCTGCAGCCATAACACGGGCACGCTCCAATTTATCACGTGGGATCAACGAAGGCTTAGGCCACGTCGCATCAACATACTCAAGTATTGCCATAGACTGGGTCAGAATAGTGCCATCATCGAGCACCAAGGTCGGCACCCCGGCACTCGGATTCATTTGAGTGTAATTCGGCTGGCACTGTTCACCCGCGACTAGGTCAACGGGAACAATTTCGTAATCAGCGCGTTTTAAGTTTAGCGCGGCTCGAACGCGATAGGATGTGGTTGACCGCCAGTATGAATAAAGCTTCATATTTTGCTCAGCCGCAGTTCCCGCGCGGTCCCTTCTTTTTTCATTTCGGGGTTTAAGAGCTGATGTTGTGACTAACAACACCTACTTCGCCGAAACAGGCGAAGATGAACCGGCCAATTCGCCGCTGGGTATTTCAAAACTGTCGGGCTGTTCGACGATTTATGGATCCGACCGAGTGAGACGCGAAAACAGATTTTCCCCGGCCAAATTGCGCCACGACGCTGAAAATGCAAAATTTACAGCGACCGCAACCCGGGGGACATATGGAAGTTTCGTTTGCCCGCGAAATTGAAAAGCTCAAGCTTGGGCTAGGAGAAACGTTTTATGGCGAAGGCATTCTCGCCGTAACCAAGGCTCTACTTCAATCCGGGGTGACGTATATCGGCGGCTATCAAGGCGCACCTGTTTCCCATCTGATTGATGTTATGGTGCAGGCCGCGCCTGAAATGTCAGAACTTGGCGTCCATGTCGAACCCTGCACGAACGAAGCCGCCGCAGCGGCAATGCTGAGCGCGTCGATCATGTATCCTGTGCGCGGCGCAGTAACCTGGAAATCCATTGTCGGCACCAATGTTGCGGCCGATGCATTGTCCAATTTGGCGTCGCCAGGCGTTTTGGGTGGCGCATTGATCGTCGTCGGTGAGGATTATGGCGAAGGGTCATCGGTTATTCAGGAACGCACCCATGCGTATGCAATGAAGTCCACGTTGTGGCTTATGGATCCGCGGCCAAATCTGACCAGCATTGTAAACTGTGTGGAAAAGTCGTTCGAGCTGTCCGAAGCGTCAAACACCCCTGTGATGATGGAACTGCGAATTCGAGCTTGCCATCTTCAGGGGAAATTTGAAGCCAAAAACAACCTTTCACCTAAAATCTCGATGAAAGAAGTCCTGGTCGAGCCGGCACCACACGAATACGAAAAACTGGCGCATCCACCAGCGACATTTGGCCATGAACGTTTGAAATCGGGGCAGAGAATGCGCGCGGCCCGGGACTTTATCCGCGAACACAACCTCAACGAAGTGTTCCAAGGCCAGCATCGAGATGTCGGGGTGATCGTGCAAGGCGGACTATATAACGCGCTGATCCGGGCTTTGACTGAACTGGGCCTTGCCGATGCTCAAGGTACAAGCGATGTGCCGATTATGGCGCTAAATGTGGTTTATCCGTTGGTTCCGGATGAAATCATTAAATTCGCGCAAGACAAATCCGCCGTTCTGGTACTTGAAGAAGGCCAGCCGGAATATATCGAGAACGAAATCGGGACGATTTTGCGCCGTGGCGGAGCGACCACCACTCTTGTCGGAAAAGATATACTTCCAATGTCCGGTGAATACACTTCTGAAGTTCTGGCAAAAGGCATCGGTTTGTTTCTGCGCCAGCATCTCGAGTCAATTGAAAATCGGCCGTTGCACGAAGACTATTCGGACGAAGTTGCCGCACTACAGAAGCAAGCGGCAAACCTTTTGGCTGCGCCGGTCCCACCCCGTCCACCCGGATTCTGCACTGGCTGTCCTGAGCGACCCTTTTTTGCTGCTCTGAAACTCACGGAAAAAGAGATCGGAAAAGTCCATTATTCGGCCGATATTGGCTGTCATGCATTCGCGACTTTCGCACCGTTCAATTTTGGGAATTCAATCCTCGGCTATGGAATGAGCCTTGCTTCGAATTCGTCCATCGCAAGTTTTCAGAAAAAACGGCCGATCGCTGTGATGGGTGACGGAGGCTTCTGGCACAACGGTCTTCTATCCGGAGTCACATCGCGCCTCATGAATGGTGGCGACGGCATACTTATCGTGATGAAAAACGGGTATTCTTCCGCGACGGGCACGCAAGAACTGATTTCATCGCCTGATAGTCAATTGCGACTGACCGCTGCAGAGAAGAGCGCAACTCACGGCGAGAAAACAATCGAGAATGCGCTGAAGGGTGTCGGCGTCAAGTGGCTGCGAACGGTCCACACTTACAATGTCTCGAAAATGCGCGACACGCTTCTGGATGCCTTCAATACGAAATTCACCGGGCTCAAGGTGATCGTTGCCGAAGGAGAATGCCAACTTGAAAGACAAAGGCGCATCAAACCAATTCGAGCCAAATCATTGGAAAATGGAGAACGTGTTTTACGAGCAAGATTTGGAGTGGATGACGACACCTGCACTGGTGATCATTCCTGTATTCGATTGTCAGGCTGCCCGACTTTGACCATCAAAGCGTCCTCGGACCCACTTAAGACAGATCCAGTTGCGCATGTGACTAACGGCTGTGTTGGCTGTGGGCTTTGTGGCGAAGTCGCGCATGCGGCAACCCTTTGCCCGTCGTTGTGGCGAGCGGAAGTAATCACAAATCCAAATTGGTGGGATCGCGCCCGAGATGTGGTGCGGAAGAGATTCATTCCGAAAGCTGTTATATGAGCGACGCTAAGGCAACGGCCCCTCTGCGCATTCTGTTGGCGGCGCTCGGCGGCGAAGGCGGCGGTCTTTTGATGAATTGGATTGTCGGTGCGGCTCGCGCAGCCGGACATAACTGTCAGGCAACGTCGGTGCCAGGCGTCGCCCAGAGGACGGGATCAACAAGTTATTATATTGAAATTGCAATGGAAACTGGCGTCCATGTTCCCGTTTTTGGACTTGTTCCGATGCCGGCTCGCGTCGATGTTTTGGTTTCCAGCGAGCTTGTCGAAACTGCCCGTGCAATGGTCGCGGGTTACGTTTCGCCTAATCTCACAACAACGATATCTTCATCTGCACGAGTCCTGACGACAGCCGAAAAGATCGAGATGGGTGATGGCCGAATTGACTCAAAGGATGTCGTGCAAGCCGTGGAGGCGATGAGCAAGAAATGTGTTTTGCTGGATCTCGCCAAGATTGCCGAGCAAAACCACACATATGTCAGCGCGGCGATGTTTGGCGCGCTGGCGGGCAGCGAAGTATTACCGTGGCCCGTAGAAGCATCACGCAATGAATTGTCCGATCCAAACTCGATTGCGGGCTTCGATGCCGCGCTCCAGAGTGTGAAGGAATTGCCAGAATTGGTCGACCAATTGAGTCAGGACCAATCTCTGCCAGCGTCGTCTTTGCGGCCTTCAACAAATACACCATCCGATATTCAAGATGTCATCGAACTCGGCTGCGCCCGTTGCATAGATTTCCAGGATAAAGCCTACGGTACGATGTACTTAGAAGAAACTGAACGGCTTGTCTCCGTCACGGATCTCTCGGACTTACAGTCATGCAATGCACTAAAGGAGGCATGTCGTAGATTGGCACTTTGGATGTCTTATGAAGACGTCGCGCGAGTGGCCGACCTCAAGACACGGACTGCTCGTTTTGACCGAGTTCAGTCCGATATCAATTTGCAGCCAGATCAAGTCCTAAGGCTAACAGAGTTCTTGAAGCCTCGCGCGGAGGAAATAGCAGATATTTTGCCGGTTCCCGCGGGCTCTTGGATTTCGGAACGCGCAGAACGGGGCAAGGACATTCCCTTTCTCGGGCGCGGTGTCCGGTTACGCTCCAACGGTGTATTTGGGTATTGGATGCTACGCTTTGTAGCCTCTCTGAAACGCATTCGCCGAAAAAGTCTTCGCTTCGCACGTGAGCAATCTGCGATTGACCGCTGGATGCGTGCGATGGAAGTCGCCTTGCCTAATTCGCCGGGTTTTGCCGAAGGATTGGCAGAGTTGCCACGTGTTTTGAAGGGTTACTCTGACACTTTGATGCGTGGCAGAGCCGCTTACGATAGGATCACTGAGTCGATAGTAGACCCGGCGGTTAAGAGTGGCTTCAATCCCAATGACGCTGTTCTTCTTCGAGCTGCAATCAGTGCGGCGCTCGCTGATGACTCTCACACGAAACTAAGCCAAATTCTGGACGGTGGAGCCGCCGGAAGAGATTTGCCGCCAACACTAAGGGCTGTCGGTGGTAAGGATCGGTCTGACAAAACGATGAATTTGGGTGAATAGGATTGGCAGCCAAAATTCGGAGCGGTCTGAGTTCGCATCATGCAACAAGAGCAATGAAACGATAGAATTTCTGAGCCAAGCCAGTAAACTATGCCAACTGTGGAGGAACACCAATGAAAATTCGAAAGTTATCAAAATCAGTGATCGCAGGCCTAGCAATTGCAGTCACCGCGGCCGGTGCGTCGTTCGCGGAAGAGTTTGAATTCAAGCTTCATCACTTCCTGAGCCCGAAGGCGCCAGCACACACCAAGATGCTGGAGCCGTGGGCGCAACGCATCATGGATGCGTCTGACGGGCGTATCAAAATCGAGATCTTTCCCTCGATGACCCTTGGCGGCAAACCGCCTCAATTGCCGCGGCAAGTCCGCGATGGTGTAGTCGACCTCGCATGGATCGTGAATGCTTACGCCGCGGGCGCTTTTCCCCGCACAGAAGTGTTTGAATTGCCCGGCGTCCATCAGGGTAACAGCGGTGCCGTCAACCGCGCGATGCAGGCTATGTACGAAGATGAATTAAGCAAAGATTTCAAGGGGCTGGTCGCGTTATTTCAACACGTTCACGGCGGTCAAGCTATCCATATGGTGTCTGACGAGGTTCGCTCGCCTGACGATCTAGTCGGCAAGAAAATCCGGATACCATCCCGCACCGGTTCTTGGGTGGTCGAAGCGCTTGGTGCTAGTCCCGTCCAGACTTCAGTTGGGGAAATCCCGGCGTCCTTGTCGAAAAAAGTCATCGACGGGGCATTAATTCCGTTTGAAATAATTCCGCCGCTGAAAATTCAGGAACAGACCGCGTATCAAATCGAAGGCCCCGGCGGAAAGCGGCTGGGCACAACTTCGTTTTCAGTGATCATGAATCAGGCCCGTTGGGACAGCCTGCCCGCCGACATTCAGAAGATATTCGCGGACAATTCCGGCGCTGAATGGCACGCTGAAGTCGGTGCAGTTTGGGACGGCGCAGAGGCTGGCGGCCTAAAAGTGGCCACAAGTTCCGGGAACACCCACATCCAGCTTTCGGATGACGAATGGGCCGCTTTTGAAACTGCTGTTGCGCCCGTTGTTGATCGCTGGATCAGCGAGATGAACGAAAAAGGCATCGACGGTCAGGCACTTTATGATCAAGCCAAGAAACTTGTCGCTGACAATATGGCAAGCAACTAGGGAATGAATTCCCCAACGCAATCGATGTGGGCGAGGTCTGTAGATTTCGCCCGCGTCGCGATTACTGGATGGGCGCTTTTTGGAGGCGCAGTACTGGTCTGCGTCGTATTGGTGAACACATGGTCCATACTTGCCGGGGCAATTGTTAATCGCCCATTTCCGGGTGACTTTGAACTGACGGAGATGGGCGCGGGAATCGCGGCATTCTGCTTCTTGCCTTACTGCCAATTGGTTGGCGCAAATGTTTCAGCGGACATCTTTACGGCCAGAGCCAGACCGCGAACCATCGCAATGTTTTCGGTTTTCGCCGGGCTGATTGCATTACTGTTTGCCGCAATCTTGATCTGGCGCATGGGCGCAGGATTACAGGATTATCGAGAATATACAGAGTTTACGGGTATACTTGAAATTCCGATTTGGTGGGCATTTGTTCCAGCCCTTATTTCGCTTGGGTTGTTGTTCGTTGCTTCGTTGATCACATTATCAGAAGCCCTTTCGCGCGCTCGTGGCGCAGCAGCGGGATAAGGCATGGACAGCATTACAATTGGTTTTCTGGGACTTGGTGTTCTAGTTTTTCTGATCGCGATCCGATTACCAATTGCTTATGCGATGATTACGGTCGGGGGTGTTGGCATTGCGCTGCTGAATGGGCCCTTGATTGTCCTCAGCCAGCTAAAAGATCTCGCATACGGGCAGTTCTCGACCTATGACCTTTCAGTTGTACCTTTATTCGTGCTCATGGGCGCCATTGCATCGCGCACCGGGTTAAGCACGGACCTGTTTCGTGCTGCCAACGCCTGGCTGGGTTGGATGCGAGGTGGTGTAGCGGTGTCGGCAATTGCGGCCTGTGCCGGTTTTGGTGCGGTTTGCGGCTCATCACTTGCGACGGCATCGACCATGGGGCGCGTCGCATTGCCCGAACTGAAGCGATACAACTATTCGTCGCGACTTGGGACCGGAACAATCGCGGCTGGCGGGGTTTTGGGAATTTTGATTCCACCTTCAGTTGTCTTGATCATATACGCGATTATTGTTGAGGCGAACGTTGTCACGATGTTTATGGCGGCCTTGGTCCCTGGCCTGATTGCCGTTCTTTTCTTTATCGTCACAATATTGATCTATGTATTGGTTTGGCCAGATGCTGGCCCCAAAGGCGCAAGCATCCCGCGATCCGAATTTATTGCCGCGACAATAAACGTTCTACCGGTTGGTGCGGTATTCGGTGTGGTGATTGGCGGCATATACCTCGGATTTTTCAGTCCCACACCTGCTGCGGC
>JBPCWO010000203.1:0-4576 GCA_051009475.1 Boseongicola sp.
TCCAAGTGCCATCAGGCTGTCAGCTGTGAAGACGGCGTTCGCTTCGGGCACGTGAAAGGCAATGTGGCCGACAGTGTGTCCGGAAACGTCTAAAACATGTACGTCCGACCCTGAGAATTGAAATTCCTCACCTTCGACCAATTCACTGTCAAGCGCAGGCAAACGACGCAAATCCGCCTTGGCGCCCCGAACTATCGCGCCCGTATCAGTGCGAAGTTCCTTCACCGCACCGGTGTGATCGTGATGGTGATGGGTCAGCCAGATTTCGTCCAAACCCCAGCCGTTTGCCGCCAAGGCGTTTGCAATGGGCGCCGCCTCGGGCGCGTCAACAAGTGCGGTTTTTCCATTCCCATGCAGAAGAAACGCGTAGTTGTCAGATAAACAGGGGATCGTCAAAAGCTTGAATGTCATGGCAATGCCTCATGATCCGAGTATGCTGTACCATAAGTTTCGGGCAAGTGGACGCGAACCGCAATGCACGTCGACGTGCTGGATTTAAGAACATTTTACTACCGCACCAGGCTTGGGCGCGCGGCGCAACGGGCGATCCAGGATCAGGTGGCAATGATTTGGCCCGACGCAAAAGGTCAGTCAGTTGCGGGATTTGGCTTCTCAGTGCCCCTGTTGCGGCCCTATCTTGCTAATGCCAGCCGGGTGATAGCGTTGATGCCGGGACAGCAGGGCGTCATGCCGTGGCCGGCCGGACAAAAAAATGTGTCGGTGTTGTGCGAAGAAACGCTTTGGCCCGTGGAAGCAGACAGCATTGACAAGCTGATCGTTATGCATGGGCTTGAGAACAGCGAACAACCGATCCCACTATTGGATGAATGCTATCGAGTCCTTGCGCCGCAGGGGCGCGGGCTGTTCATCGTGCCCAACCGTGCGGGCCTATGGTCGCGGCGCGACAAAACACCTTTTGGATTCGGAAGGCCGTTTTCGCTTGGGCAGTTGGAAGCGCAGCTTCGGCAAATTGGATTAATTCCCGAACGCCACCTCGCCGCACTCTATCAGCCGCCATCGGCGACGCCGTTTTGGTTGAAGACTGCTGGTATGTGGGAAAAATTGGGCCGCAGGGTTTCCAATCGCTTTGCTGGCGGAGTTTTGATTGTCGAAGTTACAAAGCAGGTGCCTGCGCCACCCAGACCTGGATTTTCGGAAGCCGTTCGTCGCCCACTGCGCGTTCTTGACGGTCTGAAACACCCTGAACCAAAGCCGGTTTAGGACGTGACTCGCGCAATTTGTTGCGTTCAAACGCAATTTCATTCCGTCCCGCCCGTGCGCATTCGGTCGCACCTGGGGTTATCCCGTTGAATTTGTTGAGATGTGGCATTTTCAGCATCGACCCATACCCTGTTGCGGGGTCAAAATTCCTCTGTTACACGACCGCAGATTTTATTGCCGGGCCACTGGCCGGGTGAGGATCGTTTTGACCGGCGGGCATCCTGTTTCTTCGGGCTCGTGCAAGAAAAAAAATGCGAAGGGGGCCACGTGTCGGAATCATCGTCAATCTCGACCGGCATTGCGTCGCGTTATGCTACCGCGGTTTTTGAGCTTGCAAAAGACGGCGGCGAACTTGAATCGCTCGAACGCGATATAGACACCATCGAGGCAGCGTTGAACGAAAGCTCGGACTTTCGTGCGTTGATAAATTCTCCAATTTATACCCGCACTGCTCAGGGCAACGCAATTGCTGCGATTGCGGATAAAATGGAATTGAGCGTTACCGTTGCAAATACACTCAAACTAATGGCGTCGAATCGCCGTTTGTTTGTGCTGCCGCATCTTGTCACTGCCCTTCGTCAGTTAATAGCCGACGAAAAAGGCGAAGTGACGGCCGAAGTTCGCGCCGCTCGATCGCTGAGCGATGAACAGGCCGCGGAACTTGCCGAAAAGCTGAAGGCGTCAGTTGGCAAAGATGTCAAAATGAATGTGACCGTCGATGAAGACCTTATCGGCGGTCTAATCGTTAAAGTGGGCTCGAAAATGATCGACACGTCGATCCGATCGAAGCTCGCTGCTCTACAAAACACTATGAAAGAGGTCGGATAAATGGCGATCCAAGCTGCAGAAATTTCTGCAATCCTGAAAGACCAGATCCAAAGCTTTGGCCAGGAAGCCGAAGTCGCTGAAGTGGGCCGCGTGCTGTCCGTCGGAGACGGTATTGCCCGTGTCTATGGACTGGACAACGTGCAGGCCGGCGAGATGGTCGAATTTCCGGGCGGCATCATGGGGATGGCGCTGAACCTGGAAGGCGACAACGTCGGAATCGTTATTTTCGGATCAGATCGTGACATCAAAGAAGGCGATACGGTCAAGCGCACCAATTCGATCGTGGATGTTCCCGCTGGTGACGCCCTTTTGGGCCGTGTCGTTGATGGATTGGGCAACCCGCTTGATGGCAAAGGACCAATTGAAGCTGCCGAGCGTCGGGTCGCCGATGTCAAGGCGCCAGGTATTATTCCGCGTAAATCTGTGCACGAGCCAATGGCAACCGGCCTTAAGGCCGTCGATGCGATGATCCCGATTGGCCGTGGCCAGCGAGAGCTAATCATTGGTGACCGCCAGACAGGTAAGACAGCAGTCGCACTGGACGCGATTCTCAATCAGAAAAGCTACAATGAGGCGGCAGGGGACGACGAGTCCAAAAAACTATACTGCATCTATGTTGCGATTGGTCAAAAGCGATCCACGGTTGCACAGCTTGTGAAACGGCTCGAAGAATCGGGCGCAATTGAGTACTCGATCGTCGTGGCTGCAACCGCCTCCGATCCAGCGCCGATGCAGTTCCTCGCACCGTATTCGGCGACAGCGATGGCCGAGTATTTCCGCGACAATGGCCGCCACGCGCTGATTATCTACGATGATCTTTCCAAGCAGGCTGTGTCATATCGCCAGATGTCGCTACTGCTGCGCCGCCCACCTGGACGCGAGGCATATCCGGGCGACGTTTTTTATCTTCACTCGCGCCTTTTGGAGCGCTCTGCGAAGCTGAACGAAGACAATGGCGCAGGGTCGCTGACGGCGCTGCCGATAATCGAAACTCAAGGCGGCGATGTGTCCGCGTTTATTCCTACCAACGTGATTTCGATTACGGATGGGCAGATCTTTCTGGAGACCGAGCTTTTCTTCCAGGGTATCCGCCCGGCCGTGAATACCGGTCTTTCGGTTTCGCGAGTTGGTTCATCGGCCCAGACCAATGCGATGAAAACTGTTGCCGGTTCCGTGAAACTGGAACTGGCCCAGTATCGCGAAATGGCAGCGTTTGCGCAGTTTGGATCGGACCTTGATGCCGCGACACAGCGATTGCTGAACCGTGGCGCGCGTCTGACAGAGCTGATGAAACAGCCGCAGTATTCGCCGCTGACCAATGCTGAAATCGTCTGCGTGATTTTCGCCGGCATCAACGGATACCTTGACGGCATTTCGGTTGGTGACGTTGGTCGGTTCGAACAGGGCCTGCTGAACCATCTGCGATCCAAGCATCAGGATGTGCTGGATTGGATCACAAGCGAAGATCCGAAAGTCAAAGGCGACGATGCGGAACGACTCAAGTCCGCTATTGATGAGTACGCTGCCGACTTCGCCTGAGCTGAGCCCGGAAGGACAGGATAGATGCCTAGTCTTAAGGACCTGAAAACGCGGATCAACTCGGTTACGTCGACCCGCAAAATAACCCAGGCGATGCAGATGGTCGCCGCGGCCAAATTGCGCCGTGCGGAGGAATCTGCGGGCGCTGCGAGGCCTTATGCGGAGCAGTTCAACGCGGTTATGGCGGAACTCGCCGCCAGCGTCGGTGACAGCGAAGCCGCGCCCGCACTGTTGCGCGGGACAGGAGGCGATCAAACTCATCTGTTGGTCGTGATGACGGCGGAACGTGGTCTCTGCGGCGGCTTCAACTCGTCAATCGTTAAGCTGGCAAAGGCGAGGGCCGCCCAGCTGACAGAGGACGGCAAAACTGTCAAGTTTCTGACTGTCGGCAAAAAGGGCCGCGAACAGCTTCGCCGCGACTGGGCGGATCATCTTGTTGGCCACGTGGACCTGAGCGAAGTCAAACGCGTCGGCTACGCGAACGCACAAGATGTCGCAAGCGATGTTCTCGCTCGTTTCGATGGCGAAGAATTTGATGTGGCAACGATCTTTTATTCGGTATTCGAAAGTGTGATCAGTCAGATTCCGACCGAGACCCAGATTATTCCAGCAAAATTTGAAACCGAGGAAAACGAAGGCGTTTCCACTGTTTACGACTACGAACCCGACGAAACTGAGATCCTCGAAGAACTGCTGCCGCGTAGTGTCGCGACGCAAATCTTCTCGGCACTGCTGGAAAACGGTGCATCTGAACAGGGCGCGCGAATGAGTGCGATGGACAACGCAACACGCAATGCGGGCGATATGATTGACAAACTGACGATCACATTCAACCGCTCGCGTCAGGCGGCCATCACTAATGAGCTGATTGAAATTATTTCGGGCGCCGAAGCGCTCTAAAAGACCGGAGAACCAGAAATGGCAAACGCAATAGGCAAAGTGACCCAGGTCATCGGCGCTGTCGTGGACGTGCAGTTCGGCGACCATC
>JBPCWO010000204.1:0-5591 GCA_051009475.1 Boseongicola sp.
TCGAACAGGATTCGCTGGCCCCGATCACCCCCAACACCCTGATTTGGCAGAAAGCGGGTATCTGAAGGCGATCACCTTTCGGCTGATCGGATGAAGGTGTTCATCGACACCTGTGTTCTATTTCCAACTCTGACTCGCGAATTGCTGATGGGGTTTGCGCGTGCGCAATCATTTGAGCCGCTTTGGTCGCCTGAAGTACTTGGTGAATGGCGGAACGTTGCCAACAAAACTGAAAAATATGCCCCTGATCCAGAAATCAATCGTCTGATGGAGGCATTTCCGAAATCTCTGGTGGAATATACGTCTGAGACATTCCTCCAACTCTCGCTGCCGGATTTGAATGACATCCCTATACTTGCCGCAGCAATCGACGGTGGGGCAGAGGAACTTTTGACCTTCAATTCGCGCGATTTTCCGTCCCGCACTTTAGCTCGTCACGACATCATTCGCCGCCATCCGGACGAGTTTCTGTTGGAACAGTTTCGGATGGAACCGGATCTTGCAAAGTCAATTGCCCGGGCGACGCTGCAAAAGGCTCAGGCAGACGGATTTGACGCATCCAATCCGCGAAAAATTTTCAAGCGCTCGCTTCTGCCGCGCCTTGGCAAGGCACTTTACGCGTCCTGACCAGCCACCTTCCATCGGGCTTCAAGTTTTTCGATTGCAGCAATCCGCTCTTTGGTTTTCGGATGACTCATGATCCACGCCGGAATCGACGCTCCACGCATTCCGGTCAGGTTTTCAAGTTTCAAGAACAGCGATTTCTGGGGCTCGGTGCCAATACCGGATTTAACCAAAAGAGCGGACGCATAGGCGTCGGCCTCGTATTCGTCCGAACGGCTAAGTCGTGCGGCCAATAGCGTTGTCAGAAAGTTGGCAATCATCACGCCCAGACCGGGCAGAAACCGGTTTAGCACCATCGCCAACGCCGCGCGGATCGCATTCTGGCCGGAAAAGTCGATCATTCGGCGACGCGAGTGCCCAAGCGCGACATGCCCCAGTTCGTGCGCAATGACGCTGGCAATTTCTTTGCTTGTCACGTCGTCCTCTCGATATTTTTGGTAAAATCCGCGGGTTAAGAATATTCGCCCATCTGGCGCGGCAAGTCCGTTGACTGGTTCAATTTCGTACAAATGAACGCGAATGCGCGGCAGGTCCAGCGCGGCCGCCATCTTGTCCATCAGACGCTTCAGTTCAGGATCTGCAAGCTCGGATGACCGCGCGTCAAGCTCGCGGCGCGTTCGCCACATAGAAAAGCGATACATCACAAGGGCATATAAGATTGCCAGCAGGATAGGCGTGAATTTGAGCATGCAGGTAATATGGGGTCCGTTGCATCGGTGCGCAACGACAACCGACTAGCCGAAGTTCAATGCCCGGATTCACTTCACCCGCGGAATCGCGCACTGAACGAAAACGGCAGCGATGTCGTCACCCCAAAAGCCTCATGCCCCGGGTCAGGCCGTCCAGCGATAAGGGCACCATCCGATCATCTCCAATAATTTGCCGGATCATCGAAATGGAGTGTGTGTAGCCCCAATGAGCCTCTGGAATTGGATTGATCCAGAGCGCGTCTGTCCATTGCGCAAAGGCGCGCCGTAACCAGGTCTCTCCCGGTTCGGGATTCCAATGTTCGTTCGCACCGCCGGGAATGGCGATCTCGTAAGGTGACATTGATGCATCGCCGACAAAGATGCATTTATATCCTTTACCAAACGTGTTCAGCACATCCAGTGTTGGCAATTGGGCATTCCAGCGTCGATGATTATCGCGCCAGACGCCCTCGTAAAGGCAATTGTGAAAATAGAAATGCTCAAGATGTTTAAACTCGGTGCGGGCAGCCGAAAACAGTTCCTCAACAAGTTGAACAAACGGATCCATGGATCCGCCAACATCCAGAAATAGCAAGACTTTCACTGCATTTCGGCGTTCGGGGCGCGTTTGAACATCAAGATACCCGTGGGTCGCCGTCGCACGGATTGTTCCATCCAGATCAAGCTCCTCGTTCGCCCCGTCCCGCGCCCATTGTCTTAGACGTTTTAGCGCCATTTTCATTGTCCGTGTTCCGATCTCGCGCTGATCGTCGAGATCACGGAACTCACGCTTGTCCCACACTTTTACGGCTCGTTGATGCCGCGATTTGTCCTGCCCAATTCGAATGCCTTCTGGATTGTAGCCATAGGCGCCAAACGGCGATGTGCCAGCTGTGCCAACCCACTTCGACCCGCCTTGATGTCGCCCTTGTTGCTCTTCAAGCCGCTGTCGCAGCGTTTCCATCAATTTGCTAAAACCGCCGAGCGCCTCGATCTCGGCTTTCTCGGCGTCGCTCAAGTGCTTTTCGGCGATCTTACGCAGCCAGTCTTC
Organism: Boseongicola sp.; assembly: GCA_051009475.1. GTDB lineage: Bacteria > Pseudomonadota > Alphaproteobacteria > Rhodobacterales > Rhodobacteraceae > CAXMNX01. The sequence continues at coordinate 2,365 of JBPCWO010000204.1, forward strand.
GGGCAGGTCAAGCGCTTGGGCGACGGCTTCAGCAGGGATAGCTTCGATGCCTTCGAAAGCTTTGGCAAAGGCCCGGTCGAAACGATCAATGTGGGTCTCGTTTTTGACCATCGTCGTGCGGGCAAGATAGTAGAAACCATCGACATCATAGGTCGCAAGACCGGCGTCCAGCGCCGCCAAAAAAGATAAATACTCCCTTAGACTTACTGGAACGCCAAAGCTGCGTAGTTCCTCGTAAAAGGGCAGGAACATTAGGCAGCAATCCACTCGACAAGTATGCCGAAGAATAAGCCCAAGATCGCAAATGCAATTCCGTATCCGGCGGCGTATTGCGCAATATCGAGCCGATTTCCCGCACGGCGCCGCGCCGTATAAATACCAAATACGACACCAATAATTGTTGAAACCACCAAAATCATGAAGCGCCCTCGTCGTTAGGGCGGGGACTAATGGCGCGAATTTCGGCAACACGCGCACGGATTTCGTTTTCGTCACCGAAACCGTATCGCGCCCAGGCGAGCGCCTCACGTTGAATTTCCGCTGCCTTGCCTGGTTGCCCCAGAACTTCTAAGGCTTCGGCCTTAACAAGCAATAAAAGCGTTAACAGTGCTGCATGTTCGGATCGAGCGACCACTGCGAGATTACTGTTCACCAATGCGAGGGCGGTATCGGCCCGACCCGCTGAAAGCTGAAATGCCGCGAGCTGCATGGCAACATGCGCTTCTTGAATAGCAGTATCCGAACGGTTTTGGTAAATGCGGCCCGCTTTTAGAAACGCGTTCAGGGCTTCCTCGGGGTCGCTTCCAAGCGTCAATCGGCCTAGCACATAGTTCGAGAATGCAAATCGGGTGCTCAACGCGCCTGCGGATTCAGACAAGGCTACAGCTCGTCGTGCCGATGATATCCGCTTGCCACGCGCCAATCCGGGTTGCGTTGCTCGATCGATTGCTGTTCGCCAAACGTCAAAATCTGGTCCCGGTGCCGCCACTCGTTCATTTCCACCGGTTGGATTCAATCTTGCTAAGATCAAGGGCAAGCGCTTCGTCACCTCTGCACTCGATAGCCCGGACCTTAGCGCGGCGTCGTAGATAACCCGCAGAATGAGCATGTCATAACCGGTAAGTACCGTGTGAAAGTTGTCGTCGTTGAATACGGACTGGTTAAGCCGATAAATGTCGTTTACAGGTCCAAGAGCTTGGCTGATCTCTTCGTGCAGACAATCGCGGATCTCTTGCGGACTGACGTCGGACGGTAAAAACACTGCCATGTGGCGGCGCTCGGAAAGCCTGTTCCAAAATGTCTTTGGGTCTTTTCTGCGCGCGCGATACTCGGACCAACTTGTCACGTTTGGCCGAACGAAACATGCCGCCGAGGGTGCCACACCCAAGATCTGGGATCTTTTTACAGGTTGAATGATTATGCTGGCGGGCTGGTCGTCGGCAACTTCGCGAATATCGATTTTCGCCTCGCGACGTAAACGTTCAAGAAGTCGCCGGAGATCGGGTCTGAGACTAGCGGGCGCGGGTTCGACAACCCGCACTGTTATCGGACCTTCGAAACGTGTGAATACGGGAAGCTCGGCGCCATTTTCCAGGCGAAATGTTAAGTCCAGAATATCTCTTGCGATTACCGCATTCGAAATTCTTGGAATTGACGGTGTGGCCCGCGCAAATGTCTTCATTGGCGGAAGCTCGATTGGCGTGGTTGCCCGCCGCGTGGCTTCAGGGCTGCTACACGCAGCAAGCGCAATGAAAACAATGAAAACTATGCGTCCCACTTTGGCCTCGAATACACAATGAAGGGTGTCTGTTTGCCTATTCGATCATAAAGGACTCGCGCCTCGGCGTTGAAATCCTGGGTTAGCCAGTAAACTGACGAAGACCCGGCGTCGTCGGCGACGGAGTAAACCGCCTCTATCAATGCTCGACCCACGCCCTTTCCTCGAACATGGGGATCGGCATACAAATCTTGCAAATAGCATGTATTCTCGATCTTCCAGCCATGCCGGTGAAACAAGTAATGGGTTAGCCCAATTGGCTTGCCGTCTATTTCCGCGATTAACCCGTGAAAGTCGTTCGGGTCATTGCCCAATAGCCGTTCGAAATAAACATCGAAAACTTCTTGTGGTAGCTCGGTTTTGTAAAACGCCAGATAATCACGCCACAGCCGCCTCCAGTGCGGCTCATCGCTTCTTTTTAGTCCGCGAATTTGCAAAGTCATGATTGCCTCCGCGCCATAAAAGCCAGTCGTTCAAAAAGCTGCACATCCTGCTCGTTTTTTAGTAACGCGCCGTGAAGTTTGGGCAAGGCATCGGTTCCGTCGCGCCGCAGATCCTCGGGCGACAAGTCTTCGGCGAGAATCAACTTTAGCCAATCCAGAACTTCGGAAGTCGAAGGTTTTTTCTTCAATCCCTGAGTGTCCCGGATTTTGAAAAACTGTGTTAACGCAGTTGTCAGCAAATGTCCCTTCAAACCAGGGAAATGCACGCCAACGATTGCCTTTAGGACTTCGATGTCTGGGAATCGGATATAGTGAAAAAAACATCGCCGCAGGAACGCGTCCGGTAACTCTTTCTCGTTGTTAGAAGTTATGATGACAATTGGTCTCTGCTTTGCCTGAACTGTCTCACCCGTTTCGTATATATAGAATTCCATTCGATCCAGTTCTTGAAGTAAATCGTTTGGAAATTCGATATCGGCCTTGTCGATCTCGTCGATTAATAGCACGACCCGCTCGCTGGCATCAAAGGCGTCCCAGAGCTTTCCACGCTTAATGTATGCCGCAACGTCGTGGACTTTGCCTTCCCCGAGTTGGCTGTCTCTGAGTCGGCCGACAGCGTCATACTCGTATAATCCTTGTTGGGCGCGTGTAGTTGACTTGATGTGCCATTCGATAATTTGCAGACCAAGCGTAGCCGCGACTTGGCGCGCAAGCTCTGTTTTGCCTGTGCCGGGCTCGCCCTTAACAAGCAGAGGTCTTTCCAGAGTGATCGCCGCATTAACTGCCACCGCGAGGTCGTCTGAGGCGATGTAAGCCTCTGTGCCTTCGAATATCATGATGCGCCTTGCCTGATTGCAACATTTGGCAGGAAACATTAGCCCGCCACACTTAGGCCTTCAAGTGCTCCGATCGTGTAGTGACAAGGGTTCAACGATGCGCTAAACGCCGCGCCAGAGGCGCCGGATGGTTGGGCATGGTGTAACGTTTTGTCGTCCGGAGTAGTTTGA
>JBPCWO010000205.1:0-20005 GCA_051009475.1 Boseongicola sp.
GAATCCTCTTGCTCTCTCGATCGAGTTTGCCTAATTAGCCGTCCACAGCGCTGGCCCGTTCGTCTATCGGTTAGGACGCCAGGTTTTCAACCTGGAAAGAGGGGTTCGATTCCCCTACGGGCTACCAGTTCTGCCGATAATTCCTACTCTTTCAAATTGTCGATTTCAGTTCAAAGAAACCATTTAATTGATACGCCCTGCCGGTTCTTGGCGTCTGCTCTTTCAGGTCTGCGAACTGCGAGTCCCACCGCCCAAGCATATCCTCTTATAGTTGCTGAGAAATATTGAACTGGTCAGGCCACAGTTCGCGTCAGTGAGATTCCTGAAGAACTCTCGTGATTTTCCCAATAGGTGCGCCAGCAAGAGCGCCATGTTCGCGCAATGTTTCTGGAGAATCCGCCCTGTACACACAATAGGTTCCATCGCTGGTTAGATAGGAATGGTCCCACTCGATTACTTCACCAAGTTTGGTAATTGCAGTGTTCGAGTTCTGAGAGATCAATTGCTTTTTTTCCAAGCCAAGAAAACCGACACCTGGAATCGGGCGCTCGATGACAAACACGTCGTGACCGGCCCGAGGAACCTCGCCCGCAGGCTGCCCACCGCTTACCGCCGGGGAATTAATAAACAACACTTCGGAAATCTTTTCCACACGGAATGAAAATGCGTCGAGAAATGACTCTACAGCCGCTTCATCCGCTGCCGAAAAGACCGCATAGGAACCAGCGCCAGCGGACAGGATCTCTACCGCTGACAGGGTCTCTTCCAGAGCGATGCTGTTGTCCGTCATCTGCTTTAACACCAGCGAGTCAAGCGGCTCACTCAACTCAACTACATACTGTCCGGCAATAGCGGACTGGGTCGTTATCATGACGGCGGCGATCAGTGCATATCCCTTTAGAAGAGGTGTCATAGTACTTCTATCCTTCCCAGCGTTTCTAATCGGGCCGACATTTTGCCGGCGCACCTACAAATAGCGCGAATCCCAGTTGATAGTCCCGAATGTTCCACGAAAAAAAGACGAAATTGACTGCAGAAATCGGCCAAAACAGATTTTGTCATCTGAATTTTCCATATTATTCACAGATAGTTGCATCAAGTTCCAGGCGATCACACAGTTCTGGCGAACGGGTGTCGATTGGACCCAGATTGCTTTTTAACGCCCTGCCCGCTCAAGGATGATTTGCGACTTTGCCATCAGAGAATTGGGCAGCTATTTTGGCAAGTGGAGGATCAAGCATGGAGCGTCGTCTTACGGCTATTCTGATAACCGACATGGTCGGATACAGCCAAAAGATGGCATTGGACGAGGCAGAGATCTTCTCGCGCCAAAAGCAGCTCAGGACCGAACTAATCGACGTCATAATCCGCGAGTACGGCGGGCAAATAGTCAAATCCACCGGCGACGGAATACTGACCAAGTTTAATAGCGTAGTTGATGCCGTGCGATGCGCTGTGACGTTACAATTGGAAATCTCAAAGCACGAAATCAACAATCAACCAAGTGATCGCATCGTTTACCGGATTGGGATTAATCTCGGCGACATAATCGTGGACGACGACGACATCCACGGAGACGGGGTCAACCTTGCCGCCAGGCTAGTTCAGGTAGCCGAGCCAGGCGGCATCTGCGTTGCGGAAACCGTGTTCAGGCACGTTCGCGGACGCATATCGTCCCAGTTTGAGGATCTGGGCGAGCAGGATTTGAAGAATATCCCCGGGCCTGTGCGTGCTTATCGAGTGAATATGAGCCCGGAAGAACGAGGCGGCGCTCAGGAAAGCCTCCAGCTTGGCGCCTTTAAATACGATCCAGTGAACGGGCTGATTACCGGCGCACAAGGCGAAATCGTTCACTTGCGAAAACAATCTCAGAAAGTGCTTTCCATTCTGGCGGAAACCCCTGGCGAAATTGTCACCAAAGACAGACTTATCAACGCTGTCTGGCCCAGCATAGCAACTACCGACGATTCCCTAATCCAGTGCATCGCGGATATTCGTAGAACGTTCGGCACGCAATCCGTCGAAACCTTTCCTAAGAAAGGTTATCGGCTTTGTCCCGCCGGCGCGGATGTTTCGTCTGGCACCTTTGCAATCAGCCATCGATTGATCTGGCTGTCTCTGGCCTGCTTGCTCATCGCGGCCACAATATCGTTGCTTCTAATTCGCGACTTCGAATTCGATTCAAACGAAGCGGCAGTCGTGCTTCCCACGATAGTCCCTGAAAATACTTTAGCGGTATTGCCCTTTACCAACTTGAGCGGAGACTCCGAACTAACCTATTTTAGCGACGGCCTAAGCGAGGACCTGACGACAGACTTGTCGAAAGTGTCGGATCTGACCGTGATTTCTTATGCGTCAAGTTTCGAATTTCATGATGCGGAAAAAGGGTTCAGAAAAATTGCTGATGATTTGGGCGCGCGCTATCTCGTGCGCGGAACAGTCCGGCATCACGCGGATCGGGTCCGGATCAATGTCTCGCTGATTGATCCTTACGAAGGGTTCAATCTTTGGGCCGAGCGCTTTGATCGAAGCAAAGAAAACCCGTTCGATGTTCAAGAGGAAGTTGCCCGGTACATTGTCGAAGCGCTTTCGCTCGAATTGGGCGCCGTTGCGGTAGATGCAAAGCGCATAGAACCGGATGCATACTATATGCTGCTACGCGGCCTGGAACCATTACGAACCTACTCAGAGAGCGGCAACTTGGAAGCGCGAGAGTATTTCGAGCGGGCACTGGAACTTGATCCCGAATATGCCCGGGCCCACGCCAGCATCGCGATCACATTCGGTCGGGAAGTCGTATTTCGCTACGCCGACGATATCCCGAAAGATTCAGTGCAAAAAGGACTGCAAGCAGCCATCACGGCGATTGGACTGGATCCAGGGATTCCGGACGCATATTTCGCGTTGGGCGTGTTGAATCTGGCATTGGGGGAGTACGACAATGCACTTGCCGCAGCGCGACACTCCATCAGGCTCGACAAAAACTATTCCGACGGCTACGCGTTGCTGGCCGAAGTAGCAGTCCACGGCGGTGACTTGACGGAAGCTCTGACCGCCATTCAGCGTGCCAAGCTTTTGCACCCACGTTATCCGGTAACTTATGATTGGGTTGAAGGTCACACGCTGTTTCAGATGGGTCGCTACGATGATGCGCAGCCGATCCTGGAAAAAGTAGCGGATATCAATCCCAGATTTTACCGTGGGCTGGTTACGCTCGCGGCCAACTACGGCCAACAGGGCAACCGCGACGCAGCGTCGGACTTCCTGAGTAGGGCGCAGAGTATTAAGCCAAATGTCGCTCTTGATGACGTAGTTGAGCAGGCCTCGTATGGTCTTAAGGATCGGGCGCAGCGGCTATCTAAAGGCCTTAAAGTCGCTGGACTCGTACACTGAAATTCAGGGCTTGGACCATACCGTTCGGAGCCGGTCCAATCGCGACGTTTTGCACGCATTTGCGAATTTTGTTCGACATACATGGTGCGGGGCATTGATCTGGCGTTCAGTTGATTGAGGAGGACTGATATTGACAACAACCCTTATCGTCCTCGCGCATCCTGATCAGCGTTCGTTCAATGGGGCATGGGCCGAAGCCACTGAGAAATCATCCAGAGAACTTGGTCATACAGTTCTGTGGTCTGATCTGACGGCCATGGAATTCGACCCGGTCGAGTCCGCGCGCCATTATCCACACTTTCAAACTGAGAGCGCTTTTGACCCTCTCAAAGCACAGGAAGAAGCTGCCAAGGCCGACGAAATCCCAAGTGATGTAGCCACTGAAATCGAAAAAGTGCGTCGCGCGGATCGGGTAATCTTTCATTTTCCGCTGTGGTGGTTCGCGCCGCCAGCGGTTTTGAAGGGCTGGTTTGACCGTGTTTTCGCGCACGGTGCGTTGCACAGCGTTAACCGTCGTTTTGACGTAGGTTGCTGCATTGGAAAGAAGGCGCTTTTTTGCGTGACGACTGGTTCAAGTGAAGCAGAAAGCGCGCCCAACGGGAAAGAAGGCGATGTGCAGATGTTGCTTTGGCCAACGGCCTACACGCTCCGTTATCTGGGTTACACGGTGCTTGTTCCCGAAATCGTTCATAGGGTCCATGGATACCACCGGGGCTCGGCGCGAAAAGAATTGCAAGATCGGTTGCAAGCCGTTCTGGAAACGCAACCAAGTCTAGTATCCGCGTTTGATGAGCGCCCCGCGCTAGAGTTCAATTTGGACAGCGAATTTGACGATAATGGCAGACTGAAACCAGGCTCCCAGAGCCATTCGTTTTTCATCCGGCAGCTACCTTAGCCGTTCGCAGTGCAGGGTTTCAGATAGAGCCCGTTGGAGGCGGTAACCTCGTCACGGTCTAGTAAACTGACAGTAAAGAGGAAGTTCGGCGGCGCGTCGCTGGCAGCCCCGGTGGGTCAGCGTCGTCTGGTTTTGTGAGAATTAGATGACCAAACTTGGACCTCGTCTATCTTTGGCGATCGCGATGCGAAATAAAGGCACCAACCAGCCCGGCGACCAAAATCGCAATGTAGAACTGCCCAAACACAGCCTGCATGTAAGCCAGTGCGCGGGCAATAGCTGAAACAGGTGCGATATCGCCATAACCCAGTGTGGTCATCGTCACAAAGCTGAAATACAGCCATTCGCTGTTCCACCGTGAATTTCCACCAACATCAAAGCCTTTGATGGATCCAGGCCAGGTCAGCTCGACAAGGGTATATGCAACAGCCCAAAGCACGCCCAAAAGCAAATAAACCGCTATCGCACCAATGATACGGTTGGCTGATATCTCGATATCGGTCGCCACCTGCTTGAAAGTGAAAAAGACAGCGATCAGCAAGAATCCAATTATGAAAACAAAAGATACATAGGTTAGCCCAAAAGATGGCGTATGGGTCGCTGCAATGTTTACGGTGATGCCAGCGATAACCAACGCCATTGCCAGCGTGAAGGGTCTGCCACTTCCTTTTAAACTTAGTACACCTATCCCCAGCAAAGCTGAGAAAGCGACCGTACGTACAAGTGGCTGGCCAATAACACCGAAATCGTCCGCGATTGGAATTCCGACCAGGAAAACGATTAACGCCAACAGTAACCACGCGAAATTCCCAGATTTCATTTTTATCTCCGAACCCACCTAACGTATTACTATTGCAGTGAGACAACGATAACAAAACGTACACGGCCCAGAGGCTTTCGGCATGCACAATCACCACGTCCTGATTTTCTTCGCGCTTCTCATTTTTTCTTTCGGTTTGTTTTCGCGGCTTGCCGAACGCAGATACATAACTGGCCCGATGTTCTTCATGGTCGTTGGAATGCTGGCCAGCAGCCTCGTATTTGATTTGTTTGAGGTTCACTATGAAATGGAACCGGTCAAACTGGTGGCTGAACTTGCTCTGACATTGATTTTATTCATTGATGCTACCCTCATTGAACGTGGGTTTTTTCGGACGGCACCGGCAAGGACATCAGCACGTCTGCTGCTTATCGGGCTGCCGCTAACCATGCTTGCGGGCACCGGACTGGGGTTGCTGATGTTCAGTTCAGTCGGCCTCGTCTCGATCATATTGATGGCTCTGATCTTGTCGCCGACCGATGCGGCACTCGGGCAGGCCGTTGTGAAAAGTGAGGACGTGCCCGGTGGAATTCGGCAGGCGATCAGCGTTGAGAGTGGACTGAATGACGGTATTGCCTTACCTCCGATTCTCATTTGTCTGGCGGTACTCGGCGCCGACGCAGGGCATCAAGATGGCGGCTGGGGTGGGTTCGTCATCAAGCAGGTGACCCTTGGTCCGATTGTTGGACTGATCGTTGGTCTGACAGGCGGGTGGCTGATCCAGAAAATGTCGGACCTGGGCTGGATGGAAGAAACGTTTCAGCGCCTTTCGGCGCTACCAATTGCAATAATTGCTTTCGCTTTTGCGGAAATGGTTGGTGGCAACGGGTTTATTTCCGCGTTCGTTGCAGGACTCGGGCTTACGATAAGTATTACCTCCGACAAGGTTCGCCACCAGATTCAGGAATTTGGTGAAACTGAGGGAACCCAGCTAATCTTGGTCGTTTTCCTGATATTTGGACTGGTTATGGTCCCGGTTGCGTTTCAGTATTGGGGGTGGCCGGAGCTTGTCTATGCGCTGGCCAGCCTTACCGTCATTCGAATGGTGCCGGTTGCGGTTTCCATGCTTGGTACCGGATTCGATTGGCGCACTATCACGTTTATCGGCTGGTTCGGACCGCGAGGTATTGCGTCAGTTCTTTATTTGCTGATGGCGATCGCGGCAATTGGTTTCGCTGGCTACGAACGCATCATGTCTGTGATCGTCCTGACCGTTATGATCAGCGTTTTTGCACACGGCATAAGCGCGCTTCCATTTAGCCGACTTTATGGGAAATACAGAGCTAACGCGTCCGTCTAATCGAGCGTTGGGCCAATGACCTCATCTCACCGTGCGTCGTGGCTCGTACTGGCGTTGCGATTTCAGATCTGCGCGCGCAACAATGAGCCAAATCTCGACCCGCGTTAGATTCCGCCAGGCGAATTCTTCGACCTAGAGGTTTGCGATTGCCCCTGTTGCACATTCGGACAGGAAGACAATCGTCAAAGGGCATAACGGGGCACCACGGCCACCGCCACAAGCGTGTCATTCAAAATTTTGCTTCGGCGTGTTATGTTTTCACCCGGGCCGGATTTCTTTGGTCACACCCGCTTCGCGCAGCATCTCGAAAAGGAGGATCTGGCGATGTACCCAAACAAGTTACCCGTGGCATTTCTGATCGTAGCCTCAATTGCTGCAGGCAACCTGATCCTGTCGCAAACCCACGCACACGCATCCGACCTTTCGGTCGTAACCTGGGGCGGTATATACGCCGAAAGCCAGCGCAAAGCTTATGGAGCACCTTGGGAAGCGAAGACCGGCAAAACGATTGATTGGGTCAACTATAACGGCGGCCTGGCGGAAATCCGGGCACAAGTGGCTGGTGGCAACGTGCTTTGGGATGTGGTTGACGTTTTTCCCGGCGAAGCCCGCACCGGGTGCAGCGAAGGGCTGTTCGAGATTTTGCCCGATGACATTTTTGAAACCGAAGCCGGTGAAAGCATCGAGGACGACCTCATAACACCCCGGCCCAATGATTGCGTGGCCCCAAATATCATTTGGTCGTGGATCGTTTTCTTCAGTGACCGGACCTATGGCGGCGCCCAGCCGCGCAGCATTGTGGACTTCTTTGATCTTGAGCAGTTTCCTGGCAAGCGTGGGCTAGCCACTTTCCCGCAGGCAACAATTGAGATGGCGTTGGTCGCTGACGGTGTCGCCCCGGCGGAAGTCTATTCGGTGCTCGATACCGCAGCCGGACTGGACCGTGCGTTCGCCAAGCTCGAAACGTTGGGCGATCAGATAGTGTTTTGGTCATCCGGCGCCAAACCTGCTGAAATGGTTGCGTCCGACGAGGTCGTCATGTCGACCGCGTATAACGGACGGATCAGCGAAAAGATCCTGTTCGAGGACGCAGACTTCAGGATCATTTGGGACGGACAGGTGCTCGAAGAGGAATGGTTCGTCGTCGTGAAGGGATCGCAGCGTGTCGACGACGCCATCGATTTCTTGAAGGTTGCATTCTCGACCGAAGCTCAGGCCGAGCAGGCGCGCTGGATTCCTTATGGACCAATGCGGCGCACGGCACTGAAAGTCATTTCCGAGAACGAACCCTGGTTCAATTCCGGCCAAAAAGTGCTGCCGCATATGCCTGACCGCGCCGAAGTTATGGACCGGACAGTGATCGCCAATCCTGATTGGTGGGCGAAGAACAGTGAACGTGTTGGTGCCCGTTATCTGGCGTGGATGGAGGGACTCTGAGCTTGCAAGCTCACGTTGACAGGCACCGCCACGCGTGGCCTGCCAGGGGATTCCGGCCATGAAGGGAAATGGGCGGAACCGACGACTTGCGGCGATTGTTGCGGCTGACGTCGCCGGATACTCGCGCCTGATGGGTCGCGACGAGGAGCGGACCGTTCAGACGCTCCGATCCTATCGAACCCAAGTGGTCGATCCCCTTCTGAAAAAATTTGGTGGTCGCATCGCAAACACTGCCGGTGACAGCCTCCTGATAGAATTCCCTAGTGCCGTGGAGGCGGTTCGCTGTTCGCTGGAATTCCAATCCTCAATCGAGCAGCAAAACGATGGATTGCCGAATGATGAACGGGTCGTATTTCGGATCGGAATCAATGTTGGAGACGTGATTGCTGAGGGCAGTGATCTGCTCGGCGATGGTGTCAATGTCGCCGCGCGGCTCGAGGGTCTGGCGGAACCCGGAGGTATTATTCTTTCACGATCCGCGCGCGACCAGGTGCGAGACCGTCTCAACATCGATCTGGAAGACCTGGGCGAGATCGAGCTGAAGAATATCGCCCGTCCCGTTCGGGCGTTTCGTGTAGGTCGCGGTCAGGCAAAGACCGAAAAATTGCAAAAGAGTCCCAATGACGCTGCAAAATCCGGACCGAAACGAAGTTCGATTCTTGTCCGGCTGGGTGCAGGGTCGGCCACAATACTGGTGGCAGGAGTCGCGATCTGGACACAGATTGATCAACTCCCCTGGGGCATTGAGCCCAAGCCAAACGCATCCTTGTCTTCACCCGATCGAACGTCGATTGCGGTTTTGCCGTTCAATAATCTTGGCGGCGATCCCGGTCAGGTTTATTTTGCCGACGGCATCACCGAGGATCTGATCACGGATTTATCGAAGATTTCTGGTCTTTTGGTCATTTCCCGGAACTCGTCATTTACGCTCGAGGCACGCAATGCATCAATTGAAGACGTCGCCCATGCCTTTGGGGTTCGCTATGTTCTGAAGGGCAGCGTTCGGTATTCCGGCAAGGTTTTGCGCGTGAACGCACAACTGGTCGACGGCGAAACTGGGGGAACCGTTTGGGGTCAGAGATTCGACCGTGATCGGCAAGAAGTCTTCGAGATGCAGGACGATATCACCACAAGTATCGTGAAGGCGCTCGAAGAGGAATTGCTGCCTGGAGAACTGGAAAAGCTGAAGGCAAAAGACACCACGAATGTTGCCGCCCACGACTCATACCTAAGGGGGCTGGCGCTCTATCGTCGCGGCAATCCTGCAGACAATGCCGCTGCAGCGGAAGCTCTACGCCGGTCGATAAGCCTCGATCCGGAATTTGTTCAGGCAAAAACGACGCTCGCAAAAGTTTATGTGCAAGCGGCCATAGGACCGCAGGCATTCGCATCGGCGCTGGACATCCACTGGTCAGAAGGGTTGGCGTTTGCCTGGGCTTTGCTGGGTCAGCCCGAAAATTCAACTGACGCCGACCGCCATGTCGTTCGTTCATGGCTGGCGCTGCGCAAACATCAACACGAGCGGGCAATAGAAGAAGCCCGGCAAGCCCTGGAACTTGAACCGAGCGATACTGACGCGATCGAGGCTCTGGCGGAAGCCCTGATCTATGCAGGGCAGGTCGAGTCAGGATTGGAGTGGGCAGAGCGGGCGCTCAGGCATAATCCGGGTTCTCCGGCTCGCGCGAGATTTCTGATTGGGCTGGGCAACTTCGCGCAGGACAACATGGCAATGACGGTTTCCGAAATCAAAATTGCGATCGCGGCGGCACCGGCTAGAAGGGCTGAGTATTCCGCTATACTCGCAGCAGCCCTTGGCAAGCTTGGACGCACCAAAGACGCCGAGGCTGCATTCGAAACCTTCACAAAAGGCTATCTTGATCGCCCGTCCAAATCCTGGACGGTAAAAGCCGAAACATTTCAGAATCCACGCTTTCATACTTGGCGCAATGTCGATATAGCCTGGGCCGTTTTCAATCATCCGTTCCGGACACCAATCATGCAGGAGAGTCTTGCAGACGGTCTACAAAGTGCCGGAGCGTCGACCGGGCTTGGTGGATATCTTTCGCTCCATCGCGGCAATCGGCTCACCAATTCAGAAATCTCGGGACTACTACTGGATTCTGCAATAACTGGTTCGGATTTCTGGCTCGCCGAGAGAGAGTGGCGTCAAACCCGCGACGGCCAAGGTGTTGTCAGGCATAGCGGAATCCCGATCCTTGCCGGACCGCCGAGTTCTCCGAAAGGCATCGGAGAAGTACGCAGCGATCTTCTTTGCGAGCATTGGTCATTTCGGGAAACGCAGGCGGAGATCTGTGTCGCTGTCTTTCGATTATTCGACGAGAGGGCAAGACAGCGCTGGGGGGATTTCGTCATGGTCACGGATGTCGGACCATTCCCGTTTTCGATAGTTAACTGAGCATGCAAACCTCGAAACAGAAGAGGAAACGGCACCCGTGTGTGGGCGGTATCAGAAAGGTTGGCCCAATGCCCGAAGCGGACCTACAAGTAGCTCATTTCGATTCTGGTTGCGGGCTCATTGACTACAACGGTCTTAAGTCCAAGATTACGCGCGAATTGGGTGGCTTAGTTGACAGATCCAACTACTAATACTGCCCAAGAGGAAGACCGGTAGAATGCAAGACCGTAGACATTTTTTGTTTCTCAACTTCGGCCACTTTCTCGATCACCTCTTTACACTAATCTTTGCCTCGGTGGCCGCTCTTGTTCTGACCCGAGAATGGGAGATGAGCTATGCCGAACTAATCCCCTATGCCACGCCCGGTTTGATCGCCTTTGGCGTTTTTTCTCTGCCTGCAGGCTGGTTGGCTGATCGGTGGAGCCGCGAAGGCATGATGGCTGTCTTCTTTGTCGGAATCGGGCTGGCGTCGGTTGCAACCTCTGCCGCGCAATCTCCAGTGCAAATTGCACTGGGGCTGTTCGTTGTCGGCGTCTTTGCTGCAATTTATCACCCCGTCGGCCTTGCGATGATTGCCCGCGGCGGTCAGTCGATGGGCATGGAAATCGCGGTTAACGGTGTCTGGGGCAACATGGGCGTCGGTGTTGCTGCCCTGCTGACCGGGTTTTTGATCGATCTGGCCGGGTGGCGAACAGCATTTTGGGTGCCAGGCAGTATTTCGGTACTGATCGGCCTGGCCTATCTTCATGCCTTCGGGGGCCGGATACACCTAAAAAATGCAGCGTCTGCATCCGTCGCCCAGCGATCGAGAATTCTCGGCGATCCCATCTCTTCGAGCAAGCGGCGGGCCTTGCTGATCCGCGTGACGGCGATCATCTTTTTCACCACGGCAGTGTCCAGTATCATCTTTCAGGGTACGACTTTCTCGCTGCCAAAAGTGTTTGATGAGCGGCTGAAGGGAATTGCGACGTCGGCAACCGAAATCGGGTGGATGGCGTTCCTGATCTTTGCAACAGCATCGTTCGCGCAGATTGTGGTGGGACGACAACTTGACCGGTTTGGCCCGCGACGCGTTTTCGCCGTTGTCGCCATAATTCAGGTTATATTTTTTACGCTTATGCCCGGTTTGTCAGACTGGCCTGCATTGCTCGTCTCTCTCGGCTTTATGCTTGGCGCTTTCGGACAAATACCGATCAATGATTACATGATTGGCCGCATGGCGAAGTCAGAATTACGGGCCTCGATCTTTGGTTTGCGCTACATCGTGAGTTTCGTCGTCTGGGCATCGGTTGTCCCGCTTATCGCATGGGTGCATCATAATTGGGGCTTTGATGTTCTATTCATCATACTCGCGGGATCAGCTGCGGCTATTCTATTTGCCGTCTTACTTCTTCCAAACAGATTGCCAGAGCCTTCGCCGGCGACACGCTAATAAAAAAGGAAGTTGCTGTTTGGCTGCGCAGAGCAAATACACCCGCGATCACAAGTCCTCGAAAATTCCAGTTGGCCGTCCGTCGATTGTCTCAACGTTCTTGCGGCCCCAATACTCCTTGACGCCTTCACTGCCCAACCCGTCATAAAAGGGTTCCAAGTCTTCTTCACCCCGGGATTTGCGAAACTCCATTACCGGCACGCCGGTCCCACACGATGTTTGAACCAGGTCGATGTTCAGGTCGAAAATCTGACGGCTACCCGCAAGTTTGGGAAAGTCGGCAACCAAGATTTCCCATTCGCCGTCGCGCGGATGGTAAGTCTTCGCCTGCCCGTAGACGCGTAGAATCATAGGGTTGCCTTCAAAGGCACAGAACATGAGCGTCATACGGCCTGTGGCTTGCACATGCGCGGCCGTCTCATTGCCGCTGCCACTGAGGTTGAGCCAGACAATCCGATTCTCGTTTTCTATCCTGAGGGTGTCCATTCCCTTGGGAGACACATTAACACGACCTGTCTGATCCGCCGTCGCAACGAAAAAAACAGGCTGCTTCTCGATGAACTGCCGAAGCGTTCCGTTTAGCTTATTTCCCGTCGCCATTTCTTGATCCTTCAATAAATGGCAGGTGAGCAAAGCGGCGACATTGGGTCAAGAGTGATTTCAGAACCTGGCTATGATGCTGAGGAAAATGCCGTTTCATTCTGTTGTCTTTCTACTGAATAGAATGCGGGATGTCCGGAACCCGGGATCGAACCGTTCAAATTGAACTGAATCCCTCAATTTGCACGGTTAAGACGGATTGTTATGGATTTGCTATTCTCGCCCAATTCAAACCGTGCGCGATTGAATCTGGGTGGGCCAAACAGGGATCTTGCGTTTTTTGAGAACCCAAATGCCTCGGTTGGAATTCCAAGCGCATTGACGTTGATTTTTCCGTCGCCATTTGCGTCGTGAACAACCGCCAGTCCGTAAGTTCCTGGCGGAAGTTCAAATTGCACCGACGCCGATCCGCCGCTTTCCACTTTGGCAATTCCGGTGCTGATCGGCCGCTTCATCCAGGACGTCCCGTCTGTGAATACCGAAATCAGAAATTGGCCACTTTGCGAACCGACACCGGTAATGCTCAAGTTCAGATCAGCGGCTGCGCTGGTGTTTGCAAGTAATGCAAAGGCGAAAACAGTCGAGACTATGAATGCGCGTTTCATCACGATTCCAATCCAAATTAAAAAACTGCCGCCCGTTTTCGGGCGGCCAGAATTCAAACCCATGCTACAGACGAACTGCTTCGAAGCCTGATCAATGCGGTCACACCGATCGCAACAAGTGATGCTCCAAATGCGGCGGCAGTGACGCGCGCCACTGTCAGGCTTCCAATGGGGCTCAGCCCGATACCGAATGCGATGGAACTAAGGATCATTGCAATCGCGACGGTCTTGGGCAGAACCTGCGCGCGCATCCAGGCAAATGCCACGACGGCATAGCCAACAACGGTCAGTACTCCTGCTGCTGGAAAAGCGAATGCAACCGGGCCCATCGCGTCGCCAGCACCGTGATCACGGATCACATCCGGATAATTGACCGAAAGGAATGGTGCGATCAGAACCTCGTAATAGTCCAAACCGAAGATCATCATCATGCCTACGAACAGAGTGCAAAATCCGATCAGACCGGTCCAGCCAGCGCGTTCTGCCGTCGGCGCGTACAATGCAGTGGTGCCCATGAGGCCCAAAACCAGCGACACCGCAAACAAGAAGTGGATTACAAACCAACTTTGCGAGGCAATGACTTCCGGCGTCATGTGATGTGGATGCGAGATATAGGAGTATCCCAGTGCCGCTCCGCTGATTACCATTCCCACTGCGCCGATGCGAACTATGGATTGAGTGTTCATTTGCTTGTCCTTTCGTTGAATGGGTTATGAATGGGCAGCGCTTCGACGGCGGCGAAACAGCGCCAGACCGCCAAATATCACTAACACCGAAGGAAGGCCGATCAGCGCCATCTGCCCAAGTGCGGCAAAGGCATTCATGCGGATATGGATGGATTGGATCGTTGGCGTTTCACCGACGTCAAACGCGACCTCTTCCCAATCCGGTAGGCCTATGCTGGTCCACGCGCCGTTTGAGTATCCATAGGGCTCAAGCGGTAGCGTGAAGTAGGGACGATCCAGTTCGTTGTTGCTGTCAGTGTCGTGGTGGGCAATCAAAGCATATCTGCCCGGTGGCACGTCTGCGGTGTCCCAATTTGCGACGCCGTTCCTGATCGGGACCGAGACAATTCGCTCGGCTTCGATTTCGCCGCCATAGCCTGCGGCGCCTTCCATCAAAATGATCCGGGCCATACCTGAATCGTTGGAAAATCCAGATATCTGCAGGTTGATTTGCTCTGCACTGGCGGCGCTGATCGTAGCAACCGTCGCCAACACAGATGATAACGTAAGTAGTTGTTTCATATCCGTTTCCTTGAGTTCTGGTCACGATTGACCCGTGGTGAAAACGGGTCTGGCAGACTCATTCCGCTTTGGGCAGCGATCATTCGGCTGTGGGCACTGTTGCTTCGTGAATGCGGTCAGTTGTACAGTTGACGAAGCGTGACCCGCACCCAAAGTCAGTCGTGGTTTGCTGTGCAAAGAATCTCGAACAGTGTCCATTTGCGTTATTTGCTTGCAATCGTCGTCACGGCTAGCTTGATGGTTTGGCAATCAGGCGACGCGGTTCGCTCGGGTTCGGAATTTCGAAACTGGGCACTTTTCTGGTTCGGCTCTGTTTCCATCGGCTGGCTGCAAATGATCATTATCGCACGTGGCGTGCGTGCATCGTTTGGGATCGACAAGTATCCCGGTTGGGCACTTCTGCTGGCGTCAGCGCTGATTGGCGCTGTTCCACTCACCTTTCAGGTCCGTTGGTTGGTGGAAGTAATTATAGCGCCGACGGCCGGATTGCCCGCACCTTGGGTGACCTACCTGAATGTATTCGTCATCAATACAGTCTTCTCGCTGATCCAATATATGCTGATCGAACGGTGGCCGCTGTTTCAACTAGACGACGCCCACGGAACGCCAGCTTCGATTGCAGCTGCCGAAGATACTGATTCCCGGCCAACTGTCGGTATGCTGCGCCGTCGCCCGGACGGGCTTAACGGCGTTATCCGGTACTTGCAGATGGAAGATCACTATCTGCACGTTCATACCGACGAGGGCAGCGGACTGACACTTCACCGGATGAGCGATGCAATCGAGGACCTGGCCGCGTCGGACGGATTGCAGGTGCATAAATCCTGGTGGGTGTCATTTGCCGCGATTGACGAGATTGTCAGCGAAAATCGCAAAAAAACTGTCATCACGCACGATGGCGTTTCGATTCCGGTTGGTCGATCATTCGAAAAGTCGCTGCGTGCGGCTGGATGGATATAGGCACGGACCGCGATCAGTCGATTTCGTATTGCCGGATGAAATCGCGGTCAGGCTCGACGCCAAGTCCTGGATCCATTGGTACTTTGACCATCCCGTCGTTGGTTTTCACCTGCCCCTGTATGTCCAACGGATCGACCAATAGCTCGTCGCGGAACTTGTTGTCCGTCGTGTCGAATTCGAGCATTGGCTGCCATGGAAACAAGCCACCGGGCATCGCCGGCATGGCTGCAAGCAGGTGCAAGTTCGTAGCCACCGAAATGGCTGAACCCCAGACGTGATTGACCACTGGCGTGAAATGGGCATGGCATAACGCAAGAACCCGTAAATACTCAGAAATTCCTCCCAACGCACAGACTTCCGGTTGCGCGATGTCCAGTCCGCGGTTTTCCAGGATATGACGCCAGCCCCAACGATTGAACTCAACTTCGCCACCAGAGATGTTTATCGAAAGCCCGTTTCGAAGCTCGCGATAACCGTCCAAATCCTCTGGCGCGACCGGTTCCTCAAACCAATACGGCTTCAACTCTTCCAAGGCGCGGCCAACATAAAACGCATCCGAAGTCGTGTAACAGTGGTTGGCATCCACCATGAACGGATAGTCGTCGCCAATGCCTTTCCGCACCGCCTCGCAAAGTTGAATATCCTCGTTCGGCCCAAGCCCGACCTTCATTTTTGTGGCGGCGAAACCCATGGCTTTGATCCCGGCGGCTTCGTCTTCAAATCGCGCGATATGATTGGCCAGGCTCTCGCGTTTCAGCATCATCCCATAGCCGTAGGCCTTGACTTCGGTTCGGTGCGCGCCACCGATCAACTTGTGGATCGGTAGGCCCGCAACTTTGCCCGCAATATCCCAGAGCGCGATATCAACTCCGGACAACGCTTGCATGGGCATACCCTTCTGCCCGTGATCCCGCAGAAGGTTGTAAACTTTGTGCCAGATAACATCACGATCGATCGGGTCATCGCCCACAATCATCGGCTGGATCACACGCTCGACGATGCACTTATTGGCAATCGCCACGTTGCCGGCGCCAAAACACTCGCCCCATCCAGTGACCTCGTCATCCGTCGTTATTTCGACCAAGTGAGCGGTGCGTTTGGCATAATACTGCTGCGAAGACCCCAATTCCTCTGGCAAATCGTATTCAAGGACGTGACTTTTGACATTTTCGATCTTCATGCGAATTCCCGATCCAAAGCTCGGGCGAATACATAGGCCTTCGGCGGATAGTCGTCCACGTCCGACGCCTGGGGCAATCCTGAAAGACAGCAACTGCCGCCGTAACGGAATTTACTTTGCAGGTCTGGTCCATTGAGGCAGATTGCACAGACAAGTTGGAGTTCGGGAACAACCATGGCGGATCACCAGATCAAAGGATGGAACCATGTCCCAGACGTACCCTTGGAAATTTCGCCATTATTTACATTGCCGCTCCGACCACGCGCCATGCTCGAATGGATCTGGAATTCGTGGTTTCTTATTACCGAGCGCCTTATCCTCGTCGGCATAGTTTTTCTGTCGTTTTATTGGTTTCAGCCACCACTGGATGTCATGGAAACATTCGCATTCGGTTGGATTTTCGAACTTTATGCGCGCAATTTCGCACTGATGGTGTTGGTCGCAGGTGGTCTGCACCTTTGGTTTTACACATTCACCGCGCAAGGCCAGCGGCTGAAATACGACCCGCGACCACAAATGAAAAACGGCAAGCAGTTCACTTTCGGTGGCCAGGTTCGCGATAACATGTTCTGGACGCTTGCCAGCGGTGTGACGGTCTGGACAAGCTACGAAATTTTGGTGTTCTGGGCGATGGCAAACGGCTATGCGCCAGTCCTTAGCTGGTCCGACAGTCCGCTCTGGTTCATCGCACTCTTCCTGCTGATCCCGGTCTGGGAGAGCTTTTATTTCTACTGGATTCATCGGCTGCTGCATGTGCCAGTGCTCTACAAATACGTTCATTCGCTGCATCACAGAAACACCAATGTTGGCCCCTGGTCGGGGTTGTCGATGCATCCGGTCGAGCATGTGATCTACCTCGGCGCAGTCCTGATATTCTTGATCGCACCGGCGCATCCGATCCACATCATGTTCCTTATGCAGTATCTTACGCTCACCGCCGCAACGACCCATTGCGGCTTTGAAGGCATGGTGGTGAAGGACAAAAACCGGCTGCGGCTCGGAACCTTTCACCACCAGATGCATCACCGGTATTTCGAGTGCAACTACGGGTCATTAGAAGCACCCTGGGACAAGTACTTCGGCTCGTTTCACGATGGCACCGCAGATGCCGACGCGCGCATCAGAGAGCGCAGAAAACGCATGAATGCCTAATGCCGGGATAGAAATACTCAGAAAGTGCCAATGATGAAGGCTTTGAGCCCAAGTCGATTGGTGCAATTAAATCTGTCCGGAGAGTGCGACAATGTGTTGCTCGCCGCCCATCAATATTGGCGCATAATACTACCAAATAAGCGCCGACTAAACTCATCGACCGAAAATCCGGCGCACTTGCCTCATTTGGAGACTCACCGCATCATTTGGCTAACAGAACAGGAGGAGCTGGCCATGGCCGACACGACTGCATCACCATCGCTTCCCGCCGTGAAATCAATCACCCAAGCGGACATCCGCTCCGCGTTGCAATCCGGTCTGACAGATTTTCAGCGCGCACCGATTTTTGGGATATTTTTTGGTGCGGTGTTTTCGCTTGCCGGAATAGCGATTGCCTGGGCTCTTTATCAGGGAGAAGCGGGGCTTTGGCTCTTTCCTGTCGCCGCAGCCTTTCCGTTGATTGGGCCATTTGCGGCGGTCGGGCTCTACGAAGTGTCACGCAGGCTCGAAGCCGGCGAGCAACTCTCCTGGGGGCCGATCTTGCTGGCAGGGTTCCGACAAAAGAACTCACAAATGCCCTTGTTTGCGGTCTTCACGGTGTTCGCCTTCCTGGCGTGGATCGTGCTGGCCCGGGTAATATTTGCTGTGTCGTTCGGCACGGCCTCGATGACCAATGTGATGACATCTTTTGAAATCTTCCTCACATTGCCAGGCTTAACAATGCTGGTCATTGGCACTGTGGTCGGTGGCGCATTGGCCGCTTTGTTGTTTTCGGTCTCGGTGGTTGGCGTGCCGCTTCTGCTTGATCAAGACATCGACGTCGTAACCGCGATGATCACCAGTTTCAAAGCAACCGTCGAAAACCGCAGTGCAATGGCTTTCTGGGGGATCCTGGTCGGGATTTCGATGGTCGTCGCTATGCTTCCGCTGTTTTTGGGAGTAATTCTGGTGTTCCCGGCGCTGGGGCACGCATCGTGGCACATTTACCGAAAAGCCGTCGAACCCGGCGGATAAGGACCTCACACGCTTCGGATCAAACCACTGTAGTGGGCTTTTGCCGCCGGTAAACAGCGATCGGCATTGCTGTCGCTTGGCATCTTCCAGACAGTGTCGGCCCGATCCTAAGGCACCCGTCAAGTATTCACTGACCCGCCATCAACTACCAATGTCTGCCCAGTTACAAAATCGCTGTCCGGAGACGCCATAAATATCAGCACCCCGACAAGATCTGTCGGATAAGCGTCGCGCTTCAACGCACGACTCGCAACGACACGTGCGCTGGTCTGTTCAATGTGCTCCGCATTCTCCAAAATACTGTCAGAGAGTGTCAAACCGGGCGCGAGCGAATTCACGCAAATGCCGCTGTTGCCTAACTCGCGCGACAACGCACGCGTCATCGCGGTCAGCGCGCCCTTTGACGTGATGTAGTGCAGCATGTTCGGTAGACCTTTGAAGACCGTACCCGAAGTGATGTTGATGATCTTGCCCTGCCCTCTGGCCTCCATCCCCGGCGCAACCGCCTTCACCATGTTGAAGGCGCCGCGAACATTGACTGCCATAACCTGATCCCAAAGCTCGGCCGAAATATCCCTGTAGGACTGCATTTCCAGCGTCGCATAGACGGCCGCGTTGTTAACCAGCACATCGACCGGCCCAATTAGGCGCTCGGTTTCCAGAACAGCGCGCTGCGCGTTATTGGCATCGGCGACATCGGTTTCCAGAAATACTCCGCCAATCTCTGCGGCAGCGCTGCGACCATCGGCAATATCCGCAATAGAGACTTTTGCGCCTTCGCCAGCCAATGCATTGGAAAATGCTCGACCAAGACCCTTTGCCCCACCAGTTACAAGGCAGATTTTGCCATCCAAGCGTCCTGTCATCCAGTCGGCAGCCGCCCGAATTCGGCATAGATATGTTTGGTTTCCATGAAATCCGAAAGCCCTTCCAGCCCGTGAAGCCGCCCCATTCCGCTTTCGCGATAGCCGCCAGTTTCGGCCTCCGCGAACAGACGGTTATGGCAATTGATCCAGACGGTTCCTGACTTCAATGCGCGTGCGACACGACGGGCTCGTGCGTGATCGCTTGTATGCACGCTTGCCGCCAGCCCGTATCGTGTTGCGTTCGCGCGAACGACCGCGTCTTCTTCCGAGTGAAACCGTTCCACAATCCCGATCGGCGCAAACAATTCCTCCTGAACCAACCGATGCCCGGTGTCCTCAACGGCGTAAAGTGCCGGTGTCACGACATTCTTTTGCGGGTGGCCTTCGACAACCTCGGCGGACAAAAGCGCGTCGCCAACTTGTGCAGCAGACGCAGCGTTTTGTGCATATCGCTCAGCGCTTGGCGGATCCAAAAGTGGCCCCATTTGCACCTTCTGGTCCATCGGATCGCCAACTGTGACCGCTCGCGCCACATCGACCAGCTTTGGCACAAATGCGTCCCAAACGTCCTCCTCGACCAGAACGCGACCAATCGCCGTGCACATTTGCCCGCAATGCGGAATGAGGCCGTTCACAACTTCCCGGACGGCGACTTCGATATCAGCATCACCAAAGACCAGAGCGGGCG
>JBPCWO010000206.1:0-2737 GCA_051009475.1 Boseongicola sp.
CGGATCGCGTCGTGTGTTTGCAGCCTGTCGATGACAAATAGGACGAGGATTATCGCCGCGACCAGACCCATGATGAAGACAAAAGCGACGACCAGAAAATTCAGGGCGTCCATTGCAAATCCCATCACTGCGATCTCCTGTTTGGTGACTCGGGTTGGGTGAGTGTTATCCGTGCCGCGCCGGATGCCAATGTGGCACACGACAATTTCAGCGGCGTGTTATGCGCGTCCCAGAATGTGTGCAGCAATCTTTTCGCCAATCATCATCACTGGTGCGTTGATGTTTCCATTGGTGATCGTAGGCATGATCGACGCATCGGCGATGCGAAGCCCATCGACGCCGTGAATCCGACCCTCGACATCAACTACAGCCAATTCATCCGCTCCCATCTTCGCTGTGCCGCAGGGGTGGTAGGCGCTGTTTGCGTTGGCGCGGACATAGGCGTCGAGATCCGCATCGGACGTCACGTCCGCGCCAGGCGCGACCTCAGGGCCGCGACAAAAATCGAAGGCCGGCTGGGCGGCGATTTCGCGCGCAATCGCGATAGCGCGACGGAAAAGCCGCATATCTTCGTCTGTGGACAGTCCATTTAGCTGAATGAGTGGCGTGTCAAACGGGTCTGCGGACCGGAGCCGTACCCAGCCGCGGCTTTCGGACCGAACCGGTCCGACGTCGAAGCAATATCCGTCTTTGTCCGGCGGTGGCGACCAGCCTTCCAGAAAATAAGGCCAGAAATGAAACTGGATATCCGGGTGTCTGGCGTCTGTGGCACTTTGAAAGAACCCTCCGACACGGCTCGGCGCACGCGCCGCTGGACCCGACTTGAACAGATACCATTGAATGCCCGCCAAAATTATCCGGTGACGGTGCAGGAGATGGTTCTGGGAAATGCCTTTGTGCGGGCTTTGGTGTTTGAGGTGGACTTCAAGGTGGTCCTGGAGGTTTTCGCCAACACCGGGCAAGTCAACGAGCACGTCGAGCCCATGCTGGCGCAAATGGGTTGCCGGACCCAAGCCAGAGAGCATCAGAATTTGCGGCGTCTGGAAGGCTCCTGCGGCGATTATGATCTCGCCCTCGGTTCGAACGATGTGGTCCTTGCCTTTTTGGCGGTAGGCGACGCCGACGACCCGTCTATGATCAAACAATAACCTTGTCACAATTGCTTGGGTTTCCAGTGTCACATTCGGCCGGATCGCCGCCGGATTGACGCATGCGCGGGCGGTACCAGAACGCCAGCCGTCATCAATGTTGCTGTCGAAGGCAGTCGCACCCAATTGATCAGCACCATTGTAGTCTTCTGGTATCGGATGCCCCGCCTGCGCGGATGCCTCAAGAAACGCGGCCTCTATTGGATGAAGGATATTGTTTTTGTGGACTTTAACAGGTCCATCGCCTCCACGAATAGCGTCAGAACGCTCCGCATAAGTTTCGATCGCCTGAAAGTGCGGCAGAACATCCTCGTATGCCCAACCGGTCGCGCCGTCGGCTGCCCAACCGTCAAAATCTTTCCGATGACCCCGTACATACACCATGCCATTCAACGAAGACGAGCCGCCGACCACTTTTCCTCTTGGTTGCATCAGTCGGCGGTGGATCATGTGCGGTTCGGGTTCGGTCTCAAACGACCAGGTGCGGGGGCCGCCATCGAAAGTGTATCGCGCGCCGGCCGGAATGCGGGTTGTCCAGTGTGCGTCGCTAAGTCCGGCTTCGAGGATCAATACCCGTACATTCGGATCCTCGGAGAGCCGAAGCGCCGCAAAACCGCCGCCCGAGCCGGAGCCAATGATGATGTAGTCATAGTCGCTCACAGTGGCCCTCCGGGGTCGATAAAACCTGCGGCTGTTGGTTTGATCAAGCCGCGTTATCGCAATATCGCGGAAGAAGCTGAGCGCTGTGGTCAATCACCGAGTGAAGATCATTCGACTGCAGGCGTATGCGCTTGTTGCCTAAAAGAAAGGATCGTAGGCCCACTGCAGCAGTGCCTGGCGTTGGCGCGGTCGGCAGTTGAAGTCCATCGGTCCGCAGTTTGCCCGAATTTGCCCCCTGTGGCGAGCAAATGCCCGCCAACGCTTGATCTGTGCGGTGTCGACGACCGGCAGGCGCCGCCCCATCCAGTATCGGCAATACCACTGAAACCAACCGCGCGGATCAGGACCAAATATCCAACCTTTTTCGCGCCAGTGCGATAACGGCATCCGACTTTTCAAACCAAAAGCATTCAGCTTCGGATTCGGACGTTCCGATAGCCGGGCATTTACAAACCAGTCGTTCGGGAATTCGCTTTGGCAGTCGGTTAAATACTTGCCCTCGAAAACGCCAAGCTCCAGCATTTGTTTGGGCGTCATCTGGGGTGCAAAGTCGGTGTCAAAATCTTCTCCCGGCGCGGCGTCCCGCAGATAGTGATAGTCGGATTGCATTCGGTCATTGACGACAACTTTCATAGATTTCCGCCTTGGATTCTTTATCAATTGAATTCTGTCAGTCTGCGCTGAATGGCTCTTCTAGCTCCAGCTAAAGCGACCCTTGATCGACACTGCAACACGCTTTATACGCGCCCAGTGGTTCTTAAGAGCCGACTCGAAAATCAAAAAACGCCGTGGCCGTCCCATATCGCTTCGGGGGCGCGTCCGGCTTAGGAGAAGCGATATGAAACTCAATGAACTTCGCGACAATGATGGCGCGACGAAAAAAGCCAAGCGCGTCGGCCGCGGTGTCGGCTCGGGCAAAGGCAAAACCG
>JBPCWO010000207.1:0-6286 GCA_051009475.1 Boseongicola sp.
TATCCAAAGAGTATCGCCGCTGACTGCATTCAATGCCGTCAGAGTGCCAAAACCGCTAGTTGCAAACAATGTTCCGCCGGCAGCAGCGAGACCGCCGCCGGACGCATCATCGGTATCATCGGGCGGAGGAGTCAGGTCACGAGTCCACAAGATTTGGCCAGCCATCGAAAATGCGGAAACGAGTGCACGGCTGTCCAATGTATATATGCGTCCATCAACGACAACCGGATCAGCGGTAATTCGATGCTTTCGGTCATTTCCCTGACCTATCGAAGCGCTCCATACTCTTGCCAACGATCTGTCAAGCGCCGGGTGCGCGATGCTATGCGACGGAGACCCGTTTGTGTGGGACCAGTTGGCATTAACGACCGGCGACGCTAGGGCAAGTGGTTGCGCACGGGAAACTGCTGCGCCGGGCGACTCGTCTGTTGCGATGTTTTCGCGTACGTCAAAGCGTTCGCCCTCGAGGATCAGTTCTTGGTCTCCGCAGGCCAACAACGTAAATGCCACGGGTAACGAAATGGCCAACGATTTAACTATAGAACTCAAACTTCCGCCCCTCGCGTTGCTTCGTCTTTGGCCGCTCATCCAGCGGTCAGCGCGCCACCCAATGCTACAATCAACTGCGAGGCGCGTCGGCGCAAGTCTTGTGTGACTGAGGCGTCAGCGACGATGTCCCGTAGAATTGCAATCGCTGCATCTGATTTGCCTAGCTCAATTTCCGCCAGAGCAATCTGTTCCATTGCGATCAAACGGAATGCGCTTGAGCCCAACGACAAGGAATTCAATCGAGCGATCCGTTCTTCGGGTGGCAACGATTGAGCACCTAATATTGAGGCCTTGATTGTTGCCAGATCTCGAAATGGCGTTGGCATCGTCGCATTGTTTGCCAGATTCTCAAGTTTGGTAACCGCGCCCTCGACATCTCCGCTGTCGAAAGCTGCATTTGCTGCCATCAGGCCCAGTACTGCGTTTCTGGATTGATTATCTCCGGCGTCAAGTGCGGCCAAAGCCTCGGCACGTGCACTGGGGTCCTCTGACTCGAGAGCCAAAATAATCGCGTCACCAACCGCTTGCGCCTCGGCTGTCACGCGTGCCTTCCGCCATTCATTCAACGCGGCACCGCCCACGATCAATACAACGACTAGGACCGCTATCCATCCGTAGCGACGGAATATCTTGAACAGCCTGTCGCGACGAACTTCTTCCGTCACTTCGGTAATGAATGAGTCTTCATTTGACACGTCGCATCTCCGCCGAAATTCACGCGATAGCAGAATTTCCGGTGTCTTATCCCGGCCTTTTCTGGATTGCAAAGAAAGGAATTTACCGCCTCACCTTGCAATCTTGCAAAAAAAGGCAGAAATGACTAATCTGAACTGAACAGTTTAGCGTATTTTACCGCTATTTTGCGCCTTGATGGCACATTCAATATCGGCGGGCGCGCGAAACAAATAGGATTGTCGAGGCATCTCATGCGCCTTTTTCCGATCATTACGGCCATTGTCGTCATTGGCGTATTGTACTTGTTGGTCTTTGAGCGTGATCAGCTTCTTTCTTACTCTGGTGTTGGCGCGGCCCCTAGCGCCGCGGAAGCATCTGCTGAGGCTGAAGAGCCGGCTGCCAACGGTGGCAAGGATGTTCGCGCTGTGCCCGTCGTGGCTTTACGATCGGAAGCGACAAGTATTGACGGGGCCGTAATTGTTAGAGGCCGAACTGAGGCAGCACGCCAAGTCGATATCCGCGCCGAAACGAGCGGCCAAATAATTTCTGCCCCATTGCGAAAAGGTACATTCGTTGAAGAGGGCGATCTTGTTTGCCAGTTGAAACCAGGAACACGTGAAATCATTCTGACAAATTCAGAGGCCAAACTTGTCGAAGCTGCTGCCAGAATTCCCGAAGCTGAGGCGCGCCTGGCGGAAGCAAAAGCACGGCTAGTTGAAGCTCAGATCAACGATCGCGCATCGGCACGACTCAGCGAAGGCGGATTTGCGTCTGAAACGCGCGTTGCACAGACAACCGCCGCTGTCGAAGCCGCGCGCGCAGGCGTCCAGGCCGCAAACTCAGGCGTAGAAAGCGCTCGAGCTGGCGTTCGGTCTGCAGAAGCTGGCGTTGCCGCGGCAAATAATGAACTGGAAAAACTGGAGATTCATGCGCCGTTTGCCGGGCTCCTGGAAACAGACTCAGCAGAACTCGGGTCATTGCAGCAACCTGGCTCGCTTTGTGCGACCATAATCCAACTTGATCCAATAAAGCTGGTGGGCTTTGTCCCTGAGACGTTGGTGGATCGTGTTGAAGTTGGTGCGGGAGCTGGTGCCCGGTTATCATCGGGGCGCGAAGTTGTCGGTTCGGTTACGTTCCTTAGTCGGTCAGCTGATCCAACAACACGTACTTTCAGGGTAGATGTCGAAATCGCCAATGCCGATCTTTCAATTCGTGACGGTCAAACAGTGGAAATTGCGATCCACGCCGACGGTGATACAGCACATCTTTTGCCGCAATCGGCCCTGACATTGAACAACGAAGGAAAGCTCGGGGTGCGGGTTGTTCGAAATAATGCAGCGGCTTTTGCGCCGGTCAGCGTCATTCGCGACACGATTGATGGTATTTGGGTCGCAGGACTGCAGCCGAGTGCCGAAGTTATTGTGGTCGGTCAAGAGTTTGTCACCGATGGCGTGCCGGTCACCGTTACCTACCGTGAGGTAACGCAATGATTGGCGTCGTAGACTGGGCCGCAAACCGGGCCCGAATGGTAATTGCTTTCATACTACTTTCGCTCACTGCTGGCGCATTAGCATACGCGTCGCTTCCAAAAGAAGGTGAGCCAGATATAGAAATTCCGGCGATTTTCATTTCGGTTCCATTTCCTGGAATTTCCGCGGAAGACAGCGAGAAATTGCTTGTCAAACCGATGGAAACTGAACTTGCCGATCTTGATGGTCTGCAATCCATGCAAGGGACAGCGGCTGAAAGCTATGCCGGAGTGGCGCTAGAGTTCGAGTTTGGCTGGAACAAAACTCAAATCATGGCGGATGTTCGGGACGCTATGAATAACGCGGAGGCTGAGTTCCCTGTTGGGGCCGAGCAATACTCGATTAACGAAATCAATTTTTCTGAGTTCCCAATCATCATTGTCAATTTGACCGGCGCGCTGCCCGAGCGGACTCTTTTGCGGGTGGCCAAGGACTTGCAGGACCGACTTGAAAGCCTTGACCCGGTGCTCGAAGCAGCGCTGACCGGTCATCGAGACGAAATGGTTGAAGTCGTTATCGATCCGCTGAGACTAGAGGCCTACAACGTCACCGCAGGCGATCTGATCAATGTCGTCGTCAACAACAATCAGCTAATTGCGGCTGGCGAGATCGAGACGGATTCCGGGGCATTCGCCGTCAAAATCCCGTCATCGTTTGACGAACAACAAGACATTTTCGAGTTGCCCGTCAAGGTGTCAGGTGATCGTGTCGTCACATTAGGTGACCTGGCTAACATCCGATTAACATTCGAAGATCGAACCGGAACCGCCCGCTTCAACGGCGAAACCACTGTAGCTCTTCAAGTGGTGAAGCGGAAAGGCTTCAACATTCTTGATATGGCCGAGTTGGTGAAGGCTGAGATCGATGCGGAACGAGAAAGTTGGCCACCAGAACTACAAGAGGCTATCTCGGTCGGAACCTCCAACGACCAATCCCGCATCATCAACTCGATGGTCAGGCAGCTTGAGGGGTCGGTTCTGACTGCAATCGCATTGGTGATGATCGTGGTTCTTGCGGCGCTCGGCCCGCGTTCTGCACTGCTTGTTGGATTTGCGATCCCGACGTCTTTTCTTCTATGTTTTGCGCTTCTCGCGGTCATGGGTATTCCGATTTCGAATATTGTTATGTTCGGACTCATTCTGGCGGTTGGCATGTTGGTCGACGGGGCCATTGTTGTCGTTGAGTACGCTGACAGGCGGATCCGAGAGGGTTCTGGCCCGATGCAGGCCTATACCGAAGCAGCCAAACGGATGTTCTGGCCGATTGTGTCGTCCACCGCCACAACACTTTGTGCATTCCTGCCAATGCTTTTCTGGCCCGGTGTTCCGGGTCAATTTATGGGGATGCTTCCTGTAACGCTGATTTTTGTCTTGTCCGCGTCGCTGGTCGTAGCCCTGATATATCTACCCGTAATGGGAGGTGTGGCAGGGCGTATGAGTCGGACATTTGAACGTGCATCCGGCGCTTTGGTTCGGTCATTTCCCTGGTGGCTGCGCGCCGCGCTTGTGCCGCCATCGCTTTATCTGATGTTTCTTGCCGCTATGCAGGTTTTGAACCCGGCCTATCTTCTTGGCGAAGGAGCCGGGATGAGCGGCAGCATCTTTGGTGCAGTATTATTCATTTTTGCTGCAATTTTATCTTCGATCACACTGGGGTCCGCGAAGATCGAGCGGGCCGAACGAGAAGTCTCAGCCGGTTATCGCCGCTCGAGGTTTGGCACTGTGATCAAGTTTATTGCTGGCAACCCCGTGATGCCTATCGTCACTATCGCCGGCGTGATTTTCATTGTTATGTCGGTCTTTACTTACTTTGGCCAAAACAACAAAGGCGTTGAGTTTTTCGTTGAATCCGAGCCCGAACAGGCCATCGTTTATGTTCGCGCGCGTGGCAATCTGTCGGTCAATGAAAAAGATCAACTCGTCAACGAAGTTGAATCCGTGATTCTTGCCACCCCGGGTATCGACAGCGCCTTCGCGTTTGCCGGCTCAGGCGGCCTGAATTCTAATACGGGCGGGGCGGCCGGCCCCAACGATACAATAGGTCAAGTTCAGATCGAACTTTTTCCGTGGGAGAACCGACCAGAGTATGCCGCCGAGAATGACATCGCTCTTGAAGATTTAGATGGTGATGTGATCCTTGAAAACCTTCAGGCACGGCTTGACCAAATCCCTGGAATAAAAGTCGAAATACTGAATCTTTCGCGCGGCCCAGGGTCGGGAAAACCAGTTCATCTCAGAATTAAAAGCGACAATTGGGAAGACCTTCTTGCAGGTGTGGATATAGTTCGCAGCAAGTTTGAATCAACGCACGGGTTGATAGACATCGAGGATAATCTGCCGCTTCCCGGAATCGACTGGCAGATCAATGTCGATGTTGAAAAGGCAGGACGTTACGGCGCAGATGTCGCGACCGTTGGCGGGATGGTTCAATTGGTTACCCGTGGCATCCTGCTGGACACAATGCGCGTTGATAGTTCCGATGAAGAAATCGAGATCCGTGTGCGATTGCCCGAAAAAGATCGCGTGCTGTCCACACTGGACAATCTCAAGGTTCGCACTCGTGATGGCCTGGTGCCCCTTTCAAACTTCATCACGCGCGAGCCTGTCGCTCAACTGGCTCAGATAAATCGGATCGATCAGAAGCGATTTTTTGACGTTAAGGCGGACGTTACAGCAGGCTTGATGAACGAGGATGGCACTCCAATCAACGCCAACGAGCGGATCGGGGTTCTGACGGAGTGGTTGCAAGGCGAAAAACCATTACCGGCGGGCCTGGACTGGGAATGGACCGGCGATCAGGAAGAACAGGAAGAAAGTCAGGCATTCCTGCAAGTCGGATTTTCCGCCGCGCTTGGTCTGATGTTCATTATTCTGCTCGCGCAGTTCAATTCGTTCTACAATGCGACTTTGGTATTGTTGGCGGTCGTACTTTCCACGACCGGCGTCCTGATTGGGATGCTTGTGATGGAGCAGCCCTTTTCGATCATTATGACCGGAACAGGCATTGTCGCGCTTGCAGGAATTGTGGTGAACAACAACATTGTTCTGATCGACACTTATCAGGAATACTCCCAGTACATGCCGAGAATTGAGGCAATCGTCCGTACCGCCGAGGCGCGGATTCGCCCTGTTTTATTGACGACTATCACGACGATGGCCGGTCTGGCGCCAATGATGTTCGGACTAAGCCTTGATTTCATTGGCGGCGGATTTTCGATTGATAGCCCCACCGCGCTTTGGTGGAAGCAATTGGCGACGGCAGTTGTGTTTGGCCTGGGCATAGCGACTGTCCTGACGCTCGTCTTTACGCCGTCAATGCTTGCACTTCGGGTTTGGTTCTGGACCGGAGCTTACAAGTCATTCGCTACATTGCGCGCGCTTAGTCACGGATCGGGATCAAAGTCAGCACGTGATCTCGCACTGCGAAAAGCCGCCAAGAAAGTCAAAAACCCTGAGATCATATGGGATGTTGAAATTGATCCATCCGCGCCGCTGGTGGCAGACGCACCGGGACTAAGGGCGGCGGAGTAACCC
>JBPCWO010000208.1:0-13508 GCA_051009475.1 Boseongicola sp.
GTGCATAGCTACCACATGTATGGAAGTGCAGAATTCGTGGATTGCCAAAGGCCGATCCGCCCCAGCGCTCGTAGCCGTCGCTTGCTTTCGACAAATAGCCACACCCTGGGTGCATACCCGCATGCCAGGAATGCACAAAGTTTCGATCGATGCCAAAAAGACGAGAAACCCGATCGTAGTGTGCATTGGCGGCAACGACGTCACGTGCGGTGCCCTCAAATCCGGCAAGGCGACCGTTCTCTAGAATCGCGAATACGGGGCCATCGAACTCCAACGTGTAGTCGTCGTAGTAAAGCGAACCGGTCCCAGTCAAAAATCCGCAAAGCGCCACCTTGCCACTGAATGTGTGCGCCGGTACCGGTTGAAATACTGACATTGGAAAGCGTCGGATCGTGGTGTCGCCGTCTTCGCGCGTGGGCATTTCAGGCTTGCCCGAAAAATCGCTTCCCGCGGCGCAGGTCACTCGTACCAAGTCTGCCTGGCGAAATGCATCGGTTATTCGGTAATACAACGACATCATCGCAGTGTGATGCGCAGTGCCGAATCCGGAGCCAAACAGTCCGGCATCAAGCGCAAAGCTGACAACGATGCGCTTTCCCTGCGGCATATCAGAAAAACGCAACTGATCACCCAAGCGGGCCAGAAACAGAATAATATCGGCGCGGTCGAAATGCGCGACAAGCTTTGGCGTCAAGTGTGGGTTATCTGCGGAAAACCCGACGTCCAAGATTTCGACATCAAGGTCTAATTCGCGTGCCGCGTCGTCCACGCAGGAAACAGCATCGGCGTCATAATACCCATAATCGGGCGACTCGTACGCAATTAGTAGCCGTTCACCCGCATTCGCGTCAGCACAATTCAGAAGCATGTTTCTGGCGCCTGCTTGAGGGTTCATGCAGCAATCCGTCTATAACTTTGGAGTATCGGTTAATCCTATGACAGCGTTCAATTGATTGCCTTGACGCATGTCAAGAGTGCGATGAATTCGCGGTTGAACCCACCTCTTGCGCAGTTGGCGAAAAGCTACTCGGCGGCCAGTGGTATTTATTGCGCGCCAAACAGGATCGCACTGGATAGGTCGGTGTCATTGATGCAATGATGCATCTTAAATGGATGGCGATTGGGTGCATGGAATGTTTTTAAAAAACTGCTGGTATGTGGCCGGTTGGTCAAAGGACTACGGGCGCGAACTAAAGGCCGAGACATATCTTGGCGAGAACATCGTCATATACCGCACCGAAGCTGGAAAGCCGGTCGCGTTGGAAAATGCTTGCCCGCATCGCAAACTGCCTTTGTCTGAGGGCAATCTTGTCGGCGATACAGTCGAATGCGGCTATCACGGACTAACATTCGACTGCGCAGGCGCTTGCGTTGCTGCGCCGACCCAGCAAGGTCAAATACCACGTCGGGCGGTCGTGAAATCCTACCCCATTGTCGACCGCTATCGGTTGCTTTGGATCTGGATGGGTGATCCGGACAAGGCCGATCCCGAAACGATATTTCCGGTCGAAAACTTCGACAATACCGATTGGGGCTATACTGACGGCGGCGTGCTGGACATCGACTGCAACTATTTATGGGTCTGTGATAATCTCTTGGATCCAAGTCATGTGGCCTGGGTGCATATCACGTCGTTTGCCGGCGCGGGAACCGATGATGAACCATTGGATGTGGCCAAAACAGATAGCGGGGTCGTTGTGTCGAGGTGGATTTACGGCCAGTCGCCATCGCCCTATTACGCCGAGATTGTGAAATTCGACGGCGATTGCGACCGGTTGCAGCATTACGAGATGTGTCTGCCTGGAATTGGGCTCAACAAGTCGATCTACACACCTGCCGGCACCGGCGGCCCGGACAACGACCCGATTGATCTGACGCTGATCAACATCTCCTACAATTTCATGACCCCGATCGACGACGACCGCACCCGATATTTTTGGTTCCAGCACCGCAACACCGATCCGCACGATAAGGCGATTTCGGAAAAGATGAATGACGGCGCTCGAATGGCTTTTGAAGAGGATCGCGCGGTTCTGGAAAAAGTTCACGCCGGGATGAAGTCCCCGGCGACACCGTTTATTGATCTTGGTCTGGATGCTGGCGCGAAGCTGTTTCGTCTGAAACTTTCGCGCGAGATTGAAGCAGAGCAAGAGCCCGAAGCCGCCGCATGAAGCCCTCAACCCATGTCGATCTGACGGTTGGGCCCATGTCACTACATTTCCGCACTCTTGCCATTCCCGCGGCGCTCGGAATGGTTTTCCACACGCTGTACAACATGGTCGACATCTACTTTGCCGGGCGGCTTACAACGGACGCACAGGCTGGGCTCGCCATCGGGTTCATGGTGTTCTTTATCTATATTGCATTTGGTTTTGGACTTGGCTCGGCCGTCAGCGCACTCGTCGGCGGTGCCTTAGGTGCCAAAGACAAGCGCCGCGCACGAAGACTGGTCGGGCAAGCACTTCTTTTCCCCATATTGATCTCTGTGGCGTTGATGGTTCTTGGATTATGGCTCAGTCCATTAATCGTCGGGCTTGTTTCTGAGCCCGGTCCATATCGCGACGCGGGCACGCGCTATTTGTACCTACTTCAGCTGGCGATCCCAGGGTTTATTGTGGCCTATGCATGTAATGGCGCCCTGCAGGCGCAGGGCGATAGCGTTTCGCTGACCTACGCGTTGGTTGCCGCGTTCTTCGCCAATATCTTGCTGAACCCGCTTTTGATTTTTGGGATCCCCGGGATGTGGAACGGTATTGGTTTTGATGGCTTAGCCGTTTCAACTGTTATGAGCCAAACCGGCGTAATGATCTTTATGCTTTGGCGTCTGTTCGAATCCGATGCTGCCCAGGGACTGCGGCGCGCGCATTTTGTGCCGCGTCTAGTTACGCTCAAAACGCTGGCTCTGCAGATGTTGCCATCGAGCTTTTCGCTGCAAATCATGATCATCTCAGGATTTGTCGTGCAGTATGCCCTGAAGGGCTTCGGCGGGCATGCCATTGCGGCCTATGGGGTCGGAATGAGAATTGAACAATTGGTTCTGCTGCCCATTCTGGGCGTCGCAACTTCGCTTCTGGCTATCTCAGCCCAAAACTTTGGTGCTGGCGATTTCGACCGGGTCCGCATGGCTGTGGTCTTCAGTGTCAAAGTTGCATTGACCTTCATGGCCGTGGCCTGCCCAATCCTTTGGCTGGGCGCAGATGCCGCTCTTAGTATTTTCACGAAAGACCCAGAAGTCCAGCGTATCGGCGTCGGATATCTGCATTTCGACGCGTTGCTTTTGCCAGTCTACGCGATGCTTTTTATTATCAACTCACTGCTACAGGCACTCAAGCGTCCTATCTTTGTGCTGTGGATTAGCATTTACCGGCAAGGTTTCGGCGTGGCGTTTTTCGTCTGGCTGTTTCTGACGTTGCGCGGCTGGGACATCTGGTCAGTCTGGTTCGGTATCGGAACCAGCGTGGTGACAGGTTTGATCCTGTCGATTCTGATCGCGAGCGCTGTGGCGGCAAAGGAAATTGGGGGGCTTTGGCGGGGCGCTCCAGCCTAGAGATAGACCTGAACCATCCCGTTCTGTACCCGCGCTGCGATCATTCGCAACGGAACCCGGGCAGGGGCGGCCTTGGCGGCCCCGTCTCTGACATCGAACAGGCCTTGATGCAGGGGGCACTCGATAAACGTGCCGTCGAAATGGCCGTCACACAAGTTGGCGGCACCATGGGTGCAGCGTGCCATGCTGACAAAAAGCCCGTCACTTGCGTCGAAGACGGCCAACTCACGGCTGCCAAGACTCACAGGCGTTACGTCGCCTGGTTCCAGATCGTCCACCGCAATGAGATCTTGCCACGATTTCTGACGTGACGCCGTCGCCTCGCTCACTCTTCGGGAACCTGAATATCGCTTCTCGGTTTGCGACCGACAAGCTGTTGAATGATGTCGATATGTGCGCCCAGATAGCCACGGTTTTCGACATAAATAAAGCCCTGCAACTTCTTGTGAAGTCTGGGTAATGCGTGGAACGGAACAGAGGCTGCGTAGTGGTGTTCGGCGTGATAGTTCATGTTCCAACAAAGGAATTTCGAAGGCCAGGACACCAGCGATGTGCGGGTATTTTCCGTCATATCGTCGACGTTGGGGCGCCCGACGTGCTCGGTCAGGCGGATTGCCCGCATGACCGGCTCACCCATGAAGAGCGGGATGAACCAATACCAGAGTGGGGCGGTCCAACCCGCGAACAGGCAAATGACCAGAACCGAAAAATAGAACGCCAGCATCACCCGCGCTTCGCGGATTATTGTGGGTGCCTCGTGTTTTGAGATGAATGTCCGATCCTCGTCATTTAA
Source organism: Boseongicola sp. (assembly GCA_051009475.1). Classification (GTDB taxonomy): domain Bacteria; phylum Pseudomonadota; class Alphaproteobacteria; order Rhodobacterales; family Rhodobacteraceae; genus CAXMNX01. The sequence continues at coordinate 4,341 of JBPCWO010000208.1, forward strand.
CCGGCCTGCTGCATTGCGGAAAATCTGCGCGAATTTGTTGCTCCAGTAAGGCACCGATGAGACGTACCAAAGGTATTTCCAAACCGAGATGGGCAGTTCGATCAGTTCCGGATCTTTGCCCTTGAGCTGTGTATAGGTGTGGTGATTGCAGTGCTCGTATCGGAATTGCTGGTTTGGCAGGATTATTGCAAATCCGCAGATATTTCCGAAAATATCGTTGAGTTTCCGTGTCTTGAACGCGGTGTAGTGTACGCATTCATGTTGCAGAGCAAAGAAATGCACGATGACAACGCCCTGTAAAAACATCGCCAGCACGATCCACCAGCTATCATACGTCAGCCAAATCAACGACGACGTCACTGCCAAAAGCAACAGGATGCCTGACAACCGCAAAAGCGCCGGACCGTCAGATCGGGTCATCAGTGCCTTCAACTCGCGCCGGGTCAGTGCGCCTTCGTTCATGGCTTGGGTAATCGGTGTGCGAACCGTCGTGGTCATGCGAGCGTCCTGCAATTGCGATACCACTGTTTATACCAGTGGTAGAAATTTCTCTCAACAGTAAATTAGCTGACGCTTCGCGACAGAACGGTCAGATACTCGACGCCGGGCGTTTTCAATGCTGTGGGCCCGTGCGGCGCTCCGGCCTCGAAAGTCAAAGTGTCACCGGGAGACATCTCATAAGTCTGATCTCCGCAGTGATATATCATCTCGCCAGTGATCATCTGAATGAATTCAACGCATCCCGGTTGATGAAACATCGGAATATTGGCGTTTTGATCGGTCAGAGTGATCAGATAAGCTTCGACTTCAATTCCGTCGCTTAATGACCGGCCTATCAGCTGGTATTCGTGGCCGTAGGTGCTGCCACTCCGGCGCACGGCGACGCCTTTGCCGGCTTTGACGAAGGACACCTCTGATTGCCCCGCGGATGCCGCAAAAAAATTGATCACCGGAGTATCCATTGCTGCGGCCAATGCGTTGAGCGAGGCAAGTGAAGCCGAAACGTCGCCGCGCTCTATCTTCGATATCATCGCAGGCGAAACGCCCGATGCTGCGGATAGCTGCGCCAGTGTCATTCCCGCGCGGGCGCGGGCAGCCTTTACTGCCTGACCGACAGCAATATAAAGCGAACGATCGGAAGAAAGTTTGTCCATTGGGGCGGGCACCGAGATCAAGCGAAGTCAATGCGGGGATAAATTGTTCCCGCAACGAGTTAAACGAAAATCTGTGATAAATTGCCTTAAGGCGTCCGGCGGGTGTGCGCTGGCGGAAAACCGAATTCCTCCCGATAATACTGCGTAAAGACACGACGGCTAGAAAAACCGACTGCTATAGAGATTTCCAGGATCGACATCGAGGATTGTTCGATCAGCATTCGTCCATGCTGCAACCTGAGCTTCAGATAGTATCCCTTGGGCGGCAGGCCCAGGTGTTTTGAAAACAGCCGTTCTGCTTGTCGCAGTGAAATTCCTGCGGATTGCGCGATGTCTCGCACCAAAATCGGGCTCTCCAGATTATTTGACATCATTGTTGCCATCCGCCGTAGTTTTGGCGGTGCGCCACGCAGTTTCTCGTCACGATCTGTTGGTTGGCTGGTGTCGCCAGGGCGCGGGTAGCTGATCATCAGGTGATTGCAGACGCGATGGACCAGTTCTTCTGGAAATCTCTGCTCAATGAACCCGATCACCATATCCAGCGCGGCGGCTTCACCCGGCGTACTGGTGGCGTCATCGGAGGTCACAAAAAGAGCGTCCCGGGCGACTATGTCGCGGTGTCGTTCGGCGAAAGCGGGCAGTGTTGTCCAATGGACCGTTCCTACGCCGCCGTGCAGGATACCTGCGTCGGCCATCTTCCAGGCAGCGCAACCTGTTCCAAGAATTGGAACACCAGCGCGATGAGCAGTGCGAAGCAGCTTTTGGATATCGGATTGCGACTTGTATGGTGTTCGCAGGCCGCAACACAAAAATAGCGCCTCTGGTCGCCCAGCCCCTCGCAGTGTTTTCAAACAGTCAGGCAAAGATAGTTCACAAACTATCGCGACGCCGGCAGAAGAAACCACCGCTGGTTCGTCTATCGAACCCAACTCGATTCGTATGTCTGCCTCCGGCGTCAGTCGGGCGAGTGTATGCAGTGGCTCTAGCACCGCACCCAACGACAAATGAGAAAAGCCCGGAACTAAAACAATCAATATTCGCATTGGCGCATTATCCGGCACCTATGTCGCTTTTCATACCCCTTTTTATGAGTCTTGTGTGACACCTTGTAGCCAATCCAACAGAGTTATCCGGGAATGCAATCATGAAAACCTACAACCAATTTCGCATCAAACCGATCACCGGTGCGATGGGGGCAGAAGTATTTGACATCGATCTTGCAAAGGAACTAAGCGACGAAGCTTTTGCCGAGATCACTTCGGCATTTCAGGATTACGTTGTTCTGATATTTCGCGACCAGAACCTGACCGACCAGCAGCAATTTGATTTCTCGGCACGTTTCGGCCCGATCATTCCGCATCCTTTCGTCAAAGGTTTGCCCGATATCCCCGAGATCTTTCAGATCATTCGCGAGCCCGGCGAAGCATATTCCTGGGACGGCAATTTCCACACTGACCTGCAATATCTCAAGAACCCGCCACTAGGTGCCACGCTTTATTGCAAGGCCTGCCCACCGTTCGGGGCTGATACTGCGTTTTCGAACATGTACCTGGCCTTTGAGACGCTATCCGAAGGCATGCAGGCGCTACTTGAAGGGTTGGAAGGCGTCAACGAAAGCGGCGATCCAAAGAACTATTCAACCGGCTTCAAATCGATGACGGAGCTTGACGAAGTCGAAGCGCTTAGCGGAATACACCCGATGGTCCGCGTCCACCCGGACACCGGGCGCAAGGCGCTTTTCTCATCAAGTTTTACCAAGCGTTTCAATGGCATGACATATGCCGAAAGCCGCCCGCTTCTGGATTTCCTATACGAGCATTCGACCCAACCCCACCTGGGATGTCGCCTGACCTGGCAGCCAAATTCGCTTGCACTTTGGGACAACCGGGTGTCCATTCACCACGGGGTCGGTGATTATTTCGGTGAGGTCGCCAAGCATCGCCGCATCATGCAGCGCGCAACAATCGAGGGCGAGGTGCCGATACCGGCTCAAAGAGCGCCCGCAAAAGCGGCTTGAAGCGAACGCGCGCCGACCGCAAACTCATCGAGCGGTAGTGGAGGGCGCAGATGACGTCGATCGCCGAACTGCCCTGGATTGATTTCGAGTCGCCGGATTATCTGGCGGCGCCGTTGCCGACGCTCGCAAGTTTTGCTGAGCAGTTCAAACTCGCGCGCTCTGATCGCGGCATCGAGATATTCGACTATGATTTTTGCCGCGACACGATCCTGAACCGCAGCTTCGGCACCGGTCATCCAAAGCTAATGGATGTTTTGGGCCTGCCCGAAGGGCCAGCGCTAAGCTATAAACGCAATTCAATCTCATTTCATAATCGCGGCGAAACTCGGCGGAGACTGCGCGTGCCGCTGACCACTCTCATGGGACCTGAAGGGTCCGAACGATTTCGCACGGACATTCGCCGCGTCGTCAACCTGACCTTCGATGAGATACCTCGGGATACGACCGTCGATCTGATCACCGCGCTCTGTGACCGCATCCCCAGCCGTGTTTACTGCTATTGGATTAACGCGCCGATGGAGGATGCCGAGTTTGTCTCGGCCACGTCGCACATTGTTCAGCAGGTTCACACCCGTGACCCCGAGACTACTCAGGAAGTCACAGAAGGGTTTGAAAACCTTTTGGAATATGTGGATCGTCGAATTGAATCGGCACGTTTGGCACCGGGCGACGATCTGCTGTCAGACCTCATTCGCGCCACCGACGCCGGCCATTTGACCGATCAGGATTTGCGGAACTGGGTGGTCAAACTGGCCGAGGCAAATACCGACAACTCATCGCACCAAATTGCGATCGCGGTCATCGAGCTGGCCTCGCGTTCGGAGATATGGGATGCCCTGGGCCGCGATCCATCGCTGGTCCCGCAGGCCCTGCGCGAAGTCATGCGTTACCATCCGCGATCACTGTCGACGTCGCGCGAAACACTTGAGGATGTGGAAATGAACGGCGTGTTAGTCCCCAAGGGCGAGGCGATATTTCCTAATATCGGCGCTGCGCATTGGAACCCGAACTATTTTCCAAAACCCGATGCCTTCGACATCCATCGCCCCGACAAGCCGGCGCATCTAAATTTTGGAGGCGGTATATTCTCATGCATCGGGCGTTTCGCCGTGACCATCGAGATCGAAGAGGTGATTGCATATATGGTCACCCATTTTCCGTTGTTGCAGATTACCAAATCGGCGTTTTCGCATTCGCCCATGTTTACATCTGTAACTGATTTGGAGGTGGTCCTCGATGGCTGACTTGACGCTGGTCATCGCGGACAAAAATTATTGTCTCTGGCCTTTGCCCGCATGGCTATGCCTTCGAGCAGCAAGTCTGGAATTCGACGAAGTCCTTATCCGCTTTGGCGACGAAGATCGCCGGGAACAAATGCTGAATTACGGGCCCACCGGGCGCGTGCCGGTGTTATTGCACGATGGGCTGACAATTTGGGATTCGCTGGCAATCTGCGAATATGTCGCCGACTTGTGCCCGGATGCCGGCCTTTGGCCACAAGACACCCGCGCCCGTGCTGTCGCCAGGTCGTTTTCTGCCGAAATGCACGCAACCGGCGGCAGCTACCCTGGTGCGGCGCGCCACATCATTTTCTCGCTTGACACAAACGTGCGCCGCAGAACCGACCCAGTAACACCCGAACCAAAGGTTCAGGAAGCCATCGACCACTTGATCGCCAGCTGGCGGGGGTTGCGCAAGGCATACGGTCAAAACGGCCCATTTTTGTTTGGCCATTTCACCGTTGCCGATGCCATGTCAGCACATCTTGTGAACCGGCTCACAACCTACGCAATCGCGGTGCCGGAAGATATCGCTGCGTATATGGCCGCAGTTCGTGCCTTTCCGGCTATGGCAATGTGGATATCTGAGGCGGAGGCAGAGGATTGGCTTCTACCCGCGGCCGAAATCGATGTCAGCGCACTGACGTCGCCTTAAGCCCCATGAACTAGTGGGAATTTTTCGCTAACGAACCTGTCACCCGGAGATAGTTCAGGGTCTTCCAGCCACGGCGCAACACCTTGATCAGGCTTGTAAACAGCGCCCGCAGTTGCAAACCGCACCGCATAGGCCCGCCGACGGCGTGTAGACGTCCGGTTGCCCTTGGCCGAATGCACAATATAGCCATCAAATGCTAGGATATCACCGGGCTCCATGTCCCAAGATATGATTTTGTGCCGGTCCCGCTCCGCCTCAAAATCCGGCATGTCGGAATACTGCGGATCGTCGGTTTTGAGGTATTCCTTGAAGCCGCCATTCTGATCGGTCAGAAACGGCCGGTATTTCTTGCCCCAGGCGTGGCTGCCGGGAATGAACTCCATCGCGCCGTTGTCGGCGTCCACATGATCCAGTGCGATCCATGTACTCATGATCGGCCCATCGACAGGCCAATAAGGCTGGTCTGTGTGCCACCCGGTCTGGGTCTTGGTTCCAGGCTCTTTCACGAACATCTGATCGAAGACCAGTGACGTAAATGGCGAACCGACCAGGTCGGCCACCAGCCTGCCGATCCCCGAATGCAAACAAAACTCCTGAAATCCGCCCGGTTCCATCCGCATATTTCGATTTGCAAAATAGCGGATGCCTTTTGAGACCTGCTTTTCTACCGCGTCGCGCAATACTTGGAGCCAATACTCGTTCAGTGCGCGCCTGATGACGACAACTCCGTCGCGCCGATAATCGACCCGAAGGTCCTCGACATCGATTGTCAGTCGATCGGACATGGCGATTTCTCTCCCGATTCAAATTTTAGGTCCGTCGAAGCCAACTCGCAATGGCCCTGTCAGACAAAACCGACCTACAAAACGTCGGCGCAGATCCTGCGAACAACAGTTAGTTGCGTTTGGCGGACCCGGTCTCCAAAAGAGAAGAAATGCGCGCTTCTGTTTCGGGCGTTTTTGCCAACGAAAGAAATGCGCGCCGCTCGCGGTCAAACAGTTCGTCCTCGGTTGCCTTCACGGCGTCCGATCCAGGTTGCGCGACAATTTCAGCGACCGCCATTGCGACAATCTTGTCATGTGGAAAGAAGGTGTTTTCTGAAATGCCCTTGTCCATGAATGCATCCATTTCATCCAGCAAGCCCTCGCCCTGAAGATCAAATTCGTAAGACTTTAAAGGTACATATCCTTCAGAGTTCATCTTTTCGATTTCCGCTAAGGCAATGCCAAGCAACTTGTCGCGGTTCATGACGCTTTGATCATGATCGGTGAGAAAATACTGATACCGCGCGGAAATCTCCGGGCTTGTCCCTGTGTTGCTGTATCCGACTTGCAACCAGGTATTCCAGGCCGATTTGCGCCAGTCACCGCTCGCTCGATGCCAACGCGCGAACGTTTCTTTTACACCGCCACCACTTGGAACAAGGCCAACACTCGCTTCGACAAGCCCCATTACGGAATTGGCATGTGCAATCACCTTGTCGGCGTGCATCACGACCTCAAATCCACCACCAAGGGTAAGGCCCGATGGCGCGGCAATAACCGGAACAGGCGCGTCGCGCAGCCCCTTTGCGGCCATTTGGAACCGGATCAGAAATTCATCGATACCTTCCCAGTCTTTGGCTCGGATCATTGTTAGGAAGGCATTCAGATCCACCCCGGCCGAGTAGTGTTGCGCATCGTTGTGAATGATGATGCCGCGCCCAGGATCGTCACTTGCAGCGGCCAGGACCGCCACCGAGTCATCTGTCAGCGCGTTGGCCTTTGAATGGAATTCAACCAGTCGCACATTGTCTTCCAACGCATAAAGGCTGGCGGAATTGTTAGACAGAATTGGTTCCAGGCATCGGCGCGTCATCGAAAACCGTATCGTGCCTTCGGGAAGCTTCACCGGTCCGCTGGTTCCAAAATCATCCCGGGTCGCAAACCGGCGAACATGCAGAACACCAGCATTTCCCTCATAAAAAGGGGCGTCCTGTTCCAGGACACTTGGAATTGCCAACCCTGCCTTGCTGATCAGCTCACGCATTTTTAAACGGCCGATCGCGTCCATCATCTCGAAAGGACCGCGGATCCAGTTGAATCCGAGTTTCATCGCGTCGTCGATATCCTGCGGCGACTCTGTAATATTGGGGATCAGATCGGCTGCATACGCAAGGACACGGGCCAATACATTTCGACAGAAAATCGTCTGCGCTTCGTCGCCATCATCGGTTGATTGGATCAGGTCCAACAGCGGTTCTTTGTTTTGGGCGATCGATTCCGCTGCGCGGAGTGCCTTGGGCGGCAACTGAGAAATTCGCGTTCTTGTCTGTGCAGTATGAATGTCGATGGCAAGATCGTGTCCAGTGGAGTCTGAACGATAAAATCCACCTTTGCCTTTGTCTCCGGTGAATCCCGCGGCAATCATTTCCGAGATCAAGCCGGAGACCGAGTTTTTTTCGCCCACGCGACGAAAAGCGTCGTTGTCAGGAAGGATAACTTCGAGCGTCTTTACGACATCCGACATCAAGTCGACGCCGATTAGGTCGTAGAGTCCGAAAACGCCGGTTTTCGGGATGCCCATTGGGCGTCCCATTAGGGCGTCTGCCTCTTCGATCGTGAGGCTTTGGGTATAAGCCTCCTCCATCCCGACCTGCAGAGCAAAAACGCCGACACGGTTACCCAGGAACCCGGGCGTGTCCCTGCACTCAACGACGCCCTTGCCAAGAAAACGATCATTATAGTCGGCGAGACGGGCGATGATATCGGTATCGGTATCCTCGCCGGTCACCAACTCCAGAAGACGCATGTATCGAACAGGATTGAAATAATGCGTGATGGCGAACCGCTTACGGAACGCGAGGGGCATGTCTTCAACCAAAAGCTTGATCGGAATTGTAGAAGTGTTTGACGTGACAACGCAGTCGTCCCTGATCACTGTATTCAAACGCTCGTACAGGTCCTTCTTGATAGGCAGCCGCTCAACAACGGCCTCGACGATCCAGTCGCACGCTGACAACTTGTCGAAATCATCCCGTATGTTTCCAATCTGGATAAGATCGGCACGAGATTTGTGCATCAGCGCAGGCGGATCAGACTTGATCAGTCGCTGTACAGCCGCACTGGTAGCGCTGTTAGGTTCGGCATCGCCGGGCAAATCCAGCAGCAAAACTTTATGCCCTGCATTGGCAATCTGTCCGGCAATGGCGGCACCCATGGTTCCCGCACCGATAACGGCGATATTTTGAAACGGTAAGTCCGCGGTCATTGGCTACAGCCTTCAGACAGGTGGGAAAAAGGGACGAAGCGCCGCATTCGTCTCGAAGCTCTTTTCGCTTTGGACGAAATGCCCGGCGCCGTCTATCAGCACAATTTCAGAGTCGGAAATCAGTTCGCCGAGTTTGGCGCCAAACTTTGCCGGAACCATACGGTCGTTCTTAGCTAGCACCAGCAGTGTAGGGCAGGAAACCTTGGCGGCGGCGTCAGCTCCAGCGGTATAGGCGTTGCAGGCATTTAGATCATTGAGCAATACACCTACCTTGTTCTGGCCCATAACCTCTTTGCCAAAAAGAAGATGGCTCTGACCTGGCATCGAGTGATCAAACTTGTGGCCTTCGGTGGCATGAGACCACGACACCATAAACCGAATGGCTTTCTCTTCGGAGTTGGTGGCAAGATCGACAAGGAAATCATTTACGGGGATGGCCTGAGCCGCGCTGATAACGGCCAGTTTTTTCACCCGCGAAGGATGGCGCGCAGCCATATCCAGTGCCACCAGCCCGCCTTGCGAGTGGCCGATAACCGTAGCTTGTTCAACTTCGGCTGTTGTGAGCAGGTCAGCACACCAATCCGCGATTGCTTCGCAACTTGGCAATGGATCCCCTTTTGAAAGGTTGTGGCCTGGAAGGTCCGGCGCCAATACTTGCCAGCCACGATTGGCAAAAAACCGAGACTGCAATACCCACGACAAATGGCTTTGTCCGCTCCCATGAATGAAAAGCAAGACTTCACCCTTTGGATCAAAGGCCCGCCCGCCGGTAGAAACGAAAGTGCTGTATCCCCTGACATCTACGTGCATTAC
>JBPCWO010000209.1:0-8302 GCA_051009475.1 Boseongicola sp.
CGTCTAAATATCTCAACATTCTTGGGTAAAAAGTCTTGTGGCCCGCGTAACGCCTCAACTGCTGCCCACTGACTGACCGAGCAGGGATTTGACGTCGATTGCGATTGGATTTTTCGCATCGCGGCAATCAAGTGATCTGGCCCGCCAGCGTATCCTATGCGCCAGCCGGTCATGGCATAAGCTTTTGAGACGCCATTCAGCGTTAGTGTTCGCTCCTTAAGGAAGGGCGCAACTTGCGCAGGCGTGCGAAACACAAACCCTGGAAAGGCGATGTGTTCGTACATGTCGTCCGTCAGGACACAGACGTGGGGATGGCGCTCAAGAACCTCGGTCAATGCTTTCATTTGCGCTTCGTGATATCCGGCACCCGTCGGGTTTGAAGGCGAATTGAAAATCAACCATTTCGTCTTTGCTGTGATCGCGGTTTCAAGCTGATCTGGCGTAATCCGAAAGCCATTAGCAATCGCGCCTTCCACGATCACCGGCGTGCCGCCCGCAAGACGAACCATGTCCGGATAGCTTACCCAATACGGTGCGGGAATGATTACCTCGTCGCCCGGGTTCAGGGTGGCCATCAACGCATTGTAAAGTACCTGCTTGCCGCCGGTACCGACCGTAATTTCAGGAGTTGAATAATTCAGTTCATTCTCGCGCCTGAACTTTTCGCAGATGGCTTCCTTTAATTCAGCGATACCATCGACCGAGGTGTATTTCGTTTTGCCCTCGTCGATTGCGCGCTTGCCGGCCTCGCGGATGTTTTCCGGAGTCGGAAAGTCAGGTTCCCCCGCGCCCAGGCTGATAATGTCGCGACCCGCTGCCTTCAGCTCGGCCACGAGGCCGGTTACAGCAACCGTCGGCGATGGTTTTACGCGATCCAGTGTCGCAGACAGAAAAGGCATGGTCGTCCTCGGCAAGACGTTTACGTAAGAGTGTCATAGAAACCCGCTATTACTCCCGCAAGGTATTAGGACGACGTTGATGAATGAACTTGCCGAATTGAACTGGTATTCCAATGAACTGGCGACATTTGGCGACCGCGTCGCGGCCGCGCGCGAGGCACAGGGGTTAAACCACAAAACCCTAGCTCAGAAATTGGGCGTTTCCGCCAAAACTCTCGATGCCTGGGAAAACGACATGTCCGAGCCTAGGGCGAACAAGCTGCAAATGTTGTCTGGCGTCCTGAATGTCTCGATCCCATGGCTGCTTACGGGCGAAGGCAGTGGCTCCGAAGCCGCAGCCGCAGAATCGGCGAACGGAGACATCGGCGAGCTAATGTCCGAATTGCGGGTTTTGCGTACGCAGATAATCCATGCTGCAGATCGTATCGGTGTGCTGGAGAAACGCCTGAAATCCGCGACGGTTCCTACTGTTACATGACCGCCGACAAGGCGAAGCGACTGAAACGATTGAAAATCCGCGCGTGGCGGCGGGGCACGCTCGAGATGGACATGATACTCGGGCCATTCTGCGACGCGCAGGCCGCAGCACTCGATGCAGATGCGCTCGATGTTTTCGAGGTGATGTTAAACGAAAATGATCAGGATCTGTATCTCTGGGTCAGCGGACAAGTGCTGCCACCGCCACAATATGCGGGACTGATTGAAACGATCCAGGCCCACACGGGCGCGAACTAGCATCAGGTATGAACTACCGATCTAGCGTGCTGACAGGCCGCTTCGGGCCCAACGTGCACGCGTTCGAGACAGGCGTTTTTTTAAACGCGGCATTGCTCCGGTCCTAACAATCGGCACCTGCCCAGGCATTGCAATTCACTTTTACCGTTCACCTCCCTTTGCGGCGACGACGATTGCGGTTGCCCGGTCTTCACCGCTGCATTTGTAGGAATGTGAATACTGTGAATCAAAAAACATTGAGTCTTTAGCACAAAGTTCATGTGTGGCCCCGTGGATCTTGATCTCGATTTCTCCCGATATGACGTAAACCAGTTCGATCCCTTTGTGTTCATGAGGATCTGTGTGCGGTGTCCGCGGCACGAACTCCGCCAGGTAGGCTTCTATGGGGCGATCGTTCACCGGGAAATCCAGACTCTCGAAATAAAAACTCGGCATGGCTTCGGTTGTGTTTGGCAGTTTGATGCGGTTTTTGGCACGGATGACCTCCAAAACCGGTGCATCGCCTTGATCAAAGAAGTGATCAAGCCCGACGCCAAATACCAGTGCGATCCTCATCAGAGTGGGGAGCGTCGGGAATATCTGGCCTCTTTCTAATTTGGACAGCATTCCAGCCGACAGTCCCGTGTGGTCACTCAATTGGGCCAACCCCAGAGCTTTTTCGGTTCTCAACGACCGAATCTTCGGGCCGATTCGGTAGCTCTCTAAACCCTCTGACAGTGTCTCAGTTAACAAATCCGCCTCGCTCTTTTCATCTCACTCAACATCGGCGTTGAGATTTTCATCCTGTGAAAACTTTGTGCGTTTCATACAAACTTTCATTGCCTGAACAATTCTTTCACTTCATGAAACTCATACAGCAGGAAATGATCTGCACGCAACAAAATTGAAAAGGTATACAAAATGACACCGAAAGTTCCCTCCATCAAAGGCATGGCACTGGTACTTGGCATGAGCATGGCCGCCACCGCCGCTACCGCAAACAACATCGTCGAAATTGCGGTAGGCGACGAACGCTTCTCGACGCTGGTGGCCGCCGTCACCGCCGCGGGCCTCGTCGACACGCTGGCGGGCCCGGGTCCGTTCACAGTCTATGCACCCGTCAATGATGCATTTGCCGCGCTACCTGAAGGCACCGTCGAAACGCTTTTGCAGCCAGAGAACAAAGACCAGCTGACAAATGTGCTGCTCTATCACGTTGACGACCGTAATCTGCCCGCTGCGGGTATTCCCGCGGGCTCAAATTACTTCAAACCGGTCCTGGCCAGTGAGCGCCTTTGCATCACCAAATCGTCTGACGGCGTAAGTATCGCTGACGGAACTGGTGAAATGGCTAATGTGATCATCGCTGACATCCGGGCCGACAACGGGGTAATACACGTCATCGACAAAGTACTGCTGCCAGGCACACGGCCCGCCTGCCACTAAAACGCGCCAAAGTCTCTCAAGCGCCCTCGGCTTGGTTCCGGGGGCGCATTCAATTTCGAACTATTGACGTGCTCCTATTTAGAGATTTCGGCAAATGACCGGACATTCGCTGCACTCCCGCGAACGGCCGACCTGTCCCTCTAGCCGCACCTTTGCCCTCCTTGGCATTCAGTGAGTCCCAATCCCAGTCACCAGCATTTGCCGCCAAATTCCCATGTTTTAACTTAATCTTCGGACTTTGATGTGAATTGTCCGCGCAAGCGAGCAGTAAAGGCGGAGACCTGTAATGAGCATCTATCAACAAGTAGTCGAGACCGCGGCGCCGCCGATATACAAAAAGGACTATCTTGAAAGCCTGGGCCTGGTTGAGCGTTTGCACCGGCTTTTGCTGGACGTCATCAAAGACGAATTCGAACGTCTCGGTATACTTGAAATAAATGCAGTTCAGGCCCTGCTCTTGTTCAATGTCGGCGATCACGAAGTCACGGCAGGCGAATTGAAGTCGCGCGGCTATTACCAGGGCTCAAATGTCTCCTACAATCTGAAGAAACTGGTCGAAATGGGGTTCATGCACCATCAGCGGTGCGAAATTGATCGCCGTTCGGTTCGGGTGCGCCTGACTGAAAGGGGGCGCGAGGTTCGCAAGATCGTTGATGACCTTTTTACGCGCCATGCCGGTGGTCTTGAACAGGATACGACGGTTGGCACAACACACATCAACACGATCAACGACGCGCTTGGCCGTATTGAGCGGTACTGGACCGATCAGATCCGCTACATCTACTGACCCGGCGCTGGCGCGATTTTCGGCGTACGGGCGTATGCTGTTCTGGTCGGGATCTCTGGCTTGATGGGTGCGATTGGCAATTGCCCTAATGGCAAAGTCGACAGCTCTCGAAGCAACTTCCGGCTCATTGCTGTTGAGTAATCCTCGTACCCTTGCGCAACTTCAACAAATGCACCCGGCCCATAGATTACCCGGGCATTGAAATAGGCCGTCAGCTCGGCAACGCCATCGGGCGTCATATCTATGGTGCTTTTGAAATCCTTTGCGACCACCAGCGCATTAACATTCATCGTGCCAAGTCGCCCTTCCTCGCGCAGCCGCGTTGGCACCGGCCAGTCATTGTTTTTGCCGTCGGCCGAAACATCCAGTGTCTGGTCCCAACACACCGGTGCGGTGCGAAATAATTTCGAGCCATATTCCAGTGCGGCTCCCAATCCGGTGGCTTCGGGCGCCGGCGCGCGCCGCCAGGAAAGCAATATGGAACGTATCTCGTCTATATCCGATGCGTCGTTTAAGGGTCGCCAGTTCACAATCATGCGCTGATACGACGATGACGACCATTCATATATCGCCAGGGCTACAGGCACCTCGGGGACGGCAAAAAGGGCTGCCTGGACGTCGCCGTCATCCAGCGCGGTAGCAATCCCATTCATTTGCAGCACGTATTCGTGTTCATCAACCGACCCGGACACGTCCAGTGCCAGCGCCAGCGCAAGCCGGCACGCGGCGTCGGCAGGGGCGGTCGCCACCAATAGCCAAATCGCTGCAACCAACGCCTTCATTGGTCCGGCTCCAAATGGCTGACGACAATCGATGTCACTTCACGGACCAGTTTGCGCCGCATCGCTTTCTCAAAATCCTCATGGTTGCGCGCAACTTCCACAAAGGCACCCTGACCGCGAATAACCTTATCGGTAAAATAGCGAACCAGCGAATCCAAAGGCTCACCACCACCAACGGCCAAGGCGTTCACTGTAACTCCGTCGAAAACGTTATCCTGATAGGCCACTTCGGGCGTGTAACTGTCGTTGTTCCGACCGTCGCCACTCAGATCCAGTGTTTGTCGCCCGCAAACAGGCGCAGCGGCAATCATGTCACCGCCAAAACTGAGCGCCCGGCCAAGCGATGTCGGATACCCGGTTTGGTAGCGGACAAAGGTTTCGATCCGCTCCGCCGCCGCGTTCATGTCCTGCGAACTCGTCATCAGTGTCCAGTCGAGAATGATCCGCTGATTGTCCCGTCCGCTCCATTCATAGGCAGAAAGCGCGACCGGAGATCCGGCTGAAAGAAATGCACGGATTACTTCCGGAGCGCGAAGCGCACCGGCCAACCCATCTCGCTGAAGCGAGTAATCGCGCTGATCAACTGAAGTCGAGACATCAATCGCCAGGACCAGTGCCAGACGACAGCCGGCAGCGGGCATCGGTGCCCCAAAGACCACAAGCGCAATAACTGCCAAACACCATTGGCGCATTACCAGTGTCCGGTGTTTTCCATACTTGCCCATGGTTCCTGCGGTGCAAGCGAATCGCCGCGCTGCAATAATTCGACAGAGACGTTGTCGGGCGATCGCACAAACGCCATGTGCCCGTCGCGAGGAGGGCGGTTGATTGTGACGCCGTTGTCCATCAAATGCTGACACGTGGAGTAAATATCATCGACGCGATAGGCGAGGTGGCCAAAGTGGCGGCTGTCGGAGGGCAGACCATCGTCGCCATCCCAATTGTAAGTCAACTCGACATGTGCGTTTTCCTGCCCGGGCGGAGACATGAAAACCAAGGTGAAGCGGCCACCTTCATTGTCAAATCTGCGCGTCTCCTCAAGCCCCAGAAGCCGATAGAAGGCCATGGATTTGTCAAGGTCGGCAACGCGAACCATCGTGTGCAAATATTCGATACCCATCTGTCGCTCCCGTCATATCGATTTAGCCCCGCGATACAGGGCATTTGTGAACGATAGGGGCAAGCAATCGACTTGGCGAGTGTCTGCGGTTGTTCCGGCCAGGTGTCGCGATCAAAATCGCGAGACGGCGGTCAACCCGACCGAGTATTCTTTTCGATCGTAGATATCGACATTTGATTCCGTCCGCCGCGCCTGCAAGGACAGCCGAGGCTGGAAACCGTAATAGCTGATGTCGGGCCAAATGATATCGACACCAAGGCTCAACGACAGATCGTCACGCCCGCCTGGAGAAGAGGAAAATTTGTGATAGATGCGCTGTTCCGCAGACGCCCATACAGACGGGAGGATTGACCCGATCCGATCAAAATTGCGGCTTGCGAAAACCTCTGTCGAGAAATGGTCAACGGTCGCCGAATCCGACCAAACATTCCTTAATGAAGCTCCGGCGGAATATTGTCCGCCGCTCTCGGCAGGGCGAAACAACTCGGCCGTGAGGGTCAGAGAGTCAGCGGAATTGATACTATCATCCAACCGCTTGTCAGTCCGCAGAACGCCACTGAAACTCAGCCGTCTGCCTTCGCCCTGATCTACAGTCTGGTCCAGCTCCAGTTCGCCAAATCGCTCCAATTCATCACCGCCGTACCAGCTATGTCCGACCAGCCCGGTAATCCGGGTGACGCCGATCTCCGGCCAGATCAACCGGCTATGCCGAAGCCCGGCGATCACAACACCATAGTCGAAATCTGAACCTGTCACGTCCGGAGCTTTCGCTTTGGCCGAAGAATTCAGCCAAATCTTGCGATAATAGATCTCTCCCAGCGCTTCAGTCCGGTGAGTTTCGGACTCCGACAGCCGATAACTGATCGAAGCACCCGCCGCGGCTTCAAATCCACCCAGCTGCTGACCCGCAGGATCGATCACAAACGGCAATCCGCCAATTTCGATAACAATGTCATCAGCGCCGTTGTTCACGTTGTTCGAGGGTCTGGCCGAAAACCGCAACTGGATCTGCAGTGGGTTTCTGCGCGTCACCTGCTGATAAGCTTGTGCAACAAGGCGTCGGCGGGGCGGGTCCGGTGCCACCTGATCGGCGCGCCGCAACCAGATTTGTGCGCTTGTAAGCTTTTCGCGTCGTGCCTGTATGTCGGCCGCCAACATGGCCGCATCGAACCGAAGTGCGGGGATATCGCTCTTGTGATACGCCTGCGTTGCGGCATCGTGCGCGTCGTCCAAACGTCCGACGCCGCGGGCGACCACCGCGCGGACCAACAGCGCCTGAGCGTCATTGGGGTCTTGTTCCAAAAGGGCCGTCGACAAGACATCGGCCAGCGGCAGGTTGCCCTGCAACGCGGCCTGCTGGGCAAGTGCGCGTGCTTCGGGCACGGAAAGGGATGGACCCGTTGGCGTTAGGTCCTGTGCGACCGCAAATGACGACGCGAAAATCGCCAGAAACAAAAAAGAAGCCGCCTGCTTGAGGCGGCTTCCAAAAGTCATAGCGATTTGCCCCATTAGGGACATATGCCGCCACACGAAGTGGCGATAAAGACGCCTGTGTCGCGCGACGTGATATCTGTCATCCAATCCGGGTTGGTCGCTTCGTAGATGCCACCGATATAGTCGCCGCTACCACCGGCAAAATAACCACCGTAGGTGCCGGATTCGGCGACGTCCGGCCCGTTGTAGCTGTTGACGGTTCCGGAAAACGCACCGCTGACAATCGTGGTGTCATTCAGAACCAGCGTGCTTGGGTTATTTCCCGCACCGCCAGTGAAGGTTCGTCCGGTGACGAAACCCTTGATCCGGTTATCGGTGAAATCGACCTGCATCAAGACAGAGCCTGCCGATTGGTCGAGCGCGCCCGATCCGTCATAGGCGACAAGCCCGGCAACTGCGCCGGTGTATTCGGCCAATCCGGTCGTCGGAACCGATGCCGCGTCGCTCAGCAGAATAAACGTGCCGCCGTAGCCAAAGTCCTGATAGCCGTCAATTCCCGTTGCCCCAACGGCGATTTCGCCACCCGCGCTTTCGACATAATAGGCTGTGTAGGTGTTAAACGGGCTCTCGTCATTGGTGTAAGTTGGAATGCCATTGGTGGTTCCCGCCGACACGTAAGTCGCCGCCAGCGGCGTTTCGTCAAATGGCGTGCCGGTAATTATCAACGTGTCCGTGGCCGTGTCATAGCTCACCGCGACAACATCGCCGTCGCAAATGAACACGCCGATACACGTGTCGCCGGCCACGCCACCACCGTCGTCGCCGCCGCCGACACCGCCGCCGTCATCGCCACCGTCACCGCCGCCGCCGAGTCCCGTCGTGCTAGCGCTGCAGGCTGCCAGCGCTAAATACGCACCCGCCAAGAATATATTCAGTTTCATGAGTAAACCGCCCCTCCAGTAAAATCTTGCCGAAATCCTGCCAATCCCTGTGGATATGTCAATAATCGACGACGCGCGCGCGCGCCGGGCCGGTTCAGTGCGCCCCTTTCGCAACGCATTCCCCGATATTGTGGTTCACCCCGACGCCGCCCATAGATAGAGTGTCTGAGCGACTCAGA
>JBPCWO010000210.1:0-2936 GCA_051009475.1 Boseongicola sp.
CAGCCTGACACTTGCCCCGATAGGCGATATCGCCGACCTGCCGCCTTGGCATCGCCAGGCGCGTCGCGAAGTCGGAACCGATGCGGCAACCGAGGCCGAATACCGTAAGGTCTTGGCGATCTATTACGGAATGATCCGCTACATTGATGAAGAGATGGCCCGCCTGCACGCAGCACTTGATGAACGTGGGATGTTGGAAAACACCTGGATCATTCTCGGCTCCGACCACGGCGATTACACAGGTGAAAAGGGCCTGTTCAACAAATCTGAGTCGCTTTACAAATGCCTGCTGCACGTCCCTTTGATTATTGTGCCACCAAAGGGGACAACGGAGCCCGGCCCACGCACCGTGGAAGGGATGACCAGCACAATCGACTTGTTCCCGACAATACTTGAAATTGCAGGTATCGAACCCGGCGAAAACCAGGGCAAATCCTTGCTGGACTGGGTCCGATCTGGACATCAAACGCCGCTGCGAGATGCGATTTTCGCGCAAATTGGGGACTATCACGGCTTCATTAGAACCAGCTGGCCGACGGGCATGCCCGCATCCGGCCGGCACGCCAGCCTGACCCACTGCATCAGAACCAAAACCCACGCGTATATCTTAGATCCGGACAACGGGGACGAGGCCTATGACTTGGTTCAGGACCCAAATGAACTGCATAATCTTCTGAACCCCGACCGCCCGGAATTAAACAATGACTTCAAAGATTTAAAGCAGAGATTGGCTGGTTTTATTGACGAATGTGACCGTTTAAAAAACAGGCTTGGGGTGGTTAGCGGCGACCGGGGATTTGTCGAAGGATGGGAGTAGTCAGACCTGCCATTTTTGTAGCCATACCCGGCAGTGATTTCGTCATGGGCTCGAACTCGCACTATCCCGAAGAACGACCCGCACTTCCGGTATCCGTCAAACCGTTCGATATATCCATCTCGGCCGTAACCAACCGCGAGTTTGCCGCATTTGTGAATGAAACGGGTTATCAGACCACCGCTGAAACCCCATTACCGGCTGATAGTTCTTCAGGAATGCCTCCAGACTATTTCGAAGCTGGATCACTGGTTTTTCACATGCGGAGCAAGCCCGTCGATTTGCGCGATTTCCGCAACTGGTGGCGGTTCGTGCCCGGTGCGTGTTGGCACGCGCCCGAAGGTCCGGGGTCATCCGTCGCTGAACTTTTGGATCATCCCGTTGTACATACTTCGATCTTCGATGCGCTTGCCTATGCCGATTGGGCCGGGCTGGTGCTCCCAACCGAAGCAGAGTGGGAATTCGCGGCACGGGGTGGGGTTGAGACAACCTATCCCTGGGGTGATGAGCTTGAACCAAACGGCACGGCCCGCGCCAACACATGGCAAGGCGAGTTCCCATGGAAAAACTCCCGCCGCGACAGGCCGCCGTTCACGATGCCGGTACGCGCGTTCGAACCCAACCAGTTTGGGCTCTACAACATGATCGGAAACGTCTGGGAATGGACGTGCGACAAGTATTCTGCGTCGCACCAAACTCGGTCGCCTTGTTGCGTTCCCGGCGGCGCGAAGGACGGCGAGAACTATGTCGTCAAAGGCGGTTCATTTCTGTGCGCGCCGTCTTACTGCCGCCGGTACCGCGCCAGTGCCCGGTCGCCGCAAGAGGCGCGGTCGTCAACGTCGCATCTAGGGTTCCGGTGCGTTCGACGTGCGCAAAGTCTTTTGCCCGGAAACACCGCAGTTGCTGATAGATAAAATTGGAAAGTGGATTTGAAATGGATGTGATCGCCGAAAACCCAAATTTGCGGGCAGATTTTGAGCGCGACGGTTTCGTTGCCATTCGTCCGCTTTATGACAAGCCTTCAATCGCCGAGATTAAGGAAAATGTCGAACGCCTGGTCCGTGACGTCGTGCCAAATATGCCCGCAGCGCAAGTTTACTATGAAGACAAAGCGGACAAATCCAGCCTCAAACAATTGCAGAAGATCTTTGAATACGACGCCTATTTCAACGATCTCATGCTGAACGGAGCACCGCGCCGAATTGCCGAAGAAGTGCTGCAAAACCAGGTCGTGCCGGTCAATATGCAGTACTTCAACAAACCTCCCAAAGTCGGTCAACCAACTCCAGCGCACCAGGATGGCTACTACTTTCATCTCTCTCCTTGCGAAGCGGTGACCGGCTGGCTGGCGCTTGAGGACGTGGACGAGGAAACTGGGTGCGTTCGCTACGTGCGCGGGTCGCATAATGAGGCGCAGTTTCGCCCCCATGGCCAAACCGGCGTGCTGGGATTCTCGCAAGGTATCACAGACTACGGCACGCCTGAGGACGTCGCCGGCGAAGTTGCCTTCCCGGGCGTGGCAGGGACATTTCTGATGCATCACGCAAAGACGATCCATCTAGCAGGTGGGAACCAATCCTCCAATCGCACCCGCCGAGCGCTCGGTTTTATCTACTATTCCAAAGCCGCAAAATTGGATGTCGCAGCTAAGGAGGCTTACCAGGCTGCGCTTGATGAACACCTGAAAGACAACGAGAAGATATAGCGGATATCGAGCCCTAATGGATTTCGGCTTAGTGCCGGAACCAGAAAATTGGAGACCACAATCGAACGACCGCTTTGCCCGCAAAGCAGAAATTGGGCATCGTTCGACGTACGTCCGCTCAGTATGTCGAAGCGGACATGGATTGCATTGGCAGCTTCTACGTCCAGAATCTAGCGTGACCCTAGCCAGTTGCGCGAGTCCTTGGCGCGCGGTTGGTCATTGCACGTTTCTCACGTCTTTGCCTTGCGGCCATTTTTCGACAGCTTTCGCTGCAGTATTGCGCATCGACCCGCTTCCAGACCGGCATCAGCTCTCCACAACGCAAACAGTGCCAGCCTCGTGAGTATTTCTGGCACAACCGGTCCACTCGTCGACTGATGTGTGTCTGGTTTTGCCACGGAAAGTGGCTCCAACCAA
>JBPCWO010000211.1:0-4487 GCA_051009475.1 Boseongicola sp.
GAAGCCCGGCGTAGAAGACCACAAAGGCAAATGGTGCCGATGACCAGATGCCGTAGACGATGAGCGCAACCCACATTAGCCCGGTTGAGGCCTTTAGGCTGAAATCCGGATCGCCCGCAAGCCCGACAAGCGCAGTCCCGATGATGCCCCGACTGTCGATCATCCAGAACAGGATCAGAGCGCCGATCAGCGGCGTGACGATCATTGGCAGTAGAGAAAAGAAGATCATCAGTCCCTTCAGGTGCCGGTGTAGTGAATTGACCGCAAGCGCGATTGCCAGCCCCAAGACAATAAGTAGCGGCGTCACGATAAACGTGTAGGTCAGCGTAAAGGCCATTGCGCGATAGAATGGCAGGTTGCCCAGATCCGATAAGAACGCGCCCCAGCTGTCGCTGGCGGCCCAGACCTCGCCGAACTCTGCGATCGCCAGGTGCCCGCGATCGAAGTAAATGTCCAGACCGACAAAGCGGCCCAGCGGTTCCTCTGCCCGCAGCGCTGCAGTAGCCTCCTGATCAATGGTAGTTTCCGTCGTGCAACCAACAAGAGGCGTACAGTTTTCAACCTCTACCAGAACCGCCGGGTGAGGCGCAAAAATCGACTGAGTCACCACGGACACGATAGGCAAAGCGATGAACAGTAGCATCGCAAGCCCGGTGGGCAGAAAGAACCAGAGGAACGTCTTATGGCGCATGGCGAAATTCCGGTGTGGTTTTGAGCGCGCGAGCGGCCGTTATGGTCGCCCGCGCGGGTCGCGTCCTACTGAAGGAAGCCTTTTTCGATTGCTGCGGCGCGATAGGCGGCCTCAACATCGGTCAGCGCCTGCTCTGCGCTTTCCTTGCCTTGCATGAAATCGGCCAGTTCGTTTCCAAGCGCGCTGTGCATCAGGCCCATATAGGGTAGCATCGGATAGGGCGTCGTGCCCATCTTGGCGGCAGAAAACACGCCCTGAGCGTCATCCGTCGGCTCGTAGCCGGCGATCAGCCAGACCGCCAGCGGACTGGTTTCCTCGTTCAGCATCTCAGGACGGATCCCATGCTTCATGGCTATAAATGTCGATGTGGCTTCGGCGTCAGAAATGTTCTTGCCGACGGTCCAGCCGTCCCACCAAAGTGTCGAGGCGGGGATTGTCCCTCCGCCAACTGTCATCGGCGCTGCAATTGCGTGGCCGTTCACAACTTCCTCAATTACGCCTTCGGTTGTCGTCTGCTGCGACGCGCGCGAACCCCACATATTCATGATTGCTACGTTACCTGCGCGGTATTCGGCGTTCGTGGCGTTCGAATCGTGGGTCAGGAAGTCGGGATTCATAAACTCGCTGAGCGAATTCATCATGTTTAGTGTGTTGACGCCGGCTTCGGAGTTCACGCTGGGCTCGGCCGAGCCGGGTTCAAAATGCGACCCGCCATAACCAAGGAAAATGTTGTTGAACTCTTGGGCCAGATTCCAGCCCGCAGCATAAGCGCCGCCGACCGGGTTCTGCATTATCCCCTGGTCGCGGATCGCCTGTGCCACTTCCAGCATCTCCTCATAGGTCGCTGGAACTTCGACGCCAGCCTGCTCCAGAACGTCCTTGCGGTACATTAGATGCTGAGCGTTGGCCATGAAGGCAACGGCCATGATGTCGTCACCGATCTTGATCAATTGGCTCGGCTGCAGATCTTCACCGTGCGAGGCGACCAGATCGTTCAGCGGACGGATGACATCTTCGTTCATCAGCGCCACGATCGAGCTGTTGGCGATGATCGCGGTTGTGTATTCCGACGGGTTGCCGGACATGCCGGCCAAGTTGATCGTCTGGTGTTCAGAGGTGAGGTTGGTTGCCACCTCGGCGCCGGTGCATTCCTGCGCCGCCGTGCCCACGGACTGGATCGCGGCAAATTCGTTGCCCACGATGCTGACGCGCGCGCCGATTTCGCATGCCGCGAAGGCAGATCCCGCCATCAATGTCTTAGCGCCGCTCAGCGCCACTTTCTTCAAAAACATTTCGTTTACTCCCTGTGTTAGGATGCATCTTCGAAGCCTGCATCCGTTAGTTTCGTCGCAGTAAGAAACTGCGAATTGAAATCACTTCCTAGCCGCAATTCGCTGCAAGACCAGTGGTTTTCGCGGCTAGATTCCTTTGCTACGTAGTTCAATTTCCTATTTGCTGGGGACCTCTGGTTCGCCTGCCCGTCATTGAAAACGCGGCGCACCCTCCACCAAGCGCCGTTGCTTCCCGAATCGCTACAATCGTGCATACGCTTGCAATTACACGGCAGAATGCACCGCGAATGCAAGCATTTTCGATACACTGCAACTTTTGTTAACATCTTAAAACAATGGCTTTGCCTCTTAACCTTAAACGGTTATACCATCTTGCAATCGTATGCAAAAATTACGTCGATTCGGGGAGAAGTGCTTTGGCTGAAATCCAGCTCCGCAACATTTCAAAACGTTGGGGTGATTTTGTTGGCGTTGCCGACTTTGACCTGACGATTGCCGACCAAGAATTTCTGGTGCTGCTTGGGCCTTCCGGATGCGGGAAGACGACTACGATGCGAATGATCGCCGGTCTGGAAGACGCAAGCGGCGGCGATATCTTAATCGACGGTGAGCGGGTCAATGACCTTGAACCCAAAGACCGGGATGTTGCGATGGTGTTTCAAAGCTATGCGCTTTATCCGAATTTGAATGTCTACGAGAACATTCGCTTTCCGCTGAAAGTTCGGAAGACGGATCCAAAAACCCATGAAGAAGCCGTCATGCGGTCGGCAAAAATGGTTGAGCTGACGGAGTTCCTACATCGTCGGCCGGCTGAGCTTTCCGGTGGCCAGCGCCAGCGCGTTGCACTCGCCCGTGCGATTGTTCGCGAACCAAACGTCTTTCTCATGGACGAGCCACTTTCCAACCTCGATGCCAAACTTCGCGTGTCGACTCGTGCTCAGATCAAGAACCTCAGCCACGAACTGAAGGTGACGACCGTTTACGTCACCCACGACCAGATCGAAGCGATGACATTAGCGGATCGTGTCGTTGTGATGTCCCGCGGCGTGGTTCAGCAGGTCGGTACACCAACTGATATCTACGACAAGCCGGCCAATACATTTGTGGCTGGGTTTATCGGAAATCCGGCAATGAACTTAATGGAGGGCACCCTGACGAACGGCGTTTTCGAAGGCGAGAATGTTCGGATCGAAGGGCTCACAACAAGTCACAACGGTAAGGTGACGCTTGGGTTCCGGGCCGAAGACGCGAGCCTGACTGACACCGGCGAAGCGGAGTCCCAGATCTATACTCTCGAGCTGTTAGGTGATGCTACGATGGTGACCTTTCACGCGGGCGGCGCGCTGCTCGCCGTCAAGGCGCACAAGGATTTCCGTGGCGAGATCGGCGACCCAATTTCAGTAGGGATCCCCGGATCGATCTGTCACGTCTTCGATGCGGATACGGGCGAACGGATATGATTTGACGGCTGCATCGCCGTGAATGGACTTGGACCATGACCCTCAGGCAATGCGAGGGCGTAAATAGGAGGTCTCGGTGAGGACCCGAGGCGGCGCGAGTTAATGACGATCGAATATTTGAAAGTGAGTAAACCTGAAGAGGAACGTGCCGAAGACGACGCAAAAGTACGCGCCGTCGTCGAGGCAACATTGATGGATATCGACACACGGGGCGATGCGGCAGTTCGGGACCTGTCAATCAAATTTGACGGGCTTGACCGGCAGAGCTATCGCCTTTCGCAGTCCGAGATTGACGCGTCAATTCAGCAAGTTACCGATGCCGACATGCGCGACATACGCTTTGCGCAAGATCAAGTCCGGACGTTCGCCGAAGCCCAGCGAGCCTCGATGGAAGACGTTGAAATTGAAACGATTCCAGGCGTTGTTCTTGGCCACAAGAATATACCTGTGCAGTCCGTTGGATGCTATGTCCCGGGTGGCAAATTTCCGATGGTTGCCTCCGCGCACATGTCGGTTCTGACTGCCAGTGTCGCCGGTGTTCCTCGCATCATTGCATCGGCGCCGCCGCAAAACGGGAAGCCTCATCCTGCGATCGTCGCGGCTATGCATCTCGGCGGAGCCCACGAGATCTATATTCTCGGGGGCATCCAGGCGATCGGGGCCATGGGATTGGGCACCGCAACAATCGATCCGGTTCATATGCTAGTGGGACCTGGGAACGCATTTGTCGCCGAGGCCAAACGGCAATTATTTGGCCGCGTCGGCATCGATCTTTTTGCCGGTCCAACCGAAACCATGATTATAGCCGATGATTCCGTTGATGCGGAAATGTGTGCAACTGACCTTCTTGGTCAGGCTGAACATGGTTACAACAGCCCCGCCTGCCTAATCACGAATTCTTGCAAATTGGCCAGCGAGACACTCTCGGAAATCGAGCGCATACTCGAAATTCTGCCCACCAAGGAGACTGCCGAGGCATCGTGGCGCGACTATGGCGACGTTATCCTTTGCGAAACATATGACGAGATGCTCGAGGTCGCCAAC
>JBPCWO010000212.1:0-4304 GCA_051009475.1 Boseongicola sp.
ATGCGCTCGGTCGTCGTCGTCTTGCCCGCGTCAATGTGGGCCATGATGCCAAAATTGCGGTAGTCCTTGAGGTCGTATTCGCGTGCCATCTTAGTGCTCTTGAATTTCGAATGAACGTTGTACGCGGGTTACCAGCGATAGTGCGAGAAAGCGCGGTTGGCCTCAGCCATCTTGTGCGTGTCTTCACGCTTCTTGACAGCCGAACCGCGATTGTTGGCGGCATCCATAAGCTCGGCAGAAAGCCGTTCGACCATCGTCTGCTCGTTGCGCTTGCGCGCGGCAGCGATGAGCCAGCGGATAGCAAGAGCCTGGCGACGTTCCGTACGCACCTCGACGGGAACCTGATATGTTGCACCACCAACGCGACGGGAACGAACCTCAACCTGCGGCGCAACATTTTCCAGCGCTTGATGAAACATCGGCAACGCCTCGGCGCGGGCCTTTTCCTCAACCTGGTCGAGAGCTCCATAAACGATACGTTCGGCTACGGACTTCTTGCCATCGAGCATGATCGAATTCATAAATTTCGACAGAACCAGATCGCCGAATTTTGGGTCCGGGTTGATTTCGCGTTTTTCAGCGCTGTGACGACGTGACATCTGTTGTAAAACCCTTACTTCGGACGCTTGGCGCCGTATTTCGAACGGCGCTGTTTGCGGTCTTTGACACCCTGCGTATCAAGCACGCCACGAATGATGTGATAGCGGACACCGGGAAGATCCTTCACGCGGCCGCCACGGATCATAACCACCGAGTGCTCCTGGAGGTTGTGACCTTCACCAGGAATATAGCCGATAACCTCATAGCCGTTGGTCAGCCGGATTTTTGCAACTTTACGCAATGCCGAATTCGGCTTTTTCGGCGTCGTCGTATAGACGCGCGTGCAAACGCCCCGCTTCTGCGGATTTTGTTCCATGGCAGGAACTTTCGAGCGTTTCACCGGCGCTTTGCGCGGCTTGCGCACCAACTGGTTGATGGTCGGCATGGACACATCCCTTGAATTTCTGGCCCGGCACCATGCCGAGCGGTCAAAATACCGTTTTCCAAACAGCAGCTTACAAACGAAATCTTGTCACAGCGATGTGCCTGACAAAACGAAAAGCACCGTCGGGCAGCAAGGCTGCCGAGGCGCTTTCAAACAATGCAGAGGAATGCCGCAAAGGCGGAATTCGTGCTCCGAAACTGTCTCTCGTATGTGCAAACCTTGTTTGAGCGAGGCAATTCCAGCGCTTGTCGCGCCGAACATCAAAGCTCACATCGGCTTGGAATGGCCGCTATCTATGCGCCTCATCCCGATACGTCAACCCCCAAAAGGGCCAGTGTTTGCCAAGTCAGCCCACGCAAATACGCATCGCAGGTTTGCTGGTCTCACAATTCAAAAGCCGCGTTCCATTCTAACCATGTCTTAACGCTCCAGTGGCATGATTTCGCTTCAAACGAGGACCAGGAGTATCACAGGCGGATCATGTTCAAGTCGAGCATCAAACGGGGCCCCCAGCGACACGTTCGCCCTCGCGTGGCGCGAGAAACACGTGTCGAGGTTCAGAAATCCGCAAGTGTCGGTGTGATCGAAACCGGCGAGACGCTGAGTTGCACCATCCGCGACATCCATTCGCGCGGCGCGCGCATCAGTATCATCAACCCTGAGCGGGTTCCCAACAAAGTCATGATCAAGAGCCGCTCCGATGGCCTGGACACGATTGGCGAAGTCGTATGGCGCCGCGGAAACGAAATCGGCGTAAGATTCGTCTCCCGATAACGCGTGCGACGCGTATTTGCGCAAAACACGACCTTCAACACTTCCAAACCGTGCTTTCGCTCCACTAGGTTCGCGCCTTGCCGGAGATTTTACATGAGCGCACATGACTGCCATCCGAAAACTTCGCATTTTGTCGACGGAGACAATGTTGAAGATACCGCGGGTGAGGCCTTTGTATCGATCCATCCGGCTTCAGGCGAGACCATCGCCAACATTCGTTCGGCGGCGGATGCGATCATCGAACAGGCGGTTGAATCAGCTTCGGCGCTGCAGAAGAATGGGCGGCGACAGGCGGGACCGAGCGTCGCCTAATTCTGATCAAGGCTTCCGAGATCGTCCCCTGCCGTAAGGACGAAATCGCCCGCATCGAAACGCTCGATTCCGGCAAGGCCATTCAGGTAGCGCTTTATGTCGATGCCGTGAGCGCCGCCGACAATCAGAAATATTTCGGCCACATAGCAGCAACGCTGACCGGCGAACGTATCCCGGTCGATAACAAATGCTTTGCTTACACATTGCGTGAGCCGCTCGGCGTTTTCGATGCGAGGGGCTTGAGGAACTATCCCTTCCAGGTCGCATGCTGGAAAGCAGCCTTTGCCCTTGCGCTCGGCAATGCCCTGATCATTGAGCGTTCCAGGGAGACGTCGCTGTCGGCATTGCTGCTGGGTGAATGCCTCGCGGAGGCAGGATTGCCCGCACGTCGTTACAGTGTGTTGCAGGGCAAAGGTGATGTTTGTGCGAGACTGACACGGCATCCCAACATCGACAAGGTGACACTGACTGGCTCCGTACCTACGGGTTCCAAAATCACGCAGGCTGCGGGCGAGTCGCTTAAACGTGTTTCGCGGGAGCTTGGCAGAACGTCGCCACTCATCATCTTCGATGATGCGCATCTGGAAACGCATTCTCCGGTGCGATCATGACCAACTTTTGTCGGAGCGGACAGGTTTGCTTCAACGGTAACCCGGTTTTCGTAAAGGGCGTCATCCGCGAGAAACTTACCGACCGGCTGGTAAAGCGTACCCGTGCCATCAAACCTGGGGACCCGCTGGACCCTGACACGCTGATGGGTCCGATGATTTCGAAGCGACAGTTCCATGTTATCACTGGCTATGTAGAGAAAAACAAAGCGCAGGGTGCAATTCTCCTGACCGGCGAAACGTCACCCGAGTTGCATGGACTCGAAAACGGCAACTTTATTGAACCGGCGATCTTCGCGAACGTCACCGACGATATGACCATTGCCCGCGAAGAGATCTTTGTTCACGTTCTTGCATTGTTTGAGTTCGAAGACGAAGCGGTCAACCGGACAAATGACACAAAATTCGGTTTGGCGACAGGCGTTTTCATCGGCGACATTGCCCGCGGTCACCGCACGGTCGCCAAGCTGGAAGCCGAGACGACCTATATCAATAACTCCAACCTTACCCCGGTCGGCATCACTTTCGGCGGCTATAAGATTTCCGGTATCGGTCGTGAAAACTCGCATTATGCCGTCGACAGCTATAGCCAGGTCAAAAGCGTCCTGCTTGAGATGGGCGACGTCGAGGCGCCTTACTGAGGAAGTTTAATGACAAATCCCGGACTCGTGGAAGTCAAGCGTGGCTCCAATGTGGAGAGTATTCATCGGGGCGCGATTTGTGTCTGCGATGCGGACGGCAAGATCGTTGTATCATTTGGTGACGTTGAGGCGCCGGTGTTTCCCCGCTCCGCCATAAAGGCGATCCAGGCGCTGCCTCTGATCGAGAGCGGAACTGCGGACGCTTTTGGATTCGGCGACAAAGAGTTGTCGCTCGCCTGCGCATCTCATAGCGGCGAAGACAGGCACATTGCCCTCGCCCGCGACATGCTGGCGCGGGCGGGCTTGGAGGAGACTTGCCTCGAATGTGGCGGGCACTGGTCTTCGCAGGGATGGGTCATGCGGCACCAGGCGACAATTTATGATGATACTCCGCCTGCCATCTGCAACAACTGTTCGGGCAAGCATATCGGCTTTGTCTGCACTGCGGCTCATCGCGATATTGACCCCGTCGGCTACATCAAACGTGACCACCCGATTCAGCAGGCGATCAATGAAGCCCTTCAGGACATTACCGGCGCGCAGCATGATGAGGATATCTGTGGTGCCGATGGTTGCTCAATTCCGACCTATGCAATCCCGCTGTTTGCGATGGCGCATGGATTTGCCCGGATCGTAACTGGGAAAGGATTGCGTACCGAACGCGCCAGAGCGTCAAGTCGGCTGCTCATGGCCTGCATGGCTGAACCCTTCTACATGGCAGGAACTGGGCGCTTTTGCACAAAGCTGATGGAACTTGGAGATATGCGCCTCTTCGCCAAAACGGGTGCCGAGGGTGTATTCTGCGGCGCGATTCCGGAACTCGGTCTCGGTATCGCGTTGAAATGCGATGACGGTGCAGTGCGTGCGTCAGAAGCCATGATGGCAGCCATTCTCGCCCGGCTATTACCGAAAGATGACCCGTTGCAGAAAGGGTTGGAATTATTCGCAAATCCGCCGATCACGAACTGGAACGGTTGGACCGTT
>JBPCWO010000213.1:0-8215 GCA_051009475.1 Boseongicola sp.
CCGGCGACACACATGTATTTAGTTTCAAGATAGTCATCGAGGCCTTGCGAGCCGCCTTCCTTGCCCATCCCGCTTTCCTTCAGCCCGCCAAATGGTGCCTCGACGGTTGTGATCAGACCCGAATTTATCCCGATCAGACCGTATTGGAGTTCTTCATTGAGCCGGAAAGTTCGCCCCAGATCTTTAGTGTAGGCGTAGGCAGCCAAGCCGAATTCAGTGGCATTTGCTGCATCGATAGCCTCTTTTTCAGTGTTGAACTTAAAAACGGCTGACAGCGGACCAAATATTTCATTGGTGGCAAACGACATAGATTGCGTTGCGCCTGTTATTACGGTCGGCTCGAAAAACGTACCTCCGAGCGCGTGGCGCGCACCACCTTGCACGACTGTTCCGCCCTTTTCAATGGCATCCTCGATCATCTCCTCGACTTTCTTGACCGCGTTTTCGTCGATGAGCGGCCCCTGTTGGATGCCGTCTTTGGAACCATCTCCGACAACCAGCGCGGCCGTCGCTTCGTTAAGGCGGGCCACAAACGCATCATGGATACCGGACTGAACGTAGAACCTGTTTGTGCAAACGCATGTTTGACCCATGTTTCGGTATTTGGCGATCATCGCGCCTTCGATTGCGACGTCCAGATCGGCATCATCGAAAACGATGAAGGGTGCGTTGCCGCCAAGCTCCATAGACACTTTTTTGACTGTATCGGCGGATTGTCGGATCAGGGTCTTCCCAACTTCGGTGGAGCCGGTGAACGTTACTTTGCGCACATCCGGGCTTTGCATGATCGCGCCGCCGATTTCTTTTGACGACCCGGTCAATATGTTGACGACGCCTGCCGGAAATCCGGCGTCCTCGGCCAGTTTTCCCCAGGCCAGTCCGGAGTAAGGTGTTGAAGTCGCGGGCTTTGCGACAACAGTGCATCCTGCCGCCAACGCTGGCCCAAGCTTGCGCGCAAGCATTGAAGACGGGAAATTCCAGGGCGTTATCGCCGCGACAACGCCAACCGGATGCCGCGACGCCAACAGTCTGCGATCACGGGTGGGGGAGGGTATGATTTCGCCTTTGGCACGGCGAACTTCCTCGGCAAACCAACGGATGTAGGCGGCGCCAATGGCAATCTCGCCACGTGCTTCGGCCAGTGGCTTGCCTTGCTCAGCTGTCAAAAGCTGAGCAAGCGGCTCCTGGTTGTCCATCAACGCGTCATGCAGCTTTTGCAGCAATCCGACACGCGAAATCAAATTGCTTCTGGAATATTCCTGGAATGCATCGCGCGCCGCGGCGATTGCTCGGTTGGTTTCTGCCGCCCCGCAATTCGGAACGTGGCCCATTACCTCACCGGTTACAGGATTGGTCACCGGAATAGTCGTTCCGGAGTCCGCGGCGGTCCAGCCGCCGTTGATCAGGTTGGCTTCGATCAAAAAGGTGCCAAATGTGCTCATGGTGTTTCCTTTGAGAATGCAAATTGTGTGTGCTGATGATAGGTTTGGCCGGGCCGCAGCACGACACTTGGGAAACCTTGATTGTGATTGGCATCGGGCCAAATCTGCGGCTCTATCGCGATCCCGGCGTGGCAGGACATTGGTCGTTCAGCCAAACCCGGGACTTCGATATCGATCCTACTGCCATCGTAGATTTGCAGCCCCGGCTCAGTTGTTCTGACTTCCATGGAAACCCCCGAGTTTACGCTGGCGAGGCGAGCAACCTTGCGAATGACCTGACGGTCGGAAGAGAGGCAAAAGTTGTGGTCCAGCGATCCACCATTCGCAACGGGTCGTGGCGAACGGAAATCAAATCGCGTGTCGGCCACAGCGCGGATTTCGCTTGTTGGGATCAACTCTTCGTCGACCGGCAGGTAGTTATCTGCATCGATCTGGAGCAAGTGGTTGGCAATCGATCCGGTCCCATCGAGCGTGAAATAGCTGTGATGAGCAAGATTGCATAGCGTCGGCGCGTCTGTCGTTGCTTCCATTCTGATGTCGAGCGTTGCGTGCGGACCGAGAGAGTAGACGACCTTGGCATCAAGCGAGCCTGGAAACCCCATTTCGCCGTCTGCAAGATCAATGGCAAAAGCAACGCTATCCGCCGTTGCTTTTTCGATATTCCAAACATTCTTGCCAGTGCCGAGGGTTCCGCCGTGGAGCGTGTGTTTGCCAAGAAAGTTCCGGTCGAGCTGATACGTTTTACGCTCCAATTCCAGATGACCGTCGCGAATTCGGTTGGCGCAACGTCCTGCGATCGCCCCAAAATACGGCGAATGCGTTAGGTAGGGTAAAAAAGCTGGAAAACCCAAGACAAGCGGATGAGGGTGGTCGCCGAGGCGCAGATCTTGCAGCACAGCACCGTAATTCAGGAACCAGGCTTCCATCTGGCCCGACTGAAGCCGAATTCGGTATATCGGTGTGCCGTCTGGCATGGTCCCGAAGCGTTCCACGTCTAGACACTCACCTCGATCGGTTGGCCGGTGCGCGCACTTTGTTCTGCAGCCTCGCCAACAATTACAGACCAAAATCCGTCCAGAACGGTCACTTCGGGTTGTCCATTTCCGGCTCGGACAAAATCGCGAAATCTTTCATGTTGATAGTATGTCGAGCCGTGATGATCCCCTGCCGCGAGAATGTCGACGTCAACTTTAACCTCTTCACATACGACCAGTTTTTCCGCCCGTTTCGAGATCTCAAATTCTGAATTGCGCTCGTTGCCGTTGGTCGAAAGCCGGGAGGGTCCAGGCACTTTCGCGTCCAATCTTGCGATGTCTCCGGTTACGGAAATGAATTCCTGCCAATAAGAACCCTCTGCAAACATGCAAATGTCTAGCATTCCGCGAGTTCCATTTGCGAAATCAACAATTACAAAGGCGTTGTCGAAAATGTCGGGGATACGGCCATCGTAGATTTCGTCTTGATGGTTCACATCTACACCGGCGGATGCGTACACCCGGACCGGATCGCTTTGAAGCGTTTCGCGCATCAGGTCCCAATAGTGGCAGCACTTTTCTACTAGCGTCCCGCCGGTTCGTTCGTTGAACCGGTTCCAGTGATCGACTTTTTCAAGGAATGGAAAGCGATGTTCGCGGATTGATACCATTTTAGGGGATCCTGCGGCGCCGCTTTGTAATTCTTGTAATAGCCGCTGCACCGGCGGCATATAGCGATACTCCATCCCAACCCAAATCGGTGCAGTACGCGTTGCTGCTTTGTTCAAAATGTCTCGGCAATCGGCTGATGTGGTGCAAAGCGGCTTTTCGCAAAGAATCGGAAGGCTTGTGGCCATGGCATCGAGCAAAATGGAATGATGCGTGTCGTTTGGCGTTGCAATCACCAATGCATCGCAAAGACCGGACGACAGCAGTTGATTGTGTTCGGCAAACCCGCTGGCAATTCCGCCGCTTGATTCAATTGCGCAGGAGCGCATGCCATCATTGGGGTCGGCAACAGCGGTGACTTCGCAGCCGTCCAAAAGGCCGATATTCCGGATGTGTTCCTGACCCATCATGCCTGCGCCGATCAGGCCGTACCGAATTGTCATATCAAAGTTCCAACAATGGTAGTCCCATCGCCCCGGCAACGCCGCGTAGCGTCTCTCGATGATCGCCGTAAGCTATGGCGATATGATGCTCAATCCCGCCAGAGATCAGATCATCCAAAACGTCACCCGCATCGCGCGCAAACCGGATCACACCAGAAGTCCCAGTGAACGCCATTGGGCGTTGAAGCATTTCGCCAAATCCAAGCACCATTTGTCTCCGATTAAATGCCTGGCTGACGCGCATGAATGTCACCGGACCTGGCTTTAGTGGAAATTGGTAGAGCAGCGGCTGTTTGCGATTGGTGTGAACTGTTGCCTCGGCTTGGGCCTCTGGCTCCCGCATCGAATATGGCGCCTGTCCGCAATGCCAAAATACACCTGTGTTGTCGGAAACATCGATGTCGACCACATCGGTCAAAAATACCGGCGCCTGCGCGGTTTCCTGCAACACCAATTGCGACAAGGCACCATAAACATCCGCTTCGCAGGCACATGGGATCCTGCTTTCGCCCATCATCGCCGCTGGGCCGCAGACTGCGCCACCGTATTCAGTAAACGTCTCCGGCCAGCACCGTATGGCAAAGGCGTCGTAGCCGCCGCTTGCGGTCAATTCGTCAAGTCCGACCTTTAAGCGGAGCGAACGATCAAGTTCAGTCTGATCGACATCGTCGAGACCGCTCAATTGCCGATTCACTTTGGCGCGAACGTTTCGGGTCGCCTCGGCGGTTGCATTGCGAGCGGTGTCGAAGAGCTCACCAAGTTCTAGTTCTTCAATTTCGATACCGGCAAGATCCGCCACGTCGCCGCGGTTATAGGTGCATGTGTCAAAGCCGACGGGATGCTCGCCGATTCGCGCGATTTTCTGCCCCTGAAGTGCCTGCGCGACAGCGGCCCCGGCGGTCGTTTCGTTGGGAATATCAGTTGACACAAGCGGCTTTGCGATCAGATCGCCCGAAAGCAAGCGCGCAAGCGGATTGGCAACCTCTGTGTCGGGATCGAAATAAAGCCACGAGAACTCGCGGCCCCTAAGGCCAAGTGCGTGGCTGGCAAGGTTCAATCCGCAGAAGGCATTAAGTCGAAGCCGGCTCCCCAGCCTAGGCTCCGGCACGGCCCAAATAGCCATCGGTTGCTCAAAAGCATTCGCGACGGCCACCGCCATACTGGCATCCGTGAACGTTGTTTGAAGGATGAGTATTTGGTCGACCTCGGTTGCAGCGAGGTTTTCAATTGCCGACCGCGCGCTGTCTTCATCAATCAACATAGTGCGCGGACCGACCAGCTCGTGCCCGGAGGCATCAAGCTGTTGAAGCATAGATTTCAGCTTACCTTCAGCGAAGGGAACATCAAAAGTTGGCCGGCCCAGTGGGAGGATACCGATTTTCATTCAGTTGCCTCCGAAACCAGAGTAGGCAAGTCGACTGCTGGCTTCTGCAGGCCGAAATACAGCGGCAGTGCTGCGTTTATCCACCACGCGGCGAAGCCACAAAGTCTTTCCAGGCGTCAATTTCAAGACGAGTTCTCCGTTAGGAACTCTTCCAGCTCAGCGCGCATTGGCGTGCCATTTCGGCCGCCGAACTTGGTGCATTTGATCGCGGCGGCGGCATTGGCAAATCGAATTGCGTCAGTGGCGGCGCGGCCTTCACCCAGCGCGAGCGCAAAGGCGCCGTGCCAGATGTCTCCTGCACCGAGAGTGTCTTTCACGTCGACTGAAAAGGCAGGCACGTGTTCAACCCTGTCATTACAAGCAATCAAGACGCCGTTTTCGCCATCGGTAACGCAAATCCAGGCATCAAGCTTCTCGGCAGCGGTTCGCAGTGCTGTTCTCAAATCTGAATTCGACACAAAAGACATCAAACCATCGCGGGAAAAGGCGATATGACTAGCGGCACCTAACACGGTGGCATCTATCGGTGCCTCTGCATCCACAATTCCAGGAACTCCCTGTTGTCGGGCGAGATTTAGCGCAGCAATTGCCCCTTCGGTCCATCGCGTATCGGCAAGAACTGCGTCAACGTTGGGTGCGCTATCAATCCAACCGGTCTCGGATGACAGGCCCACGCCACGATAATTCATGATCTGACGCTCGCCCTTTGCGTCGACATAGACCGAACTGAACGAAGATCGGGCGCCGACTGACTGCTGAACAAGACCGGTATCGACGCCCTCATTGCGAAGGTCGGAAAGGATGAGGTCGCCCAATGGATCGGCGCCTAGCCGTGCTCCAAGCAGCGCATCTCCACCAAGTCGCGCGACAGCCACAGCAGCATTCGCAGCACAACCTCCGCCCACAATGTCCGCGTTTGTCGCCCGATACTTTCGTGCGGAATTTGGAAACGTCTCCGTCTGAAAGACGAAATCGACGACGGCCACCCCAATCACAAGCACGCGGGCCATCAAAACTCTCCCAGCGCGGATTGACATGTCGCGCGTTTATTTATTCCTAGGTGGTCCAATTCCGAAAAATTCCACAATCAAAATAAACTATCAACCCGATTGGCAGGCGGTTCAGATAAATTTTGGTCGGCCCCCGACAAACGCCGCGAGCGGCTAGCTCTTTGGAAGGAGAGTTTTGGGATCGAACGGGCTCGGGGCGATGACTTCGGCAGGAATAAGGTCTCCCAACAGATCGACGGTGAATACTTGGCCGATTTCTGCAGCTTTCGCGTCGACAAAGCCGAGTGCCAGATTGAGACCGACACGGTGCCCCCATTCGCCAGATGTAATCGAACCCACAACCTTTTCTCCGTCGATGATAGGGGCGCCGGAGTGCGCCGGACGATCATCGCAATCGACTTTAAGCGTCACAAGTTTGGCGTTAGGCCCGTCAGATTGGCGTTTCTCCAGTTCCGCCTTGCCAATGAAATCGGATTTGTCAAATTGGACAAACCGACCTAGGCCCGACTCAAACGGATCGAACTCAGTCAGGATGTCGGCTTTCCAATGAAGATAACTTTTCTCAATACGCATGGATTCAATGGCGCGGGCTCCGAATAGTCTTAGCCCGTACAATGCTCCGACGTTTCTCAACGCAAGATAAGTCTCTTGAAGATGGGTGTTCGGAACGTGGATTTCATATGCCAGCTCTCCTGAGAAACTTACGCTCATCACGACTGCAGACGCTCCGCCAATTTCAGCCTCGCGCGCCGATAACCAGGGAAACGCGTTGATGCTCCAGTCCAGCGGCGACGCAGCTGAAAGCACTTGCCTCGACTTTGGACCGGCAAGAACCAGCGTCGTCCAGTCGTTTGTCAGCGACCGGATTTTCACGTCTTCATCTGCGCGGACGGCCTGTGCCAGCAAATCCATATCGTGATACTCGGCCGCCGCCGCAGATCCATACCAGATGCGATCCGGGCCGCTGTCCGAGGCAGGGATATTGGCAATTGTTGCTTCGGCCCTCACCATTCCCCGGCTGTTGAGAAGGTAGCCGAGCCCAACTTTACCCGACTTCCGCACCAACCTGCTGCAGATCATTCTGTCGAGAAATTCTTGCGCGTCGCGGCCAACAATCTCAAACCTATTAAATCCGCTGACTTCAGCCAGACCAACGCCGGTGTGAATGGATCGGACTTCTTCGGCGACAACATCATGTACTTCGTTGAATCGAAAGCTTAATGTCTCAGTGAATTCTGGCGTAGGTTTGATGTAATCCACCCGCTCCCAACCGTTTACCACGCTGAATGCCGCGCCTTCGTCGGCCAGTGTCGCCGTTAGCTGCGTGGTTTTCATCGGACGCCCGGCAGGCCGGTGTTCGTGCGGGAAATGAAACCGGAATTCGTTTTGATAGTCTTCCACCGCCTTCTGAGCGGTCAGCTCTACCGTGGCATGTCCGGTAAATCGCCGCGGATCGATACCCCAGGTGTCATAACACGCTTCGCCGTGAACGATCTGCTGCGCAAGAAGCCAACCATGACCGCCGCCTTCGCCAAGACCGGCGCGAAGCCCGGTTATGCAATAGGCATTTCGCTTGCCGGGGACCGGGCCCACCAGTGGCGCGCCGTCAATCGTGTAAGTGATCGGTCCGTTGACGATAGTGTGGATGCCGACGTCCGCAACGACCGGCAAGCGCTCGAATGTGCCTTCCAAAACATCGACCACTCGGTCCAGATCATTTGGGCATAGTGCGTTGGTGAATTTCGGATCAATTCCGTCAAGTCCCCAAGTCTTGCAGTTCTGCTCGTAAAACCCGACCAGCAGACCGGTCTTCTCCTGCCGACAATAGAAATCGCTGATCGGGCACCGCAAAAGCGGCATACGGTGCGTCGCGTCGCGGATTGCAGGGATTTCCTCGGTGACGAAATACTGGTGCTCCATCGACGCGACCGGATGCACGACGTCCATCATCGCCGCAACCTCATTACACCGATACCCACCAGCGTTGACGACGATTTCTGAATTGATGTCGCCCTGAGTTGTCTCGACGACCCATGTGCCATCCTTCAGCTGCCGCAGGCCAGTGACAGGTGTGCGCCGATAAATCGTCGCGCCAGCTTTGCGCGCGCGGCGCGCAAGCGCCTGGCAAAGCTGTGCAGGGTCAATGTCGCCGTCGTGCGGATCCCACAGTCCGCCTAGCAGGTTGTCCGTTGAAATGAGCGGGTGACGTCGACCGCACTCCTCGGCGTCGATGACTTCGAAATCCACACCCATCCCGCGTGCAACAGAGGCGAAGTGGCGGTAGCCGTCCATC
>JBPCWO010000214.1:0-8870 GCA_051009475.1 Boseongicola sp.
CTCGTGCAATGGTCTTGGTGACACCGAACAACCCAACCGGCGCGGAGTATCCAAGCCACACAGTCCGCGCATTCTTCGAACTTTGCCAAGAGACCGGCATTACACTGATCGTTGATGAAACTTATCGCGATTTTCACAGCGGCATCGGTGCGCCACACGATCTATTCTGCGACCCAGCTTGGAAAGACTCTCTGATCCATCTTTATTCGTTTTCCAAAGCTTACCGCCTGACGGGCCACCGTGTGGGCGCAATGATCGCAGCGCCCGAGCGACTGGCGCAGACCGAAAAATTCTTGGATACAGTGTCGATTTGCCCAAACCAGCTTGGTCAAATGGCGGCCCTGTGGGGGATGCGAAATTTGCGCCAATGGCTAAACGGAGAGCGCGCTGAGATCCTTGGGAGGCGATCTGCGATCGAGACAGAACTGCGAAATCTGAAAGACTGGGAGACTCTTTGTGCAGGGGCGTATTTTGCTTACGTGCGGCATCCGTTTACCGAGCGTTCCGACAAACTCGCCAAGCGACTGGTTTGCGACGCGGGCATTCTTGCTTTGCCAGGGACAATGTTTACTCCAGATGATGATCCAATTGGAACTGAATGCCTACGCATCGCATTCGCAAATATTGACAAATCCGGCATCCGAGCACTAGCCGAACGACTTGCGTCTTTAGGGAGTTAACGCCCGACCCTTGCCCTGCCCCAGTCGCTCGCGTAGGAAGTCGCGACCGGCCAAAAGGGATGCACGCAAATGGCTAAGAAGAAGGCCTCAAACGTATTCGTGTGGATTATGATGGCACTGTTGATCGCAGGGCTTGGCGGATTTGGTCTAACCAATTTCGGTGGGTCTGTTCGCACGGTCGCAACGGTCGGCGATATTGAAATCGACTATCAGACATACGCCCGGGCACTCCAAAATCAGGCACAAAGCTACGAACAACTAACCGGTCAACCGCTAACCATCCAGCAAGCTCGCGCCCTGGGATTCGATCGGTCAGCATTGGCGCAAGTTATTCGGGACGCGGCACTAACAAATTCCGCTGCCAACGCAGGCATCTCGATTGGCGACGAAAATGTCAGCCGCGAGATCACCAAAAGCCCAGCATTTCGCGGTCTATCAGGAGAATTCAATCGCGAAACCTACGAACTTGCACTTCGGCAGAATGGAATAACGGTTCGCGAATTTGAATCTCGCGTGCGCGGCGACGTATCGAATGGGATTCTGAGCCGGGCAATTTCAGAAGGGATTCAAACACCCGAACTTTTCACCGACACACTGTTCAATTTTGCACGCGAAACTCGCGACGTGACTTGGGCAAGATTGACCGCGGATGACCTGCTGACCCCCTTAGAGGAACCATCAGGCTCTGAACTTCGCAAGTTTCATGAGGACAATTCAGAGCTGTTCACACAGGGCGAAACGCGTGTGATCCAGTATGCTTGGCTAACACCCGAAATGATTATTGATCAAATTCAGGTAGATGGCGACCGAGTTCGCGAGCTTTACGATTCCCGTATTGATGAATTCGTTCAGCCCGAGCGTCGACTTGTCGAACGCCTGGTTTTTGCAAACGACGCCGAAGCTCAGGCTGCAAAAGCCCGCCTTGACGGGGGTGAAACTATTTTTGACGACCTCATTTCGGCGCGTGGACTTGATTTGGACGATGTGGACATGGGCGACGTCGCAGTCGAGGAGCTGGGCGAAGCCGGCGCGGAAGTTTTTGCGCTTGAAGAGCCAAATGTTGTCGGGCCGTTACCCTCACCATTTGGCCCTGCTCTTTATAGGATGAATGCTGTCTTGGCCGCGCAAGAAGTGTCCTTTGAGGACGCTCGTGCCGAACTCGAAGCAGAGGCCGCCGCCGACCGCGCGCGCCGGATTATCGCAGAAAGCATTAGTCAGATTGAAGATCTACTGGCTGGAGGTGCAAGCACTGAACAACTGGCCGAGCGGACAGACATGCAGGCGAGCAAAATTGAATGGCGCGACGAACAAACAGAGGGAATCGCCGGATATTCGGAATTTCGTGCGGCAGCAGTTCGCGCAGAAGTAGGAGATTTTGCCGAAGTCACGGAACTTGAAGACGGCGGCATTTTCACGCTTGTGCTGGACGATATCAAAGCACCCTCGGTGATCCCGTTCGAAGACATTCGCGGAGAGGTCGTCGCGAGTTGGGAAACTAGCGAAACGGAATCCGCTTTGACGGCCCAAGCGGAGGCGATATCAGAGCGAATTCGGCAAGGTACGGAAATGGCCGGGTTGGGGCTTTCACTGAAAACTGATCGCGCGCTCGAGCGAACCAGTTTCATCGAGGAGACCCCCCCGGACTTCACTGACGAAATTTTTGATATGAAACTCAACGACGTTCGTGTTTTATCTGCCGACGGGGACGCCTGGTTGGTTCGGTTGGACAATGTGCAAGCACCAGACTCGTCAGCGCCAGGAGCCCAGGTTGTACGGCTGCAATTTGCACAAGAATCGGCGAACGAGCTTTCGGTTGGTCTGCTCGACGCGTTCATTCAAGCATTGCTGCAAGACAGCGACGTTTCCGTCAATCAAGCGGCGCTTACAGCCGTTCACAGCCAGATGAATTAATGGCGCTTCTTCCGGCATTCGACAGTTTTGCCGCGGGATTCGACGCCGGTCAAAACCAGATTGTGTACACGAGATTGGCGGCCGATCTCGACACGCCAGTGTCTTTGATGCTGAAACTTACCGGAGCCAAATCGGACGCATTTATGCTGGAGAGCGTCACCGGTGGAGAAACACGCGGACGCTATTCCATAGTTGGCATGAAGCCCGATCTGATCTGGGAATGTAGCGGCGCAACTGCAAGAATGAATCGAAACGCACGGTTTGATCGCGGCGCTTTCGTCGATGACAGCCAACCGCCGTTAAATTCGCTCAGAGCGCTAATTGCCGAAAGTCGGATCGAACTGCCCTCCGACCTACCCGCCGCGGCGGCAGGTTTGTTTGGATACCTTGGTTACGACATGATCCGACTTGTCGAACACCTGCCGAAAGTCAATCCCGACCCTCTGGGA
Organism: Boseongicola sp.; assembly: GCA_051009475.1. Lineage (GTDB taxonomy): Bacteria > Pseudomonadota > Alphaproteobacteria > Rhodobacterales > Rhodobacteraceae > CAXMNX01. The sequence continues at coordinate 3,041 of JBPCWO010000214.1, forward strand.
CTGCCAGATGCAGTACTTCTGCGTCCGTCGGTTGTCGCGGTTCTTGACGGGGTGAAGGGTGAGGTCATCGTCGTTGCACCTGCCTGGGTCAAATCGGGATTGAGCGCGCGCGCAGCTTATGCCCAAGCCGCAGAACGCGTCATGGACGCTGTTCGCGACATGGATCGCGCCGCACCCGGTTCCGGTCGAGATCTTGGTGCCGAATTCGAAGCGCCTGAACCTGTCTCAAACATTGCAAAGGCCGACTATCTTTCCGCTGTCGAGAAAGCGCGCGATTACATCAAGGCCGGGGATATATTCCAGGTTGTTCCGTCGCAAAGGTGGTCACAGCCGTTTCCGTTGCCACCGTTTTCCCTTTACCGAAGCCTTAGACGTACTAATCCGTCGCCATTCATGTTCCACTTTGATTTCGGCGAATTTCAGGTTGTAGGCGCAAGTCCCGAGATCTTGGTGCGTGTGTTCGACAGTGAGGTCACAATCCGCCCAATCGCCGGCACGCGGCCGCGGGGCGCAACGCCTGACGAAGATAGGTCCTACGAAGCCGATCTATTGGATGACGAAAAAGAACTCGCCGAGCATTTGATGTTGCTCGACCTTGGTCGCAACGACGTCGGACGCGTTGCAAAAATCGGCACTGTTCGACCTACTGAGGAATTTGTAATTGAGCGTTACTCTCACGTAATGCACATCGTCTCGAACGTTGTCGGTGAGTTGAGCGACGAGCATGACGCGTTATCAGCTCTTTTGGCCGGTCTTCCTGCGGGCACCGTTTCCGGCGCTCCGAAGGTGCGCGCAATGGAAATAATTGATGAGCTGGAGCCTGAAAAGCGCGGTGTGTATGGCGGTGGCGTTGGCTATTTCTCTGCCGGTGGTGACATGGATATGTGTATCGCGCTACGAACTGCGGTTTTGAAAGATGGGATGCTATATAGCCAAGCTGGGGGCGGAGTTGTTTGGGACAGCGACCCAGAAGCGGAGTATCAGGAGACTGTAAACAAGGCGCGCGCGATCCGAATGGCCGCGGAAGATGCTGGTCGATTTGCGCGGGAAGGAAATAGCTGAGAGCATTCGCCGCCCTGCTGCGTAGTCTGAAGCAAGTTCTGAAATCTCTAAATCAGGGTTGCTCGACACAATAGGGTTCGTCGAACCAATACTCTTCTAAGTTCGCACCCTCGCCAATTCGATCAATGACAGCGAAAACTCCAGGTTCATGCAGTGGCGTCAGCACTCCGTGCCAAATATTCCGGTGGAAATTGATCGCCTGCCGCGGTTCGGTCAGAAGCGCCAGCGGTTCGCCTGGTGATCCGCCTTCATCCGGGGCGACGATGACCAGAAATGGATCGGGGCTCATTGGCACAAATGCCTGACTGCCCTCGGGATGCCTTTCCACCATTTCAAGGATCAAGGGAAGCATCCGCGGCTTTGCCTTGAAGAGGCTCAATCCTGCGCGGCCATCGGTGAAATCAAGGGCGGCGCGATCATTGTAGCGCCCGCATAATCCCTGGTTGATGATCTTGTCCGGCTCGCCCGAACAATCAAGCACATCACCAAAGGGCGCGAAAGCGTCAGCGGTCAATGCCTGTATGGCAATCGAGCGCGTCATTCAAAAAGCTCGCGCAATCGATGCTCGGCAATACGCTCGACTTGACTACAGGCTTCACTGAATTCGGTATCGCGATCATTGTCCAACCGGCGCTGGAAGGCGTCCATGATTGACGCCTTGGTGTTGTCCCGAACGGCGATTATGAACGGAAACCCGAATTTTGAGGTATAGGCGTCGTTGAGCTCGGTAAATGTTTGGCGTTCTTCATCGGTCAGATGATCAAGCCCGACCGAGGCCTGTTCGGCAGTCGATTCCGCGGTTAAGCGGTTCGCGGCGGCCAGTTTTCCCGCAAGATCGGGGTGCGCCGTCAGCACGCCAATGCGTTCCTTTTTGCTGGATGCCCGAAATACACGCGACAGCGCTGAGTGCACCCCCAACGCCGTGTCGTGCGTCGGCCCAAGCTCCAGCGCGTGCGCCTGTTCAGCAATCCACGGCGAATGCTCGAAAATTCCGCCAAATACCTCGACAAATCGGTCCTTCGGCATCGAAGAAGGACGCTCCGCTGCCGACGCCGGAAAATGCTCCGCCCAATGATCTGCAATCTGAAGCCTTGAGGCAAACCAAACACCGTCGTGTCCTTTCATGTACTCGAGCGCTCTTTTCAGGGCTGCGACCCGACCTGGCCGACCGACAAGACGACAGTGCAACCCGATGGATAGCATCTTTGGCGCGCCGTCCTCACCTTCGGTATAAAGCGCATCGAAGCTATCTTTCAGATACGTCTCGAATTGATCGCCCGAATTGAAACCCTGCGGAGTTGCAAAGCGCATATCGTTGGTGTCGAGTGTATAGGGCACGATCAGTTGATCGTGCCGTCCGAACTGCGTCCAGTATGGTAAGTCCTCAGCATAGCTGTCGGCCACATAAGCAAAGCCACCTTCCTCGGCCGCCAGCCTCACTGTGTTCAATGAACAGCGCCCGGTGTACCAGCCACGCGGCCGTTCGCCGACGACTTCGGTATGCAGCCCTATCGCTTGCTCCATATGCGCGCGTTCGTCTGCTTCGGAAAAATCTTTGTATTCGATCCATTTAAGCCCGTGTGACGCAATCTCCCAATTGGCAGATTTCATCGCGGCAACTTGTTCGGGCGCGCGCGCCAACGCAGTCGCGACACCGAATACCGTGACCGGCAAGTCCTTCAGCAGCCGATGAAGCCGCCAGAAACCCGCGCGTGCGCCGTATTCATAGATCGATTCCATGTTCCAATGTCGTTGACCCGGCCATGCCGCAGCACCGACGATCTCTGACAGAAAGGCTTCGGAGGCAGCGTCATTGTGCAGGACGTTGTTCTCTCCACCTTCTTCATAATTCAGCACAATCTGCACCGCGATCTTGGCGCCACCTGGCCATTGGGGGTCAGGCGGCGTCGAACCATAGCCGGTCATGTCGCGAGGATATCGGATCATATCATGCAGTCCTCTTATGGCTTGCCAATCGTGATAGACTGGGCGTCTCGCTAATGAAACTGTCCAACACCGCAGGTATTCGACAAATCTGTTTCTGCGGAAATTTGAAAATGGGCTAGCGCCGAGGCAATCGAACCGCGCCGTCAAGCCTAACCGTGGTGCCGTTCAGATATGGGTTTTCGACGATTTGCTGCACCAAAATCGCGTATTCAGCAGGGTCGCCCAGTCGTGCCGGGAAAGGGATATTGGCCGCAATTTCCGCAGATATCTCTTCCGGCAGGCCCTCCATCATCGGCGTCCGAAAAAGGCCGGGCGCAATTGCCACAACACGAATTCCGTGCTGCGCCAGTTCGCGCGCGACCGGTAGACTCAAGGACGCGACGCCGCCTTTCGAAGCAGAATAAGCCGCCTGCCCCATTTGCCCGTCTTCCATCGCAATTGAAGCTGTATTGATGATCACGCCGCGCTCTTCACCGACAGGATCGAGATCGGACATGGACCGAGCCGCATGGCTCATCACATTGAAAGTTCCAATCAAGTTGACACGGATCACCGCCTCGAATGTGTCCAGCGATAGCTTTCCTTCGCGTCCAACCACGCGTGCAGCAGGTGCAATGCCCGCACAACTGACGGCAACTCGCGGCGGGGTTTTGAGAGCCTTGAACGCGTCAGCGACCGATGTTGCATCAGAAACATCTACCGAAACGCCAATTCCGCCGATCTCGCTTGCAATCGTATGTGCCGCGTCCGCGTTCGAATCAAAAATGACAACATGCGCCCCCAGACCCGCCAAATGCCGCGCGGTAGCGGCTCCAAGTCCACTCGCGCCGCCCGTCACAACCGCGGTGTGTCCTTCGACAATCATTTCCTGTCTCCGAATTTCAAAGTAAGCGGCTCATTATCAGTGACATACGAGGCGGTGGCACATAACGCGGACCGATTTACTAACGAAACATTGGAGGACGCGCATCCACCCAGGCACCCTCGCGCGCGCCGCTTTCAGCGACGGCAAACACGGCTGCCATCGACCGCAATCCATCCTCAGCTCGCGGATAGAAGTCCGCGGCGGGGTCCACTTTGCGCCCTTCTTTCTTGGCGCGGATCGCCTCAGCGAGATCGGAATAGATGTTAGCAAAGGCAAGGGGCATACCTTCTGAATGGCCAATCGTGACACGTGAAGACCGATCCGCCTCAGGTGATAGACCCGCTTCTCCGCGCTCAATGACTTGAAGCCTGCCGCCGAGCGGCATCCAGTAGAGCTGGTTTGGCTGTTCTTGCGCCCAGCGCAACCCGCCTTTTTTGCCAAATACCTGGATCGTCAAACCGTGCTGCCGGCCGATCGCGACCGATGACGTCCAAAGACGCCCTACAACACCGCCTTCTGTCCGAAAGTTTACCATCGCGTCGTCTTCAAGTTCGCGGCTCGGGATGGTCGATACGATATCCGCCGAAAGCCGCTCTACCTCCTGCCCAGTGACGAAAGAAGCCATATGCAAGGCGTGGATACCGCAATCGGCGAATTGCGCCGAAACTCCCGCCTGCGAAGGATCATAGCGCCAACGTACACGCGGGTTATCGGCATCCTCCGCATCCGCGTGATGACCGTGCGCAAACTCCGCGACGACCAGGCGCAGTTTGCCAAGATCACCTTGCGCGACCATCGCTTTCATATGGCGGACCAGTGAATATCCAGAGTAGCCGTAGTTCACCGCGCAGATTTGTCCCGCAGAATTGGCGATCCGAACGATATCCTCGCCCTCGTCCACGGTCATCGTCATCGGCTTTTCACAAAGCACGTTAAAGCCCGCCTCGAGGAATGCCTTGGTGATTTCGAAGTGTGTGGCATTCGGTGTTGCGACAGTCACCAGATCTACGCAATCTTCTCTTGATTTTTCGGCCTCGAGCATTTCGCGCCAGTCGCCATAGGATCGACTTTTCTCCAGCCCCAGTCGCCGACCGTATTCGCGACCAAGTTCCGGACGATGATCCAGCGCGCCTGCGACGAATTCGAATTCACCGTCCACTGCCGCGCCGAGGCGATGCGCCGGTCCGATCTGGCTTCCCTCGCCACCACCGATCATGCCCCAACTCAATTTCGCCATACTAGAAACCTTTGCCCAAGGACGCCCGTTGGCACCGTTATCGTTGCAGTCCGCCTATAGTCAAAACCCGATACTTTCCAAGTACGTCCGGTTTGCCCGCGCATCATCAATTGGATTGATGTCCAGCGTGGGGTCGCAATCCTGCTCGACCGTGCACCAACCCTCAAATCCAGCGTCGAGGAGGATTTTCCGCACTGCTGGAAAATTGACGTCTCCATCGCCGAGATTACAGAAAATCCCTTGCCCGCAAGCGTCATAAAAACCAGTCCGGCTTGCAATGACATCAGCCTTAACTTTTGGGTCGATATCCTTGAAATGCATATAACTTATGCGACTGATGTTTCGCTGCATAAATGCAACCGGGTCGTATCCCGCATAAGAGTGATGGCCTGTATCAAAGCAAATTTTTAAGATGCTTTCGTCAATTTCATCGAGCAGCCGTTCAAGCTCTGGTTCAAAGTCGATGAACCCCGCGGCGTGGGCATGCATGCCCACCGTTAGCCCATATTCTTCGGTTCCCAATTTCGCGACGTGAGCGATGCGGTCTTTGAACGCCGACCATTCCGCCAGCTCCATTTGATCGGCCTCTTCCACGCGACCGGCAGTCGGCGCCCGACGAGACGATATCGAGTCGATCAAGACTAGGTGCTCGGCACCGTGAGCATTCAATGCCTTGCAAGTGCGGACAGCGCCATCGAGAACGTCGTCCCATTGGTCCG
>JBPCWO010000215.1:0-8169 GCA_051009475.1 Boseongicola sp.
CAATAATGGCGACCATTAGCGCCACGCCGTATTCGACGAGAGTTGCACCTGACAACTCAGTGGCAAATCTCTTCACATATGAAACTACCGCCATCACATGACCTCCAACAATAGCATTAGGCATCCAAATAATTGCGGTGCCGAAGTCATTCCAAATCTACCAAATGCCTCAGACAGGGCCTCAGTGAACTCGGTAAAGAAAGACCCGTCCGTCCTATCCGACTAACACCAATAAATCTGCGTTGTAAGCTGGCGCTCGTTACGTTGCTTTTGTCCACAAATTCACTCTTTGAAACTCTTGAAACTTCCAAGGTCTGTCTCCGCACCCTACCACAGTAAGACTATTAAGGCGCTGCTGCGAACGGGTCCGCAGCAGCGCTTGCTTACTCAACATACAAGTACTACTAGCAATTTTTCCCGATCAAGGCTCGATCATGGCGTCGCTAGCCTGACCCATTTGAACACTTACATCGCCAGCCAAGTTCGACAGTGCAGTTGCACCAAGAACAATAGCAAGAATTAGAGCAACGCCATATTCAACTAGCGTCGCACCGCTTTCGCTCTTCCGGAAATTCATGAAAAATTCGCGCATATCAGTTCTCCTTGCACACGCATTAGAAACATGCCGCCAATTAGCGGCGTTACAAACTGAACCGGCGATTGTCCCCCCGGCCCGGATTAAAGAGTAAGGTTTTGTTAGGGTTCGGCGCATCGTTCAATCGGATGAGATTTGCACCCAGAGGTTGTAATTTCGCCGAACTTTGGCCGGAATGTGGCAATTTTGGACAACTCTTGCCGAAGTTGAGGCAATTTCACCGGCAAAAATCCGCCGAATCCATTCGAATCGGACTGCTGGCTGCATCGCGTGTGGGAAGTCCGAAAACAAAGACGCTTCTTGTCGACGACTGTCCAAGTTACGGATATAATTAACTGAAAAATATACCTTTTGCGGGCCTACCCCAAGCAATTTTGGTCTGGACCTGCGGGCGCACCCTCGGATTCTTTTTGGCGCCACAAAATGGATAACTAAGAATCCCGCCGGTTTTTGTGGCCTATTGGCGATTTATTGCCGTCGCATTGATGCCGCATTTTCGCCACGCTCGAGTCCACAAGGCCATTTCGCGGCGCAAATACCCTGAAATCACCCCTGGTCTGTCGCCTGCGGGTCCCTCTTTCGCCATGACCTAACTCAACACTAGGGATTGCGCGGACTGGTTTCGTCCGCCGCGAAGTTTGAGTGACGGAGTACGAGTATGTTCGAAGACGATAAGACACCCAAACCGACAGAACCGAAGGATCAACAGTCCGATATGCAAAAGGACAGCAAGCCCTCTGAGAAAGAAGACAAAGACGAGTTCAAGTTTAACGACTGGGCGTCGATCTAAGTCACTTCACTAGTTGCGGGCCTCGCGGTAACTTTGCGGGTATGTCTTTACGCGTATCATCAATCCGCAACCTTGGACCTGCATCTGATGCCGCATTTGCACGCGCTGGAATTCATTCAGCCGAGGATTTGCATAAGTTGGGGCCCGACGCCGCATATCATCGGTTGATCGTGGCCGGCACGCGCCCGCACTTTATTGGGTATTACGCTTTGGTCATGGGCCTGCAAGGCCGCCCGTGGAATGACTGCCAAGGCAAAGAGAAATCAGACCTCCGTTCCCGTTTCGACGAAATCAAATCCACCGTAGGCAGACAACAACCGTGTGACGGCCAGTTGCCCTATGCCTTGAGCGACGAATTGGACCGGATCGGTGTGAGAGCGGGCGAGCCAAAGATCTGATTTCAACCGATTTGGCAGAGATGCCTGAGTTTCACAAGTAAGACAGCCCTTGCAAATTCGCCTTAGCCGACCAGTTCCAGTCCTGAAAAGAAATAGGCGATTTCGACGGCTGCGGTATCGGGCGCATCTGAACCGTGAACCGAGTTTTCACCAACGGATTCAGCAAATTCTGCACGTATTGTACCGGGATCCGCATCAGCCGGATTTGTCGCACCCATGACCTCACGGTTTTTAGCAATTGCGCCGTCACCTTCAAGCACCTGCACAACAACAGGAGCGGACGCCATAAACTCACATAGCTCACCATAGAACGGGCGCTCGGCGTGCACTTTGTAAAATTCTCCGGCCTGTGCGTTGGTTAGATGAATGCGCTTTTGAGCAATTATGCGTAGCCCAGCATTCTCAAATTTGGTGTTAATCAATCCAGTCAGATTGCGCAGAGTTGCATCAGGTTTGATGATGGAAAGCGTGCGTTCGGTAGCCATGTTTTTGCCCTTGCGAAGAAACGGCGTCGCGTGCATGCCCCGCCTGAAATTCGCCGCCCGCCTAGCATGCAACACGGCGCTTGGAAAGACTCGGTATACACCCTTCCCGCTCGTCTGGCCCTCTGTTATGTGCGCGCCGATGCTCCGGATCGATGACATACGCTTTTCTATCGAAGGCCGTCCGCTATTCGACGGCGCTACGGCGACCATACCCACAGGCCACAAAGTGGGTTTTGTCGGACGTAATGGTACTGGAAAAACAACACTATTTCGATTGATCCGCGAAGAGTTGTCGTTGGAGGGCGGCGTCATCAGGCTTCAGCGCGGATCACGCATCGGTGGCGTTTCCCAGGAAGTACCGAGTTCGGAAATATCGCTTTTGGACTCTGTGCTTTCTGCCGATACCGAGCGCGCCGCGCTAATGTCCGAAGCAGAGACGGCGGATGATCCAACACGAATATCCGACATTCAGACCCGACTTGCTGATATCGATGCCTGGTCGGCAGAAGCGCGTGCCAGTTCGATTCTAAAAGGCCTCGGATTCAAGACCTACGAGCAAGCAATGCCTTGTTCAGATTTTTCGGGCGGTTGGCGGATGCGCGTGGCACTTGCTGGAGTTTTGTTTTCGGCGCCTGACTTGCTTTTATTGGATGAACCCACAAACTATTTGGATTTGGAGGGTGCGCTCTGGTTGGAAAGCTACATCGCCAGATATCCGCACACTGCAATTGTTATCAGCCATGATCGCGAGCTGCTGAACAAAGCCGTTGGGTCAATCCTCCACCTCGAAGACCGACAACTGACACTTTATCAGGGCAATTACGAAACTTTTGCGGCGACGCGCACTGCCCGTTTGGCGGTCGCGGAATCTGAGGCCAAAAAACAGGAGGCGCGGCGGGCCCACTTGCAAAGTTTTGTTGACCGATTTCGCTACAAGGCATCGAAAGCAGTCCAGGCCCAGTCTCGTCTAAAAATGATCGCCAAAATGCAGCCAATCACTACGCCGCAAGAAGCAGCGCTGCGACGGTTCGCGTTTCCGACGCCAAAGGAACTGTCGCCACCGATCGTCGCCATGGATTCAATTGCCGTTGGGTATGATGGTACTCCGGTGTTGTCGCGCTTGTCGCTAAGAATCGATCAGGATGACAGAATTGCTCTTCTCGGCCGAAATGGAGAAGGCAAGTCGACATTGTCAAAGTTGTTGGCGGCAAGGATGGCTCCGATATCCGGTAATATTACTCGAGCGCGAAAACTACGGGTTGGCTACTTTGCGCAGCACCAGTTGGAGGAATTACAAAGCGACGAGACTCCGATGGAGCACGTCCGGCGGCACCTCCCAGATGAAACACCCAGCAAACTCCGGTCTCGTCTCGGAGGGTTTGGAATTGGGGCAGAACAGGCCGATACGATCGCCGCACGATTGTCTGGCGGGCAAAAGGCGCGTCTTTCCCTCATGTTGGCGACGATTGATGCCCCACATTTGTTGGTGCTTGATGAGCCAACCAACCATTTGGATGTGGAAAGTCGCGAGGCTTTGATGGAGGCATTAAACACTTACACCGGAGCCGTAGTACTAGTTAGCCACGATATGCATTTGATTAGCCATGTCGCAGATCAACTTTGGTTGGTCAATGACGGTGGCGTTTCAAGATACGAAGGTGATTTGGAATCCTACCGAAAGATGCTTCTCGAACGACCAGAAAAGCTAGCAAAAAAGTCAAAGGAGAAATCGCCCAAAACATCGCGATCCAAGCACGCGGAACTTCGCCAAGCAGTATCGGATGCTGAAGCACGCATAGCCAAGCTGACTGAAATTCGTGAACGATTGGCGGCTAAACTGTCAAATCCCCAGATTTACCAGCCTGGTCGCGCAACCAACACAGAAGGCTGGCAAATCAAATTTGCCGAAGTCGAGAGCGGCATCGCTCGCGCTGAGGCGCTTTGGCTACGCGCGGTTGAAAGATTAGAAGAGTCAAGCAATTGAGTTTGACGAATAAGCATGAAATCTCCGCGATAAGTCCGTGCTTTCGCCAAAATATCCACAAGATTTGATGCGATAAATCAACGAGTTGAGGTTTCGAGTGAAAGGCCTATTTTGCCATGTCAATAATGTTGCCCTATTTGGGTTTGTTTGGTCCGATATCTGTTTGTCTTGCAGCGATATTCTGGTTGTGCGTGATGAAATGGGCCAGTTCCTGCGACGATGTGATTTCGCACGAAAGGCAGATATCGCTACCGCGAAAGATGGTTGTATCGCGTATTTGAGTGGAATTTGGTGCGTCTAACCTCTGAACCAGACAATCAGTTCACGTCGCGTTAGACTGCAATTCTTTTTTGCTTTGCCAAATTATCGACAAAATTTTCCAATCATAGTTGGCATTACGTAAACGATCGGAATGCCCTATGAGCGTTCACGCCGACACATTTTGGAACCAGCTGGACATCTCGCGCAGAAACGATCCGTTGAGCGTGCGCCCGACCCATTGGGGGATCATCGTCGCTGACAGGACTTCAGTCAAAGGCAACGGTGCCATCGCAGAAGCAATTCTGAAAGTGCTAGCGGTTATATTGATGTTCAGTTCAATCATTCCCTGGATTTCTATCGGATCTGAATTCGCCACTGGCTCGTTGACGCTGAAGATCGCCCACACGGTCTCGTTTTTTTCCGTTGGTCTTGCGGTGTATTGGCACGCTGGGCGGGGTTTTTTGCAAGAATTTCATGCCGATTCAATTAGACAAGAGCTGCGTTTGGCTACACGTAACTCGCGCAATATATCCTTTGCTCGGCAACGAATTCCTATGGCTGCGGTTGAAAGCTGCTTTTTGAAGCGATCCAAGGCCTCGATGGCCTCGACGAAAATGCTTTTGCGTTTGAAAGGACGGCAAATGCCGCTAACCATAGCAAGCGGGAACGAGCGCGATCTCTTGCCGGTCCTTGAGCAGGTGGTGGAGTTGATCAAAACAACACGGCGTGTTGGGAATTCTTAACACAGTCGGCGATCAGCAATTCGCATTCTGGGTCCGGCTCTTCCTTTGCGGGCACAACAGACCTATCTAAAACACGATGGACAGTTTCCCACTCGACCGGTTGATATATTTGGTAATCCTCGGCACCGCTGTTGCCGGATGGTTTTTTGCCGAAAACCGGCAATCGCTGGGAAAATCGGCGCGAATGGCGTTAGCCTGGGGATTGATCTTTTTGGGATTTATAGCCGTCTACGGACTTTGGGAGGACATCCAGAATGAAGTTCGCCCACAGCAGGCAGTTCTAGAAGACGACAAACTGATTGAGATACCACGCAGCCGCGACGGACATTTCCATCTGAACGTAATGCTCAACGGAATTGATGTGGATTTTCTGATCGATACCGGTGCAAGCGACGTCGTCTTAACGAAACGCGATGCGGAACGCATAGGCCTCGATATGGAAAGTTTGGCATTTCTTGGCACAGCACGAACAGCAAACGGAGAAGTTCGCACAGCTTACGCAACGATTGAAGACGTGGCGCTTGGTCCTGTGGTTTTTCGAAATGTTGGCGTTGCCGTTAATTCGGGCGAGATGCGTGGCTCTCTTTTGGGGCTGAGTTACTTAGATAGATTTTCTCGGATCGAGATCATCGGCGATCATATGCGTTTGACGCCGTGAGACGACTCATTCTGGTGACCCGGTTTCTGATCTTTTTACCCATCTGCCATTTTCCTCTGCCCAGTATTGTGCAGTAACACCTGCTTCAGTCAGCGCTCGCCACTGCGCGCGCGCGATATCCACTGCGCTTTCATCTGCGCCATCGAAAAGAATGCAGTAGCGATCTCGAGACGCGACGTCGTCCGCCGCAATCTCGACCCCGTCGATTGCCATGACGCAATGAGGATCATTCGCGAGACCACTGTTTGTCAAAAGCACCGGCTGATCAGCGTCATGTGGCCCACCGTCCAGTCCATGCGGCAGAAAGCCGTCACCGTTCCATAGCGTCAGATCAAGTCGATCCAGTCTGGCCGTATCAGATCCTGTTACTGCGACCCGCCACTTTGCCTGCAACGCTTTGCCAATAAGCACTGGCAGCGCCGCCTCCAGCGGTCGCTCTGTCAAGTGATAAAAGTATGCGGCGCCCATCGGATCTACTTTTCGAAACGATCGGCAACCAACCGGTTCAGCGATAAAACGCCCCAACCCGTCGCGCCTTTGGGCGCAAATTTGGATTCCGAAGACCGGCTGGCAACGCCAGCGATGTCGAGGTGCACCCAAGGCGTTTCATCTTTGACAAAACGCTGCAAAAATTGTGCGGCTGTTACGGCCCCCGCCGGGCGACCCCCAACGTTTTTCATATCGGCGATCCGGCTTTTTAGCTTTTTGTCATATTCGACCCCCAGAGGCATGCGCCATGCCCCCTCACCCTCGGTCGAAGCCGAGGCGAGCAGCCATTTCGATATTTCCTCGTTGTTGCTGAACACACCTGCATTCTCGTGGCCCAAGGCGATTACGATAGCACCAGTAAGCGTGGCAAGATCAATCATTGCCGATGGGCTAAAGCGGTCTTGCGCATACCACATCAAATCGCACAGCACGAGGCGACCTTCCGCGTCGGTATTGATGACCTCAACGGTATCACCTTTCATCGAGCGCACGACATCGCCAGGACGCTGCGCGCGTCCGTCAGGCATATTTTCGACCAGACCAACCAGTCCAACAACATTTGCCTTTGCTTTGCGGAGCGCCAGAGTTTTCATCACACCAGCCACTGTGCCAGCGCCGCCCATGTCCATAGTCATTTCTTCCATGCCGCCTGGCGGCTTTAGCGAAATACCGCCCGTGTCAAACACAACTCCCTTCCCAACCAGAGCCAGCGGCGTTTCTTTGCCACCACCACACCAATTCATCACTACAACTTTTGATGGACTTTCACTGCCCTCACCGACCGCGAGCAGTGTGCGCATTCCAATTTTTTTCAAAGCCCTTTCATCCAGAACTTCGATTTTGACGCCAAGTTTGGCCAGGCCTTCCAGTCGATCCGCAAACTCGGTTGTTGTGAGGATATTAGCGGGTTCGTTGACAAGATCGCGCGTAAAAAAGACGCCTTCAACGAGAGGAATAATTGCAGACAGTTGATCTTCGGCGTCGCGCGAGTCCGACGTCATAACTGAGACTGCAAATGGCCCTACCTTCCGATTGTCGCCCTCAGACACTTCAGACAGGTGGTCCTTGAATGCATACGTCCGGAGACAATAACCGATCGCTATTTCTCCAATGTCTCGTCGCGCGCCCGCCAATAGTGTCACCGGCCCATCCACCGCAATCTTAGCAACCGATGCTCCTGCGCCACGAGCCAATTGAGTCCTTGTTCGTTTTGATAGTCGAGCAACAATGACCGACTTTGCTTCAACACCCACCGGAAATGCCAACGAACGAGCATCACCGTCAGACAGATGCGTGAATTCCGAACTTTCGACAAACCGCTCAAGTGCGCCAAGCATCAGACTGTTTAGTCGAAGCGCCATCTGGTCAAGTTTTCCTGTATCGGGCACAAAAACGACAATGTAGCCCGGCAGAACAGCAATCTGGTCTAGATCGGCTTCGAGAGCCTTAAATTGTGGGAGATCTGTCATTTGCAAATCCTTTTGACGTTCCTCTTGTTAGACCGGACCAAATAAACTGACCAGCGCTGATCCGCTGGCGGCACCAGCCTGTAGCGGTTCCAACCATTTGAACGATGGTCTAGTCTGGGCGCCAACAATTTGGGCAGTTGAGTATGATCGGCAAATTCGACAAATACCTTCTGGCGCAGCTTCTTTGGCTATTCGGTTTTTTTGCGTTGGTTCTGGTGCTGGTTTATTGGGTGAATCGCGCTGTAATCCTATTCGACCAGTTGATCGCCAACGGCCAATCAGCGGCTGTATTTGTTG
>JBPCWO010000216.1:0-9119 GCA_051009475.1 Boseongicola sp.
GAAGGATGTAGGCGATCTGCGCCATCCCCTGCCTGCCCTCGCCTGATTTACCCCGCTTGAATGCTTAGCGCATGTCGGAGGATTGAAGAACCCTTGGAATTTTGCTTCTTTGCAAATTATTCGAATATAGCTTCGTTTCGCAACGAAAGGCATTAACGGGTATGGGGTTTCCGGGCACTTGGATGACGATCAGCGAAAGCATGGTCTACAGGGTTGTGCCGAAGTGCGCATGTTCGAGCATCGGGCAGATCATGTATTATACTGATCACGGCGAATTCTTTGAAGGCGACATTCACGATGCCCAGTCCGGGCTTCACAAGTGGGCGTTGGAAGACAGCCAGGCTCTGATCGAAGAAAACGTCCAGAACCACAAAAGCTTTTCCTTCACCTGCGTGCGCAACCCCTACACTAGAATTCTGTCGTCCTTCTTTGACAAGATTGCCGGCATTCAGCGCAACGGTCAGCGTTATCGTGGAAATCTGGTGCCGCAGCTGGCTCAGAAATACGGCGTAAACATTGAGGGTGACTTCGACCAGATCGCAATGTTCCGCAGGTTTTTGCTGTTTGCCCGTGATTCGGTACTTTTTCGCAAACCGATGGACCCCGATATTCATTGGTCGGCGCAGTCGGGCCATGTCTCGACATTCATCGTAAACGGTGGGCACTACGACCAGATTTTCTGGACCGAAAAATTCAGCGATGGAATGCAATCTGTTCTCGACACCGTCGATGTCAAAGTACCCATAGACTTGCAGTCGATCCCTCGCTTCAACGAAAGTGAAGATCGAGGTCCGAAGCGTGCCCACCCGGTGGAGGACTTCTTCGATGACCTTTCAATGCATTTGACTTACGAGATGTACAAACGCGATTTCGACCTGTTCAAATACGATTTTGAGGATCCGTCGAACAAGTTACCGACGGGGGAAATTGACCTCAAGGAAGTACACGCAAAACTGGGAACCTAACTGTCCGCAGAAATAGTCTCGGCGAATTTCGCAACCCGTTGCTTGAACCGCCGTGACAGTGTTCCTTTGGTCAGCTTAAGCGTCTGAATAAAAAGCCGCGACGACAATGTCGTCGGTTTCAAATCCATCGAGACCAGCAATCGCGTCCGGCCTTTTGACAGTGGAACCAAATCGACAACCGCCAGACAAACAATTCCAGCACCCCGGCTTTCGATCGCATAGCCATTGCCGGAATCTACCGACACAAGCTCCGCGTCGACTTCATGCTGACGCTTTCGCCATTTGACCTGAGCTTGCCAACGCGCGCCGATATTTGGAGGCGGACAGTTTTCGTCGCGGGTGACGTCGATCCCGCGCCGCAACATTTGTCGCTCGAAACCATCGAAGTCCGTAACGGCGTCGTAAACTTTGCCGATCGGAGCCTCAATGTCTTCGCGTGTCGAAAATTTCATTCTCCCTGATTGCCGTTAGTCGAGCGTGTCGGCAAGCCAGTTTTCGATAAGAAATCGCGCGATAGACCCCTTGCGGGCCGGTTTCAGTTCAGGATCAGTCCCGGTCAATGCGTTCATCATGTTTTCTTTTGTCACCCATAGCGCGTCTTCAATCTCATTGGGATCAACAGTCAATTCGCGACCCAATGCCAGCCCGCGGCAGCCAATCATCAGTGACGAAGGAAACGGCCAGGGTTGGGAGGAAAGGTATTCTACCGGACCGACTACAACCCCTGCTTCTTCGAAGGTTTCTCGACGAACAGCGGCTTCGATAGTCTCACCGGGTTCGACAAATCCGGCGAGCAAAGAATACACCCCGGCGGGCCAGTCGGGGCTGCGCCCGACCAGGACCGAATTACCGTGTGTAATCAACATGATCACGACCGGATCCGTTCGGGGAAAATGCATGGCACCGCAAGTGACGCACTTCCTTTGCCATCCCGCTTCGATGATCCGACTTTTGCCCCCACACCGTGCGCAAAAACCATGCGTTTCGTGCCACCCGAGTATCGCCTTCGCAGTCGCGGCAAGCTCGGCCTCACGAGGTGTTAGATGGGTCATATTGGCCCGCAGTTCGCAAAATACCTGCGTCGCCGGCAAAGCGGGGTGAGCTTGCTCTGAGGGGTCAGTGAATGCGCCTACCGTACCCGCGATATCGGTGGGCTCCCACTGGGAAATATCCTGCGCAAAACGTGCGACGCCATCGTCCTGCCCGAGAAAGATCGCTGCCTCATCGGCCTCGCCAAAAACGGCGTGGGAGGCTGGCAGCCAGATCGGCGAACGCGTGTCCGCCGCCAGCAATGGCTTGCCACGCCAGATCGGCAACACAGCCGATGAAGGTTCGGCGGCTAATTCTGCAAGCACCTCTGGCTGGCTTCGAAGCTCGGCCGCTCGATCGAGGCCGGAACCGCCGAAAGTCACCGATTCTGCGTTTTTCATTTGCTGGTTACCTTCTGTCGCAGCCCGAATGCCACGACCGGGCTCGCATCGCAATCGAACAAAGCCTCACCAATTTCAGTGGGTTGCGTTCGCCTGCGCACGTCCTAGCGTGATTAATGAGAATTTGCTCTAGTTGTCCCGGCGAAATCATGGTCCCATTGAAGAATAAATACAGACAATCAGGGAGCAAATTATGCCACGTTCGTTTGGACCGGCAATGAGCCGGCGTTCATTCCTTGCCACCACTGCAGGAGCGTCATTGATTGCAGTGCATCCATTCTCTGCGCGCGCTGCAGCCGGACAGGCACATCTTCGGATCATGGAAACGACCGACCTTCACGTCCATGTCTGGCCGTATGACTACTATGCTGACAAGGCGCGAGATACGGTTGGGCTTGCACGGACGGCAGCGCATATCGCCAGTATCCGCGAAGAAGCTACAAACTCGCTGATGCTCGACAACGGCGACTTTCTTCAGGGCAACCCAATGGGCGATTACATCGCTTATGAACGGGGCATGAAGGAAGGCGACATGCACCCGGTCATTACTGCAATGAATACTGTCGGCTTTGACGCTTCTACGCTTGGCAACCACGAATTCAACTATGGCCTCGACTTCCTGATAAAGTCGCTTGCCGGCGCTGATTTCCCGATCGTATCTGCTAATGTCGTGAAGTCCGAAGGTTCGGATCCTACCAAAGACACAACGCTGATCAAACCATATGTGATCCTTGATCGGATGCTGAAAGACGGCGCCGGTGAGGAACATCCGATAAAAGTCGGCCTGATTGGTTTCGTTCCGCCTCAGATCATGAACTGGGACCGGAAACATCTTGAAGGCAACGTCACCGCCCGCGACATCGTTAAAACCGCGCGCGCCTACGTGCCGCAAATGCGCGAGGAAGGCGCAGACATCATTATCGCGCTATCGCATTCGGGTATTGGTTCGGCTGACGAAAGCGACGGTATGGAAAACGCAAGCGTGCCGCTGGCAACAGTCGATGGCATTGACGCGCTTTTGACCGGTCATAGCCATTTGGTTTTCCCTTCGTCCACGTACGCCGATTACGCCGCGGTCGATGCGGAAAATGGCCTGATCCATGGCAAGCCCGCGACAATGGGCGGCTTCTGGGGTTCGCACCTCGGCGTTATCGATTTGATGCTGGAACGCGACGGCGGCGAATGGCGCGTGGTCAACACCGCAGTCGAAACACGGCCCATTTCGAAGCGGAACGAAGATCGCTCGATTACAGCTCTTGTTGAAAGCGAGCAAAGTGTTCTGGATTCCACCGCAGCTGATCACGAAGCAACCTTGGCTTACGTTCGCCGCGGCGTGGGCAAGACCGCGGCGCCATTGCACAGCTATTTCGCACTGGTCGCCGATGATCCGTCGGTACAAATCGTTTCGATTGCGCAAAAGTGGTACATCGAAGAAATGATGAAAGGCACGGCCTACGAAGGCCTTCCGATCCTTTCGGCAGCTGCACCCTTCAAGGCCGGTGGTCGAGGTGGGCCCGAATATTACACAGACGTGCCCGCTGGCGATGTCGCGATCAAAAACGTCGCCGACTTGTATCTCTATCCGAACACCGTTCGCGCCGTGAAGATCAGCGGTGCGGAAGTTCGAGACTGGCTTGAACGGTCGGCGGGTATGTTCAATCAAGTCACGCCAGGATCAAATGATACGGTGCTACTGAATCCGGCGTTCCCGTCTTACAATTTCGACGTGATTGACGGCGTGACGTATGAGATTGATCTGTCGCAGCCATCGAAATTTGGGCCGAAAGGTAAACTCGAGAACGCGGACGCGCACCGGATCAAGAACCTGTCTTTCAATGGTGCACCGGTGACCGATGATATGGAGTTCGTCATTGCGACCAACAATTATCGCGCCAGCGGTGGTGGTTCGTTCCCAGGCGCTGATGGTTCCACGATCATATTCGAAGCGCCCGACACGAACCGCGACGTCATCGTTCGCTACATTGTCGAACAGGGTACAATTCAGCCTTCGGCGGATGCAAACTGGAAGTTCTCGCCGCTTGAGAACACCAGCGTTCTGTTCGAAACAGGACCAAAAGCGACCGACTATATCGACGACGTGAAAGGCCTTGAAATCACGCCAGCAGGTGATGGCGCTGACGGCTTCGCGCTTTATCGGCTGAAGCTCTGAGAATTCCAGCGCGCGCTTCGGCGCGCGCTGTTTTAGCCGTGCTTTCGCATCGCCTCGGGTGTTGTTCCGGTCCAGTCATGAAAAGCGCGAATAAATGAGTTCGGGTCATCATACCCAAGCATGAACGATATCTCGGCGCTCGAATGTTCAGTGCCGTTTAGATAGCTTGTCGCGAGACGGGTTCGCAGGTTTTGAAGTTCTGTCTGAAAACTCGTGCCCTCGGCCCCGAGCTTTCGCTGCAGGCTTCGCGAGCTCATCCCAAGTTGACTTGCAGTATTCGCCACATCGCCGCGCCCACTGGGCAACGCCTCCATCAGAGTTGCTCGCACCCGATCAGAAACAGTTGAATCCTGCGCCAGCTCGCCCAGTCGAAGCTGAAGGTCGGGTTCGAACGCAGCAAATAGCGCTGGATTGGCCGATACGAACGGTCGCCGCGCAACTTCAGGCGAAAAGACGACACGGTCGAAGGGACCGGTTCGAATCCTGTGGCCGAAGAACTCGGCGTATGCCGCACTGGCGGGCGGCGTCTGCATCTCAACGGCGATCGGGCGCACTTCGTCGCGCAAAGCAAGCCGTGCCATTTGAACGAGGAACACCAACTCGGCGGCAATGAACTCGTTCGGTAGAACGATGCCAGGTTCCGGGGCAAACGTCAGCTCAAGTCCCCCAGCCATGGGGTGGGATTCCAGTATCAGAGGACCGACTAGCGGTTTGTACTGCGCCAAGCGCGCCGTCGCGATTGTAAGATCGGGGCTGCAGAATGCAGCGAATAGAGGCGGGCTGAACATCTCAGCCGTCACTGCCCGCCCTATTGTAAGCCCCGGCGCATCCGTTTCCATTGCCGTCGCCAGGGCATCCCAGAGCGACGTGAATTTATCGGCCGATAGTGTCGGGCGCGTGCGGGCGAACAGGTCTTCCGGCAATTCGGCAGCGCGCAAGACATCTGTTGCGCGAAGCTTCAGCGCATTCATTAGCGCGGCCCAGCCGAGGTCGACAGTAAAGGATCGCGTCACTTAACCTGGCTCCGCAAAATCCAGTCGAACATACGGTCCGGAACGATTCGCCTAATCTTCATCGCCATTGGTCCGACGGCGCCCGCCGCATAACGGGTTCTTGGCCGCTTCGCTCGAATTGCCTTAAGGATCACGTTGGTAATCACAGACGGCGGAGAGAACCGACCGGCCGCATATGTTTCCTCGGTACCTTTCTTGATTGCCGCGATAAGTGCGGAATAGGGCGAGTTTTTAGATTCGATGAAATTCTCGCCAACTGCATCACCGAACCCAGTGCTGATCAATCCTGGCTGGACGATCACCACGTCTATGCCAAGCGGCTGAAGTTCAAATCGCAGGCAGTCAGACCAGCCTTCAAGCGCGTGCTTCGTCGCGTGATACCAGGCGCCCAACGGCGTGTACATAACTCCACCCATCGAAGAGATGTTGATGATCAATCCTTTGCCCTGTTCGCGCATGCTAGGGATCAAAAGCTGGGTCAGGCGGGCCAGCCCAAATAGGTTGACTTCGAATTGATAGCGCGCAGCGTCAACTGGCGTTTCTTCGACGGACCCATACTGGCCATATCCAGCATTGTTGATCAGCACGTCGACCCCGCCGTGATCAGCCTTGATCTTCTCGACGGCCGTTACGATATCGTCGTCACTTGTGATGTCCATTTTCAAGACGATTGCGCCCGCCTTTGCAAGGTCGCTCATTTTGTCGATGCTGCGGGCGGCGGCGTAAACGATCATACCCTCGCTAAGAAGTTGCTCGGTAAAACCCTTACCCATTCCGGACGACGCCCCGGTAATCAAAACTGTTCTGTATCGGCCGGACATAACTGCTGCTCCGTAGTTGATCCGCAGCAGATTTAGTCGATACACCGAATAGAATCACTCGCAGATCGCGCCAAACTAATTGCGGAACACGCCAAACGCCAGACCTCATTGCCGATCTTGCGAATCCGCGCAAAGAGGCATAAATCAATGCCTGAGAGGTTGGCGCGGGCAGGCGCCTCGCCAACCCGGTCAGATCCGGAAGGAAGCAGCCGTAACGAGCCCCGCTTGGGTCGTTGTCCAGCCTCTCACCTGAACACCAGACGGAGGATTCATGGCCATTGTCGTTTCCCTCGGGGCTGCGCGCGGATAATCTGCGGTCCGGCCCAAAGCGTCAGCAACGTATGCGCATCGCATCGCGGTTCAATTTCCTTGTTTAGGGCAAACAACCAATGACCATGATTAGTTACGCCGACCTTGGCTGGAATGCTTTTTTTGCACGCCAGGCGGACGCCGAATCCGAAAAACCCCTCCGCATCGCCGAAGTCCATCGTTCTGCGCTTACCGCAATTTCTCCTGATGGACCCGACATGCTCCGCGCAGCCGATGAAACCGGCAGGCTCGCAGTTGGGGATTGGGTCACCGCCATCGATGGTGTCGTGACGCAGATCTTTGATCGACAAAGCAATCTAAAGCGCCGCGCCTCCGGAACCGACGCGCGCGAACAACTGATTGCTGCCAACGTCACCACTTTGGGGATCGTCACATCGTGCAACGCCGACTTCAACGAAAGACGCATTGAACGATATCTCGTACTTGCCGCCGATGCAGGCTGCCTGCCGCTGGTCATTCTGACGAAAGCAGATCAATCAGACGACCCTGACGCGTACGTTCGTCTCACGGAAAACCTGTCGCCACTGCTGACCGCAATTGCGATAGACGCCACAGACCCTCTCGAAATAAGACGGCTCCACGCCTGGTGCCGCTCTGGTGACACCTTGGCTTTGGTCGGATCATCCGGCGTTGGCAAGACCACAATCCGAAATGGCCTGACCGGAGAGTCCGCCGCCACACAAGGCATCCGAGAAAACGATTCGAAAGGAAAACATACAACGACTTCGCGTTCGCTCGTGCGGACCGAAGCCGGTGGGTGGCTGATCGACACACCCGGAATGCGGGCACTGCGGCTGTCAGACGTGACAGAAGGAATTGAAACGGTCTTCGCAGACATCGAAGACCTTGCCGCTGCCTGCCGGTTTTCCGACTGCGCACACGAAACCGAGCCGGGCTGTCAGGTTCTGGCAGCCATTCAAGATGGAACGCTTGATCATGACCGGATGCGCCGCTGGCAAAAACTCAGGGCCGAAGACATTCGAAATTCCGAAACCATCGCCGAGGCCCGCGCGCGCGACAAAGGCTTTGGCAAAATGGTACGCAAAGTCGTGCAACGAAAGAAGTTGGACCGGGGCACTTAGACGTTTTCCGCCCAGATAACAAAGCCAACTACAGATGCGGCCAAAAGTACAGCGATGATCAATGGGATGTTTCCAAGTGTCCTTGCGCTTGCGCCGCGCGGCCATACTCGCGAGACGCCGAAGACTGCGAACGCCAATGCTCCGGCGATTCCCTGCCAGCCCAGGAACACCGCTGGTTTGTAAAACCCGTCTGGGAATCCCGCACCTTCGTATGGTGCATTTGCGTAGGCCAGGAAGGCATAGGCGAACACGATAACCCACGCGGCGTAAAGCACAGTGAAGATCAGGCGCCAGTTGTCAGACGGTTCATTCATTGCGTCCAACCTAGCCGTTCGAACATCGGGATCGCGGCCCAGGCGCGCTGTTCTTCCGTCTCAACCGCGCAGGGGCGTGCTTCACGCAGCCTCTCCAACGCCGGATCGGCATCCTCACCCGCCTCGACCATTAACCGCATCAACGCCATGCCTGACCGGCCGCATCCGCCATAGCAATGCGCCAGTACCTTGCCGCCAACGCTGAGTATCCGGTGCGCCTCTTCAGAAACCCCGAGCCAAAGCGATGCGGCATCACGCGGCGCACCAAGATCAACGACCGGTAGGTGACGCCATCCGATCTCCAGCGCCGCCAGGTCCTCACCCAATGTCTCCGCCCCGACCCGTTGCAGTTCAGGATCGGTCACCATTGTCAAAACCAGCGACGGCTCCCATCGGACCAGCTTTGCGAAATCTGCAAAATAATCGCCACGCCGCCCCGGGATGGGCGCGATTCCCAGCCAGCCGTCGCCGCATCGCAATTCGCTGATCGACCACTCAGCCAACGCCGCCCTCCACAACTTGTCCGGGATGAACTTCGGCCCAGTCGGAAAGAAATCCAGACATTTCCGCTTCTCCGGCAAATTCAATGGTGGCACGCGGCAAAGAAACTCCTGCCTCAAGCGCTAAACGGGCACAAGAAATGTGATCGCGGGGTTTTCGGGGCGGCGCATTTTCCGAGCCGTGAATGATCGTCGACAATAGCGTGCCACCGTAGCCGTTAATGTGATCCAGATCCGGTCCTAGCGACAGCAGATACTCCATAACGTCAAGCAAGCCTTCCCATCCCGCAATCTGAACCGGCGTCAATCCTTGTGGGTCGGCATTGTCGAACGGCAGACCGACGTCCACCAGCGCCCGTGTGCGGTGAAGCGCGTTCGGCAGATGGATCTGGCTGCGAATCATGTCGCGAGTCTGCTCCGGTAGTTGATCAGGGTTGATACGCAAAGCAGGCCGTCCGGCCACGGCATCAGCGATCGCGCCTTCTTCGGACGTC
>JBPCWO010000217.1:0-4291 GCA_051009475.1 Boseongicola sp.
TTTGGGCGCTTCAATGTTTGCAGTGGGTGGCTTTAATTCGGCGTATCGGTCAAAGCGATAACCGGCCAAGAGCCAGCCCAGCATCGCTTCGGCTAAATCATCGCCTGCCAGATTCGATTCTAAACGCCAAGTGCCTTCAGGCAGCGACGCCCTGATTCTGGCTGACAAGAAACGTTTCCGCGCTCTCGCACGTGCATCGCCCAATCCGCCCGCCGCTGCCTGGATCGCCCCATCTGAGTCCGAAAACAGGACCACTTGACCGGGCGATGCCTTGAAACCAGTGCCTTTAACGAGGGCAAGGTCGCGTTCCGACAGATTTGCCTGCCAGTATTCCAGATCTTCCTTCGACACCAGATGCAGCGGTCGTACCTGGGCAGTATCGGCATGAGCAAATGTCAGGGCGTTCACTTTACGGGCTTCCCTAAAGAATTCCCGGCCAGCCTAGACGCTCCTGCCGGTGCTGCAAGGGTCAGATCCGTAGGTGGCCAATATCCCAAATGGCCGACAAAGAGCCCTCGCCAACATGGACCAGCCGACGCACCAATGCCGCGACTGCAACGTCGTCGCTTGAGGCCGCGGCCTCGGAAACCATTGCCGCGACCATGGAAAGAGTCTCCATTCCCATCTGTTCGGACATACCGACAAGTAACCGCGCAATTTTTTGCAGTCGGGAAAATTCTCCCGAAGCCCACGCCGCCTCTGCCGTTGTCAGGCGTCCGGCTATTTCTTCCAGCGCTGTATCTGCGATATACTCCGCCTTGAGCGAGCCCCGATCTTTTGCAAGTTCTGTCAGGTGGGCCGCATCCATGAAGATTATTTCCACCGGTCTGAATTGAATGACATTATCCATGTCGTACCTACCTCGCGCCCCACACGCTGGCGTTGGGTCTAATTGCGCTCGGAAAAGATTTGATTGATACAAAGCGGAAAGTATCTTGGATTTTTCCCGAATTGTCGGGGCGTTACGAACTGACGGACCAAAGACCATGCAGCACGTGCAACCGCTTCCCACTTACCTGATCCAGCGTTATCGGGACTGGAAAGATACAACCTACGAAAAAAGTCGCGGCCTGCTCAAACATCTGGCGTCCGACGGCCAGCATCCGCGCGCGATGATAATTTCGTGCTGCGATAGCCGGGTGCTCGTGACTTCGATCTTCGGCGCCGAACCCGGTGACTTTTTTGTTCACCGGAATATTGCCAGTCTGGTACCTCCTTATGAAACCGAAGGCGACTGCCATGGCACGTCAGCTGCGATTGAATACGCGGTTTCATCCCTGAAGGTTGCTCACTTGTTAATCATCGGCCATTCCAATTGTGGTGGCGTGGCGGGTTGTCATGCGATGTGTTCCGGCAACGCGCCGGAACTTGAAGAAAAATCAAGCTTTGTCGGCCGGTGGATGGATATTCTTCGCCCCGGATTTGAACGTGTCCACGGAAAAGCAGACGACGAGATTCGCGCACTGGAGAAAGAAGCGGTTTTGATCAGTCTGGAAAACCTTATGACTTTTCCATTCGTAAAATCCGAAGTCGAAAGCGGTCAGCTTTCGCTCCACGGTCTGTGGACTGACATCGGCGACGGTGGACTTCAGCATTATGACAATGAGAGCGGCGAATTTAAACAGATCTGAAGTTTCACCGCGCAATCTGCGGCTATCTTCGGCCGCCACCATCGAAAAGCTCCGCATCGAGCGAAATGTCGGATTCAACTCCTGCACCGGTTAGTGAAAACGGCGAAATGAAACTAACGCTTTTTCGGACTTGAGTTTCAACAATGCCATGCGGCGGCGAAGCGTTGCAGTCTCAAGCAGAGTTAGCGTGAATTGATTCTCCTTGGGCGTCGGGGGGATGACGCGGAGAACTTGTTAAGACAGGATTTGATTCAGGCGGAGGTCAGTTCTCCGCCCTGAGAATAGAAGAAATATCCTTGCACGGCGCGACGCTCCTTTCGCGCGGCGCGGGCTTCGTCCAGCGCAACCGGAACACACTTATTTTTGCGAGGGTTGCGGTCTTCGGTCTCGGCACTCGTGTAATTAAGAATACGAGCTGTCATCTGTCCGCCCCCGTTCTGATTTCTGGCGGCTTTTTCGAGGCGCTTCAGCGTTTTTTTTTCTCTTTCTTCGAGCCCCTTCATTAAACATATGACCTGATCTTCGGTAATCGGTGTCATGAGCACTGGTCCTTTGGTCCTTGGTCCTGACTAGAAGTTTTCTGGCGGATTGTGGCCGGATCCGGGGCAAAATGTGTCAGGAACGTGGCAACCCGACGTCGGCGCTATGGCAGATTCGCAAAATATCCAACATGCCCACGAAAATGCCTTAATTTCCGCAATCCCGCTGATAGTCGTCAATACCGTGACTTCCGGGAATTTATTTTTCGAAGTTTCGAGCCGGTTTGTACAATCCAATTGGCAAACACAGAACTTGCGCCTTGCGGAAAACAATAGGCGGTGGTGAAGGACTACAGCGACGCGCCAACGGTTACTGATTCTTGGGCTGTCAGCCCTTTTGGAGAACTCGATTCCCCAAAAGTTCGGCGATCTGAACGGCATTCAATGCCGCGCCCTTGCGCAGGTTGTCCGAAACGCACCAGAAGTTGAGACCATTTTCGATCGTCGAGTCCTGGCGGATTCGGCTTATAAAGGTCGCGAAATCGCCGACGCACTCAACCGGAGTGATATAGCCGCCGTCTTCGCGCTTATCGACAACCATTATTCCGGGACTTTGGCGAAGAATATCGCGCGCTTCGTCTTCGTCCAGAAAGTCCTCGGTTTCGATATTGATCGACTCGGAGTGGCCGACGAAAACCGGCACCCGAACGCAAGTTGCCGTGATCTTGATTTTCGTATCAACGATTTTCTTTGTCTCGGCGATCATCTTCCATTCTTCTTTGGTCGAGCCGTCGTCCATGAAAACGTCGATGTGCGGTATGACGTTGAAAGCAATCTGCTTAGTGAATTTGTTTGGTTCAACGTCGACTGTCGGGTTGTAGATCGCTTTGGTTTGGTCCCAAAGTTCGTCCATGCCCTCTTTCCCGGCGCCTGAAGCCGACTGATACGTGGATACGACCACGCGCTTTATCGTGGCGCGATCATGCAATGGCTTCAGCGCCACCACCATCTGAGCGGTCGAACAATTCGGGTTCGCGATGATGTTTTTCTTCGCATAGCCCTCGATCGCTTCCGGGTTCACTTCGGGGACGATCAACGGCACGTCCGGGTCATAACGATAAAGCGACGAATTATCGATCACGACGCAGCCCGCCTTTGAAGCTTTGGGGGCATGGTCTTTCGTGGCGGATGCACCAATTGCGAAAAGTGCAATATCGAAACCGCTGAAGTCGAACGTGTCGAGGTCTTTTGTTTTGAGAGTCTCATCGCCATAGCTGACCTCGGTGCCGAGCGATCTGCGGCTGGCAAGAGCCACAACTTCGTCAGCGGGAAACTGGCGTTCGGCCAGGATACTCAGCATTTCGCGGCCCACACTTCCTGTGGCGCCGACGACGGCGACGCGATAGCCCACTTTGACCTCCTGTTATACTGGGACGGCGCCCTATAGCGCGCAGATGCTGTTGGGAAAAGAGGCAAACTGCGAGACGAACCCAATTATTCAATGATCATTTGTGATAGAGGCCATAAACGAAACGTCGCCTAGCTTGCTATTGAATAGCGGTGAACTCTCTGAGACACCTTCGGTATGATTGAAGATCTTCCCTATCGTCCCTGCGTCGGCATCGTCTTGGCGAACAGGGACGGTAAGATTTTCACTGGAGAAAGGATCGACACACCCGGGGCGTGGCAGATGCCGCAGGGCGGAATAGACGACGGCGAGGACCCCCGTATCGCCGCATTTCGTGAGCTTGAGGAAGAAACTGGCGTGGCACCCGCACAAGTTCGAATTGAAGCCGAACACCCCGATTGGGTCTTATATGATCTACCAGAGCATCTTGTTGGGAAACTTTGGAAAGGTCGGTTTCGTGGTCAATCACAAAAGTGGTTTTTGCTTCAATTCAGTGGAAGGAATGGCGACATCGACATTTCTCGGCATCATCGCGAATTCAAGCGCTGGCGCTGGTCGACGCCTGAAGAAGTGCTTCGAGACATCGTACCGTTCAAACGGGCAGTTTACGATCAGGTGATTGCCGCTTTCCGCCCGCAACTGGAGACCTTCCAATGATCCGCTTTGTGGTCGTTTTTGTGGCGTTGCTTTCAGCAACCTCGCCTGCGCTGGCCCTGTCCTGCGCGCGGCCCAACGCCGTACATCTCTATCAAATGGCGCGCGACGCCGAAGAA
>JBPCWO010000218.1:0-5358 GCA_051009475.1 Boseongicola sp.
CTGGTGCGTTGGCCAATCTGAGATTTGGTGAGTTCCATAAGATGGAAAACGGGCGCGCTGTTGAAAGCTATATCTTCCTGGATATTCCTGAACTGATGATTGGCTGCGGCTGCTGGCCAATAAAGGACAGCCCAGGGCGGGACAGAGGATTTACCGGCTACTTGCCAGGACCCGCGTCACAAGATGGCTTGGTTTGGGCGCCCACGGACCCGGCGCGGAGCGCTTCATCTTATGCGATGGTCACTGAGATGCTTCGAAGCCTTGCAACCGAGGACGAAGCTTGGCGCCCATTCTGGCATCCCAATATGCTGTGGTATGGTCCCGCCGTTTTTGGCAGCTTTATCGGAATTGAGAAATTCGCCGGGTTTCAGGTTCCGTTCGAGAGCACTTTTTCTGAATGGGTCGGAGGCTCGGTGAAAGGCAGCAGAACCCGGCACTTTGCGCGATTTGCCGATGGGGACTACATCTGCTCGGGCGGGTGGCCATCGCTGAATGCCGTGCAAGCAAGACCGTTTCTTGATCAACCGTCAAAGGGACAAAGGCTGTTCATGCGCGTTTGCGACTGGTGGCGGCGGGACGGTGATCTTTTGGTCGAAAACTGGGTATTCGTCGATATCCCGCATGTACTGTTGCAAATGGGTGTGGACCTGTTCCCCGGATTTCACGACGGTGCAGAAGCGGTCTTGGCGGACATAGAAAGTCTTTGAGCGTGGCAGGATTTCAAGAGGAAAAGGCGCTGGTGCTTGCACATTACGATGCTCTGGGCAACGCAACTGCGAAGAACGTAACAAGCATACTCGCCGAACGAACCAGCGCCGATTGGCATTGGCGGGGCCTGCATCCCTTTCACGAGAAAATTGGTGCCGGGGCCGTTGCTGAGGCGTTCTGGTCCCCATTCCTGACCGCTTTTTCACGGATTCAGCGTAGACAGGACATTTTCATCGCCGGCCTGAACGAAATTGATGGCTTCGAAGGACGATGGGTGGTGTCGATGGGGCATTTGATGGGGCTGTTTGATGCACCATTTCTGGGCATTCCCCCGACCCGCAAGATCGCGATGCTGCGTTACGCCGAGTTCAACAAGGTAGAAGGCGACCGAATTGTAGAAACGGCGTTCTTTTTCGACCTGATACATTTAATGCACCAAGCGGGACTCAAGCCGTTGCCGTCGCAAACCGGTGCGCACTTGGTGCAGCCGGGACCGATGACACACAATGGTATTCTGCCCGAAGATGCCGACGAGACAGAAAGTGAAAAGACGCTTAATCTCATCAATCGGATGATTTTCGACATCAACAATCACGAAAATTACCAGACTCCTCAACAGGAGTTATCGCACTGCTGGCATGACAATATGATCTGGTGGGGGCCCGACGGCATCGGCGCGACTTACACGATTGACCGGTATATCGAGCAGCACCAAGAGCCGTTTCGCAATAAACTAAAGGATCGACGTTTTAACGGTCATGTGTGTCGGCTGGCTGAAGGCAACTTTGGCGGATTTTTTGGCTGGGCAAACATGACAATTTCGAACGCCGGCGGGTATCTGGGACTCCCTGAAAGCAACGTAAACGCCGAAATGCGCGTTATCGATATGTACCGTCGTGACGGCGAGAAGCTAGCCGAGAACTGGATATTCATCGACATTCTTCATTGGCTAAACCAGCAGGGGTTGGATGTATTGGGGCAGCTCGATGCTGAGCCGAATTCACTGCTGAGTGATTGAGGCTTCCCAGTTTCGCAGGAAATTTTGCCGCTTCAACCGATCCAGAAAGACCAACAGCCCAGGTCCAAGACGTATCGGTCGCAATGCTGCGTTATCGCTTAGCGCCGCGGCGTCGATTGCTGGCAACCCGGATGCGGCAACCAGCTCGGGGCGGTTTTCAAGCGTAACAAGAAAATCGACCATCGCTTCAGCTTCGGCAATATTTTCAGCCTGCATCGAGATTAACGCCGTTCGCAGCATGACATTGGCAAAGTCGCCAAGTTCGACGATTTGAAACCCGCCAGAGTTCTCTAATTCGGCAGCAGCATAGCTGCCTAACACGTTGTAAGCAATGGCGAGTTTTCCGTCGCGAATGTCGCGGATCATATCGCCGGAACAACAATAGAGTTGAGTATCCAGACGGCCAATCACTTCCAAAAGCCGCCAGAATGTCTCGGACACCCGCGCATCTTGTGTCGCCATCAGATAGCCAAATCCCGACGTCCGCACATCATAGGTGCCTATCTTGCCACGAAACTTTTCCGGAGTTTCGCGGAGCAATTCAATCAGTTCGCTGCGCGTTGTCGGGACTGCCATGTTCGCGAACGCCCGGTCAGACAGGATCAGAACAGCGGGTTCCTGCGTGAAGGCAAAGAGCTGGTCTCGCCAACGCGCCCAGTCCGGCAGCCTATCCGTTGCATCAGAACGATAAACGCGCGCAAAGCCATCGTTGGCCAGTTTGGTTTGCAAATCCATCGCGGACGAGATGACGAGATCAAATTCCGCATTTTCTTCCGCAAGCGCCTTCATCAGTTCGGTTGTACTCGTAATCGTATAGTCGATCGCTATGTCTGGATTCTCGGATTGGAACCCGAGGAGTATCGGTTCGAATGCAGCACGATCGGCGGTGGAAATGATGCGAAGCTCGGATCCTGGCTGATTGGCAGGATACAAAACTTGTTCCTCAATCTCGAAGGCAAGTGCGGCCTGGGCCCATATCGCGGCAATCAAGCCGGGAAAACAAGCGAGACGCATGCGCCTTCTCCTGAATCGTTTTGCTTAATTTCAAGAAGTCCGCCATGAGCGCGAGCGACGTCTTCTGCAATCGTCAATCCCAACCCCGAACCGACGATGTCTTCGACATTGGTTCCACGCACGAACCGCGATTTGAGAGTATTGATATCGGTCGCGCCAAAGCCGCGCCCCTGGTCGGTGCAGGACAGCCTGATATCGTCCTCAAATGTCAGCGAAACGCTAATTTCGCTATCGACCGGTGAATATTTGATTGCGTTGTCGAGGATGTTTTGCAGCGCGTTTTGAAGCAACAACCAGTCGCCTTTGAATGGTGGTGCGGACTCCGGCACAATTGTACGAATAGCCACGTCTTTGAGTTCTGCGGTGGGTTCGAGGCGCGCTGTAGTTTCTTGAACGATTTCAACGAGATCGACGTCTTCTGCCGCCAGATTTTCTGACCGGAACGTGACCATCGCGTGATCCAAAAGCTGCCCGGCTGATCGTGAGCTTTCGTCAATTGCACGGATCATCTCGCGCATAGTCTGCTTATGCTCGGGTTTGTTCAATTTTCGATGGGTAACCTCGGCTTTGGCACGTACTGTCGCAAGCGGTGTGCGTACGCGGTGCGCGGCTTCAATAATGAGGTCTTCAGAGCGCTGCAGCGACGCGCGTAGCCTTGAGATGAAGCTATTTAACGCGACAACGAATGGCTGCAACTCGGCTGGCGTTCCGATTTCAAGCGGGCGCAGATCAGCTGGTCCGCGTCTTGTAACCGACTCGGTCATCCTGGCAAGCGGGCGAAGCGCTGATCGGGCAGCGAGTAAGCTAAGCGCTGTGGCAACAAGGAAAAAGCCGACACCAGCAGCGGTAGCGATGCCTGTAATCCGCCGAGTGATTGATGCCAATCCAGTGCGTGTCTGTGCAACCGAGATCATTACATTTGCAGGCGCACCCTCGGCGCTGACCGCGCGCAAAACTGACACCATCCGCACTTCGTCCCCGCGATAGTCAAATGTCTTAAACGAACTTTCCGATATCGAGGGCAATGCTTCCGGCAAAGGCAGATCTTCATATCCGGTTAAAGTTTCGCCTTCGACCACCACACGATAAAACACACGGTCCTGATTGATCGCGCCAAGCATTGAAAGCGCTGAATAGGGAAGATCAAGCGTGATCGCGCCAGATTCGGATCGAAGCGCATCGGCGATAGATGTTGCGGATGCAGCTAAGATACCATCCTGAGTTGCTTCGGCTGCTGTTTCTGCCAACCCGCGGACAACAAAGAACAGTGCGACCGACAAAAGCGCAGCAATTGCAACGAGTTGCAAGAATAATCGTTGACGGATCGAACCGGTGATCTTTGCCTCGGTCATTGAAGCTCGACCAGCCGATAGCCCAGCCCACGCACCGTTTCGATGCGTGCGCTCGACGGTTCAAGCCGCTTTCGTATACGCCCGACATAGACTTCGATCGCGTTTTCGCCGACGTCATCGGCAAACGAAAACAGTCGATCCATCAGGTGGGCCTTGGAAAAGACTTGGCCGGGCGATGAAAACAATACTTCGAGCAACCGAAGCTCCCGATTTCGAAGAGTTTCACGCAGGTTTCCGATCCGAAGCTCCCCGGCCGTCGCGTCCAGAACTACGTCAGCAAACAGAATCTGGTTTGCAGCCATTCCACCGCGTCGACGGAGAACTGCGCGGCAACGCGCCTCAAGTTCCGAGAAATCGAACGGCTTGGTAATATAATCATCGGCGCCCAAATCAAGAAGCCCAACGCGGTCTGAGACCGCCGACCGCGCTGTCGTGACGATGACGGGCGTCCTTTTTTCCGCCATGCGATGTCGTTCCAGAAATGTCCGTCCATCACCATCGGGAAGCATAATATCAAGCAAAATCAAATCATAATCAGCGGCCGCAATGCAATCCTGGGCAGCTTGCAGAGTATCGGCATGATCGACGGCATGACCGTCGAGCTGGAGCCGCTCAACGACGGCGCTCGCAAGATTCTGATTATCCTCGATCAGCAGAAATCGCATGCCAGCTAGTATTTTCTTTCGTGACAGGTTTGTGTCAGGTCCATACGGTCTATCAGCATGAGCGGAGCAAACCGCCAAGTCAAATGGGAGGACTTCATGATAATCGAATATAGGGCCCTAGGGCTATCTGCCGCGTTTTGCCTTGCCGGTGGATTCGCACAGGCCGCCGAGTGCATCGCACCGGCAAACCCAGGCGGAGGTTGGGACTTTACCTGCCGTCAGATCGGCAAAATCATGCATGAAATCGGTGCGGTGGATCAGCCGGTGCAGGTCACCAACATGCCGGGTGCCGGTGGCGGATTGGCGTATAACCATGTTGTATCCGAACGCGCTGACGACGCCGACCTGATCATCGCTGCATCTTCTGCAACGACTACTCGTCTTGCACAGAATGCCTATGCCGGCATGACCGCAGACCAGGTACGTTTTGTTGGCGCCATCGGTGCTGACCCCGGCGTCATCGTTGTAGCGGCAGACAGCCCACACCAGACCCTGGGTGATCTGATTAACGCCATCATTGCTGATCCGGGATCGGTCGCATTTGCAGGTGGTTCGGCGGTGGGTGGCTTTGACCATCTGAAGCCGTTGATGATCCTCAAAG
>JBPCWO010000219.1:0-3534 GCA_051009475.1 Boseongicola sp.
GTCCTGTGTTGCCATTACAGGCAGCGGCACGTCCATGGAGCGTGATTACTACGGCGACAGTCGAATTTTTCGCGAGGACTTAACAGATCCAGAAGAAATTGGCCGGATTGCAGCTGAGCGAACACTAGCGCGTCGTGGTTCCAGAAAGCCGCCGACAGGTTCCTTTCCCGTGATTTATGACGAACGAATTGCATCGAGTCTGGTCGGACATCTGACACAGGCGGCGAACGGAATGATGGTGGCGCGAGGGTCTTCCTGGCTTCGCGACAAGCTTAGTCAGCAAGTTCTGCCAAAAGGCATTTCGATAACTGAAGATCCGCACCGTCCGCGGATCGGCGGTTCTCGCCCGTTTGACGCAGAAGGTCTGCCGACGCGTGTGAGAAAGATAGTCGATGACGGCGTTCTGACGGGATGGACTTTGGATCTTGCGACTGCGCGCCAGCTTGAACTGGAAAGCACCGGTAATGCCTCGCGTGGAACTGGATCGCCGCCAACACCGCGCACAGGCAACGTCACTTTGACTGAGGGCACCAAAAGTCGCGACGATCTGGTCCGCGATATGGGAACGGGGCTTCTTGTTACCTCGCTCATAGGCTCGTCTGTCAATTCGACAACCGGTGACTATTCGCGCGGCGCAAGCGGATTTTGGGTGGAAAAAGGAGAAATCACTTTTCCAGTGAACGAGTGTACGATCGCCGGCAATCTGCACGATATGCTTGCGTCCATCCGCCCTGCGAACGACGCCCGCCATCATCTTAGTCGAGTCGTCCCTTCGCTTTTGGTTGAAGGGCTGACAATTGCCGGTGAGTGATCTTACTCTTCTAACAGATGCTGTGCGTGAGGCCGGTGAAATTGCCTGCGGTTTCTGGCGCGAAAACCCTCAGGTCTGGGACAAAGGCGGCGACGATCCGGTGAGCGAGGCGGACTTTGCCGTCGACACGCACTTGAAGGACCGCCTGTTGCGCGCCCGCCCGGACTACGGCTGGGTCAGCGAAGAAACAGAAGACGACAGTGCCCGGCTTAACGCCGAACGCGTATTTATTGTGGACCCGATTGACGGCACTCGTGCATTCGTCGCGGGCGAGAAAACCTGGGCGCACTCGCTGGCAGTTGTTGAGGCGGGACGCACTATTGCCGCTTGCGTATATCTTCCTGCCCGCAAAAAGCTGTATTCGGCACAAGAAGGCTGTGGGGCGACGCTAAACGGTGAGAATATTCGATCTAGTACGGTTGTCGGGGCAAATCACTCGACGGTCCTAACACCGCGCGTGACGATGCAGGACAGGTTCTGGCGAACTGGGACTGCTCCCGAATTTGATCGTCATTTCCGGCCATCGCTAGCTTATCGGATGTCTTTGGTCGGTGAAGGTCGGTTCGACGGGATGCTAACGCTGCGTGCAACATGGGAATGGGACATTGCCGCAGGAGCGCTGATCGCGTCCGAGGCAGGAGCAATCGTAACTGATCGAAAAGGTCAGGACTTAGTTTTCAACAGCGCGGCAAGGCAAACAGCTGGAGTTGTCGCCGGTGGCGCGAATGTACATCGCGACATCATTGATGCATTGGCTTAGCGGAGATTGAGCCGACTTGACCCGGCGGCGCGACCGGTTAGCTTGCCCTTGATCAAAGCGGAGAACCCAATGACCCAACGGCTGCACCTTGTTTTTGGCGGCGAACTTGTCGATCCAACAAAGAATGTTTTCAAAGAGGTCGATGATATCCACATAGTTGGAATTTTCCCCGATTATCAAAGCGCGTACGATGCCTGGAAGTCCGAGGCGCAGCGTACTGTCGACAACGCTCATATGCGTTATTTCATAGCGCATCTGCACAGGCTTCGCGACGAACAGGCGGCGGCTTCTTCGACCGAGGAGCTGGGCAACTGACACGGTCAAGGCCGCGGCTGATCTCAAGGTTGTTTTATGCGGCGAACCGATTACGCGACTTCGCACAGGCTTCACACAATGCTCCTGAAAGAGAAATGGCAGCTCAACGGCTTGGACAGACCAGGAATGTCCGCCCAGATGGTTTCCTGCTTTGGATGCACGCCAACAATGCGGCGGATACCGGCGCAGTCGTCGCACTTTGCCAGGAACTTGCTCGACTTCACGGGCAAACAGTAAATGCCCTTGTAACATCAACGGAAAATGCAGCAGCAACCGCTTCGTTTGCTGTTCATCAGATTGTACCGGGGGAGACATCGGGGTCGGTTTCACGATTCCTGGATCATTGGACACCCGACCTCGCGATATTCATCGGGCCACCCGACCGACCGACCCTGATCACAGAGACAGCTGCGCGCGAAATTCCAATGTTTCTTGCTGCAAGCCGTCGCGGACAGGTCGCACCAGGCGGGCGGCTGTCGCTGCTTTCGTCCTCGCTTCTTGAGCACTTTGACAGATTCCTTGCGTCATCCGCGGCCGAAGCACAAGCATTATACGGCGCCAACATCGAAAAGGATTGTGTGTTGGTAACCGGTCCTCTTAGCGACACGGCGCTAGCGCTGCCCTGCAATCAGGCCGAGCTTTCCGATATTGGAAATATTCTAGCTGGGCGACCAATTTGGCTCGCAGCGCATGTGACATCTAACGAGATTGCGGCAGTCGAGGCCGCGCAAAGGCGGACTATCCGCGCCGCCCACCGTCTTTTGCTTATCGTCGTGCCTCGAGTGCCCGGCGATGGCCCAGCGATGTCATCAGCATTTGAGGTGCAGGGTTGGCGAACGGCGCTTCGATCAAAAGGAGAAGAGCCGGACGAGACCATCCAAGTATATGTTGCAGACACAGTGGACGAAATGGGGCTTTGGTATCGTTTGGCACCGATTACGTTTTTGGGTGGCACGTTCGATGGAAATGCCGTCGCATCCGATCCGTTTGAGCCCGCGTCGCTTGGATCTGTGGTGGTCCATGGGCCCAATTTCGGCAATAACCCCATCCGGTTCGACCGGCTGAGGGCAGCCAACGCATCAGCCGAACTGAAATCCCCAGAAGACCTAGGCGACATGATTTTTAGTCTTCTTGCACCGGATAAAGCCGCGACGCTTGCTCATGCTGGATGGTCGGTAACGTCGGAAAGTGCGCATGTCGTTGAAAAATTGGCCGAATTGATCGACTCGGAACTGAGCATGGGCGAGGCCAACTGATGCGGCCACCCGGATTCTGGAATAATTCGCCCCAAGCACCTGGTGTTATCGCCCGAATTCTATCGCCATTAGGGAGCGCATACGCATTCGCTACAGCGCGCCGCGTATCGCGCGCGCCAAACATTATTCCCAATATTCCAGTTATCTGTGTTGGCAATCTGAATGCGGGGGGCACCGGGAAAACGCCGACAGCAATTGCGTTGGTCGAGCGACTTTTGGAGGTGGCGCCACATATTGTAACGCGCGGCTACGACGGCCACCTTAGAGGCCCAACGCTGGTTGATCCAGCACGCCATGACGCCAGCGAGGTTGGGGATGAGCCGCTCTTACTGTCGAGCTTCGCCCAGACTTGGGTCTCAAAGGATCGGGCGGCAGGCGTCCGCGCCGCGATT
>JBPCWO010000220.1:0-6893 GCA_051009475.1 Boseongicola sp.
CAAAAGCCATTGGCCCATTGCCTGAACAAGCCGGCCACGCTCAATCGGACGCATTCCAGACAATGCACCGCTCTCGTGCAATTCTTTTGCGGCTTGCACAGCCCGGTCCACGTCAGCGGCATCTGCAATTGCATGTTCAGCCAACCGGTCGCCAGTTGCGGGATCTTGCACATCGATGCGCCCCGATCCGCCATCAACAAATTTCCCGCCGATGTAATTCTGCCAATACTCCTTCATCTCAAGACTCCTGGGGATCGGCTTGAAAACTGTTGTGCTTTGGAATGCCGTCTAAACTGTTCAACCAACTTGCGCGCGAGCGGCACACCACCTCGGCGGTTGGGCTGTAGACCGTATCATCAGCTAACGTCGCGGCGTGAATGTGGGTCTCTTCAGGCCACTTGTCTGATCGAAAATACAGCCGCGATCCACAGTTAGGGCAAAACCCACGCCATGTTCCGTGCGTACTCTCGTAGTGATTTATTTCACCGCTCCAAATGACCGTTTCAGGCTCAAGCCCGACAAATCCAGTGAACGGCGCTGATGTCGCGCGCTGACAGTCGGTGCAATGGCAAACCAGATTCCGTGTGGTCGGTCCTGGTGCTGACCAGCGGACAGCGCCACACATGCAATGGCCCCTGAGTTCGCTCATTACCTAAACAATCTTACTTCCGTCGAGCTTTGCAGACTGCATTCCGCGTTCGTATTTTGGCAGGTCGTCCTCAAGTGTCAGCCACGGCACGTGTTCGGGCCAGAAAACGTGCGCTGTGGGGTGATAGATTGATCGGTCATCGAGACTTGGCGCATAAAGATGTGTTTCCTCCGGCAGAATTTCAGTCTCGAAAGTCATCGGTGTACCGCAGATCTTGCAAAAGGATCGAATGACTTTGGGCGAAGATCTAAAGAATCCCCGGTCTCCGCTCCAATCGACGGTGCCCCGCGTTACCCCGAACCAGCTTACATAGTCTGCGCCGGCCGCACACTGACAATCGGTACAATGGCAGTAGGCGGCCCAAAGCATTGGGCTAGGGACACGATAGCGAACCGCTCCGCACATGCAGCCTCCCTCAATCATCAAAAGCCTCCCATCCCGCGCTACCGAAATACAGTTAATTGTGAGCGTAGCCCAAAGGAAACATGTTGCACCATATTGAAGTCCTTTGCGACTAGGTGTTTTCCTTTTCATGCGGTCCTTGTGGTCGTCTCAAATTGTACTCAAACTCACGCTGATGCCGCAAAGGAGCCTGCCGAATGAGCCTTCCCAAAACGATGCGCGCGATGGTCACGATGGGCCACGGTGGCCTTGACCAGATGGCTTTTCACGACGACTGGCCGCGCCCGGATCCAAAACCGGGTGAAGTGCTGATCAAGGTTGGCGCATGCGGCCTCAACAACACCGATGTGAACACGCGGTCCGGCTGGTATTCAAAAGCCGTCACCGAGGCCACAACCGGCGACGCTTTCGCAGAAGTGAACGAAGAGGATCCGACCTGGGGCGGCGCGCCAATCAGCTTTCCCCGTATTCAAGGCGCCGATGTTTGCGGTCAGATCGTGACGGTGGGTGAGGGCGTGGAATCCGCGCGAATAGGTGAGCGGATTATTAGTGACAACTGGATTCGCGATCCCGTTGACCCCACGAATAAATCGAAATCGGGATACTACGGTTCGGAGTGTGATGGCGGATTTGCCGAGTTCGCGGTCATCCCGGCGACCAACGCCATTCCGATTCAGTCGGACCTGAGCGATGCCGAACTCGCGACGTTCTCTTGCTCGTATTCCACCGCAGAGGGCATGCTGACACGTGCCAACGTCGTTGAGTCCGACACGGTGCTTGTTCCTGGCGCATCCGGCGGCGTCGGCAGCGGACTTGTGCAGCTTGCCAAAAGGCGAGGTGCCCGCGTGATCGCAATGGCGTCGGAAAGCAAACACAACGAAGTAGCGGCACTTGGTCCGGACGTGATATTACCGCGCGCGCCAGCGGATCTTCGCGCCGCGCTTGGCAACGAGCGAATTACAGTGGTGGCAGACGTCGTTGGTGGGGATAACTGGCCGCAGATCATCGACATACTTGAGCGCGGCGGCCGATATACTTGTTCCGGCGCGATCGCCGGACCAATTGTCACATTCGATCTCCGTACGTTTTACCTTCGTGATCTGACGTTTACGGGCTCGACGGTTATCGACCCAGATGTCACCAAGCGATTGGTAGCCTACATCGAATCCGGGACCATAAAACCGGCGCTTGCGGCAACTTATCCGCTGGATAAATTGCACGAAGCCCAGCAGGCTTTCATCGACAAGCGACACACCGGAAATATCGTGGTGGTTCCGTGACTGCTACGGTTTGGCAGACTTTGCTTTCCGCCATTCGCGAGACACATCACGCGCATTGTGAATTGGCAGCGTTTTGTAAAATTCCCGACGACATTCACCCACAGGATGTTGAGCCATTCTACATTCCGGCAGCCGACCTATTGCACCGGGAAAAGGGATTGGCCGCTTTGCTTTATATGGAATTGCGAGAGGCGATCATTGCCGCCGGACCGCACGCGCACTGGCGTGAAACTTATAAGGACACCGGTATCGGCGAGGACTTTCTTAGTCGCTTTGGCTGTTACTGCATTGTCGGCGATGGGGGTCCGTTTTCCAGCCAGCATATCCGGGTCTGGGTCGTCTATATGCCGCCAAGACTGCATTACCGCTGGCATCACCACGTGGGCGAAGAAATGTACCTGGTTGTCGCTGGTGAAGCGGAATTTTTTCGCAAAGGCGATCCGCCCGAAACACTGCAGTCCGGGCAGACCAGCAAGCATGAGCCGAACCAACCGCACGCCATGGAAACCCACGACCACCCCGTTTTAGCACTTGTGATTTGGCGAAACGGCTTTGAATCTCTGCCTTTGCTGACATTGCCCGAGGATGTGCCATGAAGCCAACCGGTCCTCAGGGCGATGTAAAAAAGGCCTTTGCTGCCGTGCCCGGTGCGCCGCGTCAACGATTGCTGCAGATGCGGACGCTTATCTTCGATGCCGCGGCGGCCACCGAAACCGAACCGCTAACTGAGACACTGAAATGGGGACAGCCAGCCTATTTGCCAGCTCGCAGACACGGAACCACTATTCGCCTTGGTTGGGCACCGTCCGATCCTGAAAACTGCAAACTGTTTGTTCATTGCCAAACCGATTTGATCGGTCGCTATCGCCAATTCTTTCCCGACGAATTCCGCTATGACGCAAACCGTGCTGTTCTGGTGCCGGCGACAGGCTCGTTTGCCGAACCCGCACTTCAGCAGATCGCAGCAATGGCGCTCACCTACCACCGCGACAAAAGATCCAGGTCATCGGAGATCGCATGAAACTCACTCGAATTTCTGTCTTCAAGAAAAATCTGCAACTCGAGCATCCCTATTGGCTGTCTGGTGGGCGGCTGAAATTCGAGGTGCTCGATGCCACGTTCGTCAAACTTGAAACAGAGGACGGTGTGACCGGTTGGGGCGAAGGCACACCTTGGGGCCACACATATGTTCCGGCACACGGCCCAGGCATCAGGGCCGGGATTGAAACGATGGCCCCGTTTGTCCTTGGGCTGGATCCCCGAAATCTACTCGATGTCGAACGGGCCATGGACCTGTCGTTGCCAGGTCATCTTTATGCCAAATCGCCGATCGACATGGCGTGCTGGGACATTGCGGGGCAGGCGTCCGGTCGCACGATTGCAGACATGATGGGCGGCGGGTCACGCACGCCCGCCCCAATTGCGTCGTCCACTGGCGCAAAAACAGTCGCGGAGACCCGCGAGGTTATGGATCGCTACCGAGCCCGCGGTTACTGGGTGCATTCGGTTAAGGTCGGCGGCGATGCCGACCGTGATATCGAGCGAATTCGCGACGTTGAAGTAATCAGGCCAAATGGCGAGCGCATCCTTTACGATGTCAACCGGTCCTGGTCACGGCAACAGGCCTTGCGGGTGATGAAAGCCACCGAAGACCTTGGCGTGATGTTCGAACAACCCTGTGAAAGCCTTGATGACATCGCAGCCATTCGTCCACTGCACGCCGCCCCCGTCAGCGTTGACGAAAGCCTCGTTACACTTCAGGACGCGGCCCGCATTGCGCGCGATGGGCTAGCCGAGGTTTTTGGTATCAAGCTGAACCGCATCGGCGGACTGACCAAGGCTGCGCGGATACGCGATGTCGCGCTCGCACACGGGATCGACATGTTCGTGATGGCGACCGGCGGTTCGGTGCTGGCCGATGCCGAAGCGCTTCATCTTGCTGCGACGGTTCCTGACCACTGCATGCTTGGTGTCTGGGCGTGTCAGGACATGCTGACCGAAGATGTGGCGGATGGCCGGGGCCCGCGAAATCAGGACGGCCATTTGCATCTGTCCGAGACACCAGGGCTAGGGGTTCATCCAGATGAAGCCGCTTTAGGTGATCCAGTTGCGGTTTACGAGCCGGCCAAGTGAATTATCTCAAACTGGATCGGCTCATCAAATATCTGCGAGTAAATTTCGGTAGCCACGGCTAAGTTTACAGCAACCAGCACTTTGGGCATCCTTTTGCTGGGAGGTACCGCAAAGCGATGGCGAAGACGGAGAAAACACAGGTTGCAATAATCGGCTCTGGTCCAGCCGGGTTGATGCTTGGGGCGCTTTTGGCAAATGCCGGTATCGACAGCATCATTCTCGACAGACAAAGCCGCCAACATATCGAGGGCCGAATTCGCGCTGGAATATTAGAGTGGGGCACCGTCGAAGCTATGGTCGAAGCTGGCGCTGGGGACCGCATGCACACCGAAGGTCTTCCGCACGATGGTTTCGACATTGCATTTGACGGTGACCGTTTTCGTATTGATCTCAAGGGCCTGACCAACAAGCAGGTTATGGTTTATGGCCAAACAGAGCTAACCCGCGATCTGATAGACAAAAGAACAAACGATCACCTGGAGATCGTGTTTTCGGCGGATAATGTTCAGCCTCTCGAACTGTCGACGAGTGCACCTCGGGTCACGTACGAAAAAGACGGCGAAGCTCACGAGATTTCTTGTGACTATGTTGCTGGTTGTGATGGATTCCACGGTATCTGTAGACGATCCATTCCGGGCGATGTCGTGAAGACCTTCGAACGCGTCTATCCGTTTGGATGGTTAGGTGTGCTGGTCGAACAGCCGCCTGTCAGTCACGAATTGATTTATGCCAATAATCAACGCGGGTTTGCGCTGTGCTCAATGCGATCTGAAACCCGCAGCCGTTATTATGTGCAGTGCCCGCTTGAGGACACCGTTGATGACTGGTCGGACAAACGGTTCTGGGACGAACTTTCGGTCCGAATTGGGTCCGACGCGGCATCAAACTTGAAGACCGGCGACAGTTTCGAGAAATCAATCGCACCGCTCAGATCATTTGTTGCCGAACCGATGCGGCACGGAAGCATGTTTTTGGCAGGTGACGCAGCCCACATTGTTCCGCCCACAGGGGCAAAAGGATTGAACCTTGCAATTGCAGACGTTCAGATGTTGGCCCGCGCGCTTACCGCAAGTTTGAAATCAAACGATGACACATGGATTGATCGGTATTCCGTCGACTGTCTTCGACGGGTTTGGAAAGTCGAGCGATTCTCGTGGTTTATGTCGGCCATGCTGCACCAGTTTCCCGAGAACTCGCCGTTTGAGAACCGCATGCAGCGCGCCGAATTTGATCACATAACCGGATCGGAAACCGCCGCCCGGTCGCTGGCCGAAAACTATGTCGGGCTGCCGCTTGATTAATTCGCTAAAGGCGGATTTTTCGACCTTCAGCGGCCGAGCGGTAGATCGCTTCCTCGATTTCAAGCACCTTGAGGTAGTCATTTGCCTCGTTCTCCAACGGCGTGCCGTCAATCAACCCGGCAACCACGTGGGTGTTAAGCGCGTGCACACAATCGCCAGCAAATCCCTTGGATGTATCTGTCTGAAAAATCCGACGACGCTCCAGACTGCCCATTGCGCGAAACCAGACCGACCCATCACCAGATAGGTCAAGCACCCCGTCACTTCCTTCAAAATGCGCTTCGCCCATGGTAATTCTTTGGTTCTCGGCTTGATGACCCAAGTGCCGGTTACCATCAAACAACGACTGTACGTCGCCAGCATGGTCAAAGATAACAAAGCCCGCATCCTCTCCCGCTATGGCTGGGTTGAGACGACGGAGATCGGCGTAAACAGCTATTGGATCACCGGCCAGAAAGCGGAATGTATCGATCCAGTGGACGCCAGTTTCGTGAATTAGGAATCGCTCCATCTTTTGGAAATACGGCTGCCGGTCAAGATAAGCGTTAGTGCCCTGTCCATCCCCAGGCCGCAGCCGCATGGACATGTTCTGAAGAACTCCGACATGACCCTGGGCAATTTCAGATTTGATAAATCGATACCAGGGTTGGAACCGGAAATTGTCGTGTACAATTAACCTGACGCCTGCGTCTTCCGACTCGGCACAAAGTTGTTTTGCTTCTGACAAAGATCGGCAAAATGGTTTCTGGCAGACAATTGCCTTTGCTCCGCTCGCGAATGCGACCCTGAGAACCTCGGCTTGAGCCATGGGCGGGACAACCACATCGAGCACGTCTGGCTTGGTTTGGTCAATCATTT
This sequence comes from Boseongicola sp., assembly GCA_051009475.1. Classification (GTDB taxonomy): domain Bacteria; phylum Pseudomonadota; class Alphaproteobacteria; order Rhodobacterales; family Rhodobacteraceae; genus CAXMNX01. The sequence goes on from JBPCWO010000220.1 coordinate 6,624, forward strand.
CAACCAATTCCGCGAAAGCCGGTTTGCCTAATGAGCGTGCCTTTTTGACACTGCGATCACAAATCCCCACTAATGTCGCGCGCTCCATTCGCGACCAGCTATCGATATGAAACTGGCTAAAGTATCCAGCGCCAACGCATGCAACGCGCAATTCCATTTTGTCTGACAATGCATTCCCCTAGGAAGTCTGCTCGACCCTTCTGGTCTCATTAGTCGCTGTCAACAAATACCACTGTGCCAGCAGGTGCATTCAATGACATCATGCAACGC
>JBPCWO010000221.1:0-7347 GCA_051009475.1 Boseongicola sp.
GAGGTTAGCGCGGAATTCGCCAAAAGTTACTGCCACCCTGAGACACCGGTCGAGGCTGTGGCGGTGTTTGATACCGTCAAAGCGCTGGGCTTCCGGGCGCCGTTTGTCTGGAAATGGGAAGAAGTTAAGCACGCATTCCACAGCCATCATTTGGGGTCGTCGATCAGACATGGGTTCCACGCGCTGGCGCTTGACGAGAACCGTTCGGCGTTTCAACCGGTATTGTGGGAAAGCAACGACGACTGGGACGGGCACGTCGAGCAGGTCTGGTTCCGCGGTGCACACGGCGACATTGGCGGGCAATTGGCCGGATTTCCGCCTGCACGACCGCTTACAAACATACCGCTGACATGGATGTTGTCGCGGCTTGAAGCCTGCGAATTGCCGTTGCCTGAGAATTGGCGGGCAAGATTTCCGAACGACCCCGACGCCCCATGGGTAGGAACATGGCGCGGTTGGGGAAAATATTTCCTGGCTCGTAGCAGGCGCGTTGTCGGCGCTGATCCCAGCGAGGCAATCCATCCGACGGCCAAGGATCGGGCCGAAAAATTTGGGCTACCAATCGCCCCGACAGAGGTGCAAATCGCACCGGCTGTTTAGCGCAAAATTGAAGGTCTGACAGCGTTCCGAAGCGATTCTCAAGCCACTTTCTGAAGGTCCATTTCAGGGGCCAATCCCAAAGCATGAATGACGTTGCGGGTCAGTCCGGGCTTGTTCAGCGTATAGAAATGCAGGTGCTCGACACCCTCATCGAGCAATTCGCTGCATTGTTCCGTGCAAACTGCAGTTGCAAGTAATTCGGTCCGCTCATCACGCTCTGCCGTATCGAAAATCTTTGCCAGACGATCAGGGATTGCGGCACCGCAGTTCGCTGCAAACCGCTTGACGCCACGCCAATTCTCGATTGGCAAGATACCGGGCAGGATCTGCGCCTTGATGCCTGCCGCGTGGCAGCGGTCACGAAACCGTAGAAACGTTTCCGCCTCGAAGAAAAACTGAGTGATCGCACTGGTCGCGCCCGCGTCAACTTTACGCTTTAGCCAGTCTATGTCCGCCCCTTCATTGGCGGCATCGGGGTGCGCATCTGGATAGGCGCCAACCGAGATTTCGAACTTTCCAGTTCTGGCGAGCGCTTCAACAAGCTCTATGGAATCTGTGAACCCATCAGGATGCGGTTTAAACTTACCTTGGCCCTTGGGGGGATCACCGCGAAGTGCGACAATACGGCGAACTCCGGCGCTAGCATATTGATTTGCAATAACCAAAGTTTCATCTCGGGTTGCATCGACGCATGTTAAATGCGCAGCCACATCAAGACCCATATGAGTCCCGAGAGCTTCGACCGCGTCGTGTGTCAATTCACGTGTTGTCCCACCCGCACCGTAAGTTACGGAAACGAATGACGGGCTTAGAGGCGCTAGCAACTGAACCGTGTCCCAAAGCCTGAACGAAGCATCGAGAGACTGTGGGGGGAAAAATTCGAACGATATAGTGGGGCAAGACATAATCTGGGTTATTCCTTAAAGGCAAAGTCTTGTCCCACGACCAAGATTGTGAAACAAACTCATAATCTTCAAATTGATTATGAGTCCTATTCAGATATGCATATCGAATTTCGTCATCTGCGTACAATTCGCGCAATTCACAATGCGGGTGGCCTCGCCCGTGCCGCTGATGTTTTGAATATCACTCAGTCAGCGCTGAGCCATCAGGTAAAAGGCCTAGAGGATCAGGCGGGAGTTGAATTGTTCGCAAGGCGTTCGAAGCCGCTAAAGCTTTCGTCCGCGGGGCATCGTCTTTTGCAACTTGCCGAGCGTGTATTGCCTGAAATCGAAGCGATGGAAGAGGATTTTCGCAATTTGCGGTCAGGAAAATCGGGGAGGCTGCATATCGCGATCGAATGCCATGCATGCTTTGAGTGGTTGTTTCCAGTTCTTGAGGAATTTCGAAAGGCCTGGCCCGAGGTTGATGTCGATATACGACCCGGTCTGGCATTTGACGCCTTGCCGGCACTGCGTCGTGAGGAAGTTGATCTGGTTATTTCGTCTGATCCTGAATCGATGGGCGACGTCGATTTTACACCTCTATTTGACTACGAGCCGGTCTTCGTTGCCTCCTCCCAGCATCCGCTGGCAGCAAAAGATTTCGTTGTCGCCGACGACTTCCGCGATGAATTGCTGATTACCTATCCAGTGGACCGTTCGCGCCTGGACGTTTTCACTGAATTGCTGACACCGGCGAAAGTTGAGCCGCGCGCGGTCCGTCAGGTTGAGCTAACGTCCGTGATACTGTTGCTTGTTGCGTCAAATCGCGGCGTGGCTGTTTTGCCGGACTGGGTCGTTCGCGAGGTTCGATACCATTCGGATTACGTTACTCGCCAAGTCACGGATGGCGGTATTTCAAAGCGATTGTACGCGGCAACACGCAATGACGAGACGACAAAGCCATTCATGGCACATCTGTTGAAGCTGGCACGAAAAATCCCCGTTCATCTTCAGCGAAACGGATAGACCAATTGGTATGCGCAATGGAAACCATTTGTTTCCAAAGTCTTAGTCGCTTTACCGTTGATCCAACCGCACTTAGTATTGACCAACGGTAAATAGTGCTGGTGTGGGGAATGGTGAAAAAAAAAGCTGATACGGCTGGGAAAATTCTTGATGAGGCCCAGGCGATTGTTCGTGATCTCGGGCCGGACAACCTGACATTTGATGCAATAGCTGAACGCGTCGGCATCACCAAACAAGCTGTGATCTATTGGTTTCCGAACAAGGCAAGGCTTGTTGAAGCCCTTGTTCGTCCTGCGCTGGAAGCCGAAGCAACGGCGGGAAAAGTCGCGTTGGGCGCAGGCCTTGCTCCGGACGCATCGATCCGAATGTTGGTCGAAGCGCTTGCAGTATTTCACATGTCCGATCTCGACCGGTTTCGGTTGATGTATGTCACACCGCAGATCGGACGCGGCCCGGGGCGCTCACGTGCAATGCTGACAACACTTGGCCGAATACATCCAGCAACGACTGAGATGTATGACGCGTTGGCCGAAATACTTGTTGAGGGTGGTCGCTATGGTCGCATTTTGGAGGCAAGGCGGGCGGCCGTTGCCATCCACACGTCGCTCTTGGGGCTGCTTTTGCGAATGGCGATGGCAGACACGCTGAAATCGCCGCTCCGTCACAGGGATGACGCGCTTATCGAAGCACTTCTTGGAGTGATTGCACCAGAGGCTGCCTAAGCCCTTGCACCCGTTGCCACCTTGCGTAGCTTGAAGACAAGCAGCACTGGGGCAGGCACACATGGCAAGGATTGGCGTTATCGGCATGGGTACCATGGGCGCTGCCCTGGCACTCAACATTGCGGAAAAAGGGTTTGGCGTTGCAATCTACAACCGCAACGCCGATGCAACCCACGACGTAATTGCGCGGGCAGGAGATTTATCCAAGCAACTCACACCTTGCGAAAGTATCGAAGACCTTGTGCGCAATCTCGAGCCGCCGCGCGCTGTCTTGTTGATGATCAAAGCTGGCGCACCAGTGGATTCCGTTATCGAGTCGCTTCTTCCACTTTTGGAGAAAGATGATCTGATCATCGACGCGGGCAATGCAAACTTCAACAACACCCGACGCCGGACCAAGCAGTTGGAACGACAGGGGATAAACTTTCTTGGTGTCGGGGTTTCTGGAGGCGAAGAGGGCGCGAGGCATGGCCCGTCGATCATGGTCGGCGGCTCGCCACAAGCCTACAATCGTGTATCCGACATAATCGCCTCTATTGCCGCGAAGTTTCACGGCGATCCGTGTGCGGATTGGCTTGGCACCGATGGCGCTGGCCATTTTGTCAAAACAGTTCACAACGGCATCGAGTATGCCGACATGGAACTGATAGCCGAAAGCTATGGTTTGCTTAAGGCAGATGGACGCTCGATGGGCGATATGTCGGCACTTTTTGAGCGCTGGAATGGTGGGCGATTACAGTCATATTTAATTGAAATAACGTCAGAAATACTGAAATCCGTAGATTCAGAAACTGGCACGCCTATCCTTGATGTCATCCTTGATCAGGCGGGACAAAAGGGAACTGGCCGCTGGACGGCAATTGAAGCGCTGAAACTGGGGCAATCGGCAACGACTATTGAAGGCGCGGTCGCAGTTCGGTCATGGTCAGCGGTGCGCGACACGCGATTGGCGGCCGAGCAAGTGTTCGCGCCAGAACAAGTGGCGGCGTCTGTAAATGATCGGGATCTCGAAGCGGCGCTTTTGGCGTCGCGCATAATTACTTATGGTCAGGGTATCGCTCTGCTTGCCGCCGCGTCTGAAAGTTTTGAATGGAATTTGGATTTGGCGCGCATCGCCGAAATTTGGCGCGCAGGATGCATTATCCGATCGTCACTTCTTGATGATATTGCAACGTCGGTCCGCGACGGGTTGCCAGAGGGCCAATTGATACTGGCGCCGGCTTTTGCCGAGACCCTTGTCAGGGAGGTGCCAGCGCTGCGCCGTGTTGTGATCGCAGCAATGGATGCTGGACAACCGGTTCCCGTGATGGCGGCCGCATTGTCTTATTTCGACACAATACAGCGGGCGCGAGGGACCACTGATTTAATCCAGGCGCAACGAGATTTTTTTGGTCGGCACGGGTTTCAACGCACCGACCGTGAAGGCCAAGGTTTCCACGGGCCTTGGGCCGATTAGGCCCAAGTTATGACGCCCTAGCCGCGCATCTTTTTCATAACCATGCCGACGACAACTTGAACGACCATTCCGGCGACACCGCCACCGACAAGGTTCGTTGCCAGCGAAGCGATATCAAGGCCGCCACCTGCCGCTTCTGCGCCTGATCCCATAAGGCCGCCGAGCAACTGTCCGCCGCCAACTCCGCCTACGGCGCCGGCAATCAGGTTCCCGATTCCACCCATGTCGCCGCCTTTGACGGCCTTTCCGCCGCCCATTCCACCAACGGCTCCACCCACCAATTGTGCTAGTAATTGTTCCACGCTGTCGATCCTTCCTTTTATTCGCGATGACGCATGGGCACACAGTAACCTTACAAAGGCGCGTGTTTTACGGGAAAGTTGGCAAAATCGGAGCATAACTAGGAATCGCGATTGGAATTCACTAATCAGCGACTCAAGAGTCAAAATTACTGTTGAATTTCAATTGGTTATATTACAAGACTGGGCGATGCGAGCCGGCCACACCTCGGGACTTTTGGCTTGATGGCCTGCCAGTTTGTCCGTAAACGCCGACAGATTGTATTGAGGTTCCCATGCAGGGCAGCGCAAATCTTAACGTGATGATCCAGGCTGCGCGGAGCGCGGGCCGAAGTCTTGTCAAAGATTTTCGAGAAGTCGAGAATCTACAAGTCACGTCGAAGAGCGCCGGTGACTTTGTCAGTCGAGCCGATATTGCCGCTGAAAAGATTGTTCGAGATATCCTGACCGAAGCACGCCCGAATTACGGCTGGGTCGGCGAAGAGAGCGAGCCGGTTGAAGGAAAAGACCCAACCCGCCGCTGGATCGTGGATCCGCTGGATGGCACAACGAACTTTTTACATGGTCTGCCTCACTGGGGCGTTTCGATTGCGCTGGAACACAAAGGAGAAGTTGTTTCGGCAGTTGTTTTTGACCCGGCGAAAGATGAGATGTTCGTCGCTGAAAAAGGCCAGGGTGCCCGCCTGAATGAAAGCCGATTGCGAGTTTCGGATCGAACGCGAATGATTGAAGCCGTTTTTGCGACTGGTTTGCCATTTGGAGGGCGGAGCGACTTGCCTGAGGCGATACAAGACTTGGCGCGACTACTTCCGATGACCGCTGGTGTCCGGCGATGGGGTGCAGCGGCGCTCGACCTTGCCTATGTGGCCGCGGGCCGTTTTGATGGGTTTTGGGAGCGAAAGCTAAGTGTATGGGACGTCGCTGCTGGTGTTTTGATAGTACGCGAAGCCGGCGGGTTGGTTGAAGGCGTTGAGCGCGGAACAGATCCCTTGAAAGCTGGCAACGTGCTGGCGGCGGCCGAGCCGATATTTGATACATTTGCAAAGGTTATTCGTGCAGGCTGACGACCGTGTGTCATTTTGTTGCCGCAATTTTAGCGCACAATAAACGCATGCTGCCAAAAAATCGGAACGAGGCGGGGGGCCTTCCGGTATGGACGATTGCCGTCCTTGCCGTATTGATCCTATCCACGCTGATGCTTCGGCCGATTTCAGCAAAGCACACATCCCTTGAAAACTCACTTGGTTCAGAGATCCGGACCGAAATTTTGCCACTTTGATCTGTTTCGCCGCTCTGCGGCATTTTTCGCTTGTTTTTCTGCAGCGGCAAGGTAATTAAGTTGCGCAAGGCAAGCGTTGAAAGATAGAATATTGCGGAAGGGTGAGGGTGTGCTGGATAACAATCCTAAAGGCACAATCGTTATCGAGGACCTTGAGGTCGGGATGACCCGATCTCTTATGAAAGAGGTCACAGATCTCGATATCGAACTTTTCGCCCAGGTCTCAACAGACAGAAACCCCGTTCACCTGGATGATGCCTATGCGATGGACACGATATTCGAAGGTCGGATTGCGCACGGAATGTTGACGGCTGGGTTGATCTCGGCAGTGATCGGCGAACAACTGCCCGGGCATGGCACAGTCTATCTGGGCCAATCATTAAAATTTTTGGCACCAGTTCGGCCCGGCGATATGGTCACGGCTGAAGTCGAAGTGCTGGAGATCGACTATTCCAAGCGCCGGGTGAAACTCGATACTCGCTGCCTCGTAGACGGCAAACCAGTCCTTAAAGGCGAGGCCATGGTATTGGCGCCGTCGGGCAAGTTCGACTGAGGGTTGCGGCCAAATCGCCGGGACGCTACGGGACGTCATGCGCATTCATCGTGACACGGCTTATCTTGACGAAATCGACCGCGGTTCCACGGTGGCGATTGGTAATTTTGATGGCGTTCATCTAGGTCATCAGGTCGTTCTGAGTATTGCGGCCGAAGCCTGTGATGCACCGCTCGGTGTTGTGACGTTCGAGCCGCACCCTCGCGAGTATTTTTCGCCGCAAACGCCCCCATTCCGCTTGATGAGCGCTGATGCCAAGGCCCATCGTCTTGAAAAAATTGGCGTTTCTCATCTATATGAACTGGCATTCAATTCATCACTATCAGAGCTTTTGCCAAGAGAGTTCGCGCAACTGATATTGGCGGATCGCCTGGGATTGGCCCATGTAACTGTTGGGCGGGACTTCTGTTTTGGTAAGGATCGTGCAGGCGACAGTACTGCTTTGGAGCAGTTCGGGTCGGAAATGGGGTTTGGTGTAACAATCGCGGATTTGGTTGAGACCAACGGCATCGAAGTATCGTCCACCCG
>JBPCWO010000222.1:0-7511 GCA_051009475.1 Boseongicola sp.
CTGCGCCATTTTGAGTCAACTTCGAAATTACTGGAAGCGATGTCCACATGGCACCAACCGGGCAGCCGTTCAGACAATTTCCGCAGTGAACGCAATCACTTATCGCGCTGTCTGATCGGTGAGTTGCTAGCCGTGATCTGCCCGCAGCGACGCCATTTGCTGAAAGCAAGTTTCGATTCTGTTCCCAGATTTCTATCAGTTTCTCCAGACCTGACGCGGATTGTTGCTGCTGCCATTTACTTCCCCGTACCGGATGCGGCGAGCCGTAAATAGGGTAGGCGTCTCGCAGCCCATCGTCATCGGCCGACAGGCAAAGAAAATCCGTTGCTTTCCCATACCACGCTACAAGCTCACTTTCCTCAAGAGGCCAGTCAGCATAGTCGGACGACGCAAGTGGGTAGCACGCCGTTCCCCAAACATGCGAAAGTCCGCCAACCGCTAGGGATCGCGGAAACCAATGTCCGGTCATCGGTGTTTCGTCTTCAATCCCGTCGAAAACAAAACCGGACCCTAGAACGGTTTTTCGCGCTCGCCGGCTACTCAGTCTTTTTCGCAGTATGTCTGACATCTGCGGGTTTTCGTAGACAGACCGAAACTCTGGCAACGGGTCTGACGACTTCGCCTTTTCGCCGAGTGTGTCCAGATATTCAGGCGGGCCTTCGTGTGTTCTCCCGCCGTCGAAAATTTCAACCTGGATATTTCGAGATGCAAGGACAAATGCGGCTGCGGCCCCTGTCGGGCCGGAGCCAACGATCCCGACTTTCATTTGCTGCTTGCACCGAAGAACGATCGGATCGTTTCCACGTTCTTTCTTGCCTCTTCCAGAGTGTACAGCGGATATGTTGGCAACAGAATGAGCTCGGAAGCCGTCTTTTTTGAAACCGGGCAGTCCCTGTGCCATTCTTTGAAACAGTCTAGGGACGAACAGTCGCGAAGATGCTGGATCGCTACGTCGCGCCCGTTTTGAACCATGTGACGAATTAGATCGTCGCGGTGCTCCGCTTGAATCGGATAGTGAAGATATCCATGGCGACCGTCCTCGAAAAATGGCGGCAAGACGAGATGGTCAATGTCACTTAGACCATCATCATAGATGCGGGCGATATCAATCCTATGTTGAAGGTGTTTTTCAATGTCGTCGAATTGGTTTAAGACGAGACGCGCCTGAACCGGGCGAAGACGGGCCTGGTATCCTGCCGGAAACTCCCGCTTAAGCTTTGGGTCGTCTTCAATTCTCACCCGACGATTGAGCGATTCAACGTTATTCAAATAAGCATAACGAAACACCCAATAAGTTAGCAATCGAAACACCAAAGGATGGGTTGCCACATCTGTCAAGAATCCTGATATTGCCTTGCTGCGCACCGTCCCGCTAGGCATCTCATCAAAGTCTCGCATCAACTCTCGAATTCGCGCGTCGGTTTCGGGCGACTTCGTAAGGACCATGCCGCCGTAAAAACTGTTGATGTTCTTGTACATGCCAAAACTGAACACTCCCGCATCACCGAATGTTCCGGCGTAGCGGTCGCCGACGTGGGCGCCACAAGCCTGCGCAGCGTCTTCAATCAGAGCCAGATTGTTCTTCTTACAGATATCGATAATTCGGTCCATGTCGCAGATGAGCCCGTGCAGGTGAGTGACCATCACTGCGTCGGTGTCGCTGTCGATCAGCTTTTCAATCTCATCAGGGTCGATATTCGACGTCGTTCGGTCGATATCGGCGAAAATCGGAACCGCGCCGGCGCAAACCACCATGTTTATGACGTCGCTAAGTGTGTAAGGCGAAAGGATTACTTTTTTTCCAGGGCGAACGATCGACTTGATCGCGAGGTAAATGCCTACGCGGTTTTGCGGAACAGCTACGGCAGAAGACGCGTCGAAACGAAGCGCCGCCAGCTCTTCAAGTTCGCGGATCGGGCCCTGTGAACGCGAGCTCTCGGAAAAGTGCCGCAACAAAGTCAGATATTTGGATACGCCACCATAAATCCGGTATCGGGGCAGTTGCGCTGGGAACATATTATGCTCTTTTTGTCCGTCTCCCCCATGGCTCCTGTACATTAAGGCCGATAATGTTTCAAAACGAATTGAAATCGCTCTTTTTGCCTGTGGCTGGGATGCCTCGAAGGCGCATATGGGCGGTCAGATAGTGGCAGGTGGGATTTCATGCGTATCGAGATCAAGGACTCGGTCAGCGAAGAAGTCTACTCAGAGTGTCGAACATTTCCGAATTTCAATCTTTATCATTCCAAAGCATGGCACTTGATGCTTCGAGATGCATTTGGTTGGCGCGTTCGCGCTGTGATGGCCTGCGGCCAAAGTGGAGAAATTGTCGGGTATCTGCCCTTTGTAAGCAAGCGACGCTTCGGACGCATAATCAACGTCGCACTTCCGTTGAGCCATAGGGTGGGTGTCATTACACGCAGTGGAGACGCGGAAATCGTTGGAGCCCTGTGCAGATCCGTCGAGCCCCTCGAGCTTCATGCCGCCACCGACGGTGCCGCAAGCGTGAAGTCGGGGCTTCTCGAAACGGTTGCAGATCTTTCCGACGTAAAAGATTCCGAAGATTTTAGGCCCTTTCTTGGCAAAGGCATTCGCCGTGACCTCAAAGATGCCGGGAAGGCCGGCATTTGCGTTCGAAGCAGCGATAACGCATCTGACTTCGCAATATTTCGGAAGCTACAAACAGAAACCCGCCGACGGCAGGGTGCCCCGGACTATCCCTCGCAGTTTTTTCCAGCCATACAGGAACATTTGGCCTCTGCGGGCCTCGCGCGAGTTCATCTGTCTGAGCTCAACGGAATCCCGGTCGCAGGCGTTGTTAGCCTGTCAGATCCCGACAAATCGACCTTGTATTATGGTTACGGTGCGTCGGTTACCGACAAAAAGATTCTAAAAATGCGCGTGAACCAAGCGGCACTATGGGATGCTTTGGCATTCGCCATAGAAAGTGGAGCAAATCGCTTCAGCTTTGGATCAACTCCGGTGAATCAAGACGCGCTGTGGAAATATAAAGAGCGCTTTGGAGGAAAAAGCACACCGATCGAGTGGGCGACCTATGGCGCCGCGACGAGCTCGATTTCAACGGAAGGACTCGCTGCCAGGATTGGCGCCCATGTCCTCAGAACACTTCCTGTTCCAGTATTTCGAGCCATAAGCCCGCTTCTTCTGAAGGAGGTTGTGTGACCGAGATATTCAGGCCTGTTGCGCTTTCCGTTCAACGATTGTTCAACCAGCTGGACCCTGCAACTGCCGGCGAAGATCCGAGTTTGGTTGACGCTGAATTCCCTCCGGTATTTCTGATCGGCCCACCTCGCTCTGGCTCGACGTTGGTGTATCAGGCACTTTGCCGGGCAGCTAACGTTTGCTTTATATCGAACACGATGGCGCTGTTGCCACGCTTCATGGGCCGCCTCGCACCTTGGAGCCTGTCTCGAGCGCCGACTTCGAGCAGCCCATATCCACGGGGCGACTACGGGTTTTTGCCGGGACTGTTCGCGCCGTCCGAGGCCGGGAAAGTATTTGATGGATGGTTTTCTGATGACAATCGTTTCGATCAGAGCGATGTCCGTCGAATGATCGCTGGTTTGTCGCGACGCGTTGATCGACCGCTTTTAGTTAAGTCGCCATCGCTTATTCTAAGGCTGGATCAAATCAACAACATGTTACCGTATGCCCGGTTCATTGTTCTTTCGCGCACGCCTGCTTTCATTGTTCAATCACTTTTGGAAGGTCAGTCAAACCAAGCTCTGTCGGATGATAGGTGGGAGGGCATCAGTCCACCGATGGCAGTGAATCGCACGTTTGACGGGCCAGAGGACAAGACCGCTTGGCAAGTCGCCGAACTCCTTAGGTCGATCGAACTGAATATGGCGGATGTCGATGCTTCACGGATCAGCCGGGTCAGTTACGAGGATTTTTGCGAGGACCCGCGCGGTTGCATCGATCAAGTCGGCCGTGACATTGGGATTGTCACAAATAGTGCCAAGCTTCCTTCAGAATTTAGTGTGTCGAGCAAAATTAGAGTGTCACCCGAACTCTGGCGCAAACTGGAAGAAGCTTGTCGACGCCACAACTTAGGTGTTGTCGACAGTCCGGTTTAGGCGATCTTCGGTATCAGTTTCGTCGCCCAATTGAATGCGTCCGCGCGTTCCCCCAAGAATGGCAATGAGAAACCCCGCGAAAAAAGTCTGCACACCGACCACGACTAGAGTTGACCCCGCAATCATTTCGCGAAGCGCGTTCAGGGGACCCGCGCCGGCGCCAATCCAGCCTACTGCAATTGTCGCGACAATCGCTAATCCGGTGAGGAATATCAGAAAAGCTCCAATCATCACATATTCCAGGCGAAATAGAGCAATAACACGCCGGACACTCTCAGTTACTGGCCGAAGCCCGGTCAAGAAGCCATGCAGAATAGCGATGCACCCAAAAAGGCCGAGCTGTGCGGCAATGATCACTAAAGCGCTTGCGACTGAAAGCCAGTGATCGCCAAAACGGAACGGCCCTACTTCGACCATTGTACCGGTCGGCTGCGCGAGCAATGCGCCAAACAAGAACAGTCCGAACGCCGCGAAGAGGAGGGAGGGTACGATAAAAAGCCACATGGGGCTCAGCATCAACATCAGCCGAAGATGTCTCCAGCCATCGCGCCACGGTCGGAGATGAGGCGGACGGTCACGCTTGTCGGGCCAAAGTGTAACCGGAACTTCTTCAATCCTCTCGTTGAGTATAGTCGCTTTAAGGATCATCTCGCTCGCAAATTCCATACCGTCTGATTTCAGGTCAAGCCGATCGTAGCACTCGCGTGTAAGCGCGCGCAGCCCGCAATGGGCATCGCCAACGTTCGTGCGATAAAATAACCGCAGCAACCAGGATAGAACTGGATTGCCGATATATTTATTCTTCCACGGCATAGCATTTGGCTTGATCTCGCCAGCGAAGCGGGAACCCATGCAGATGTCTGCTCCGTCCGCTAGTTTCTCGACCATCGGGACAGCTTCGGCAAAGTCATAGGAACAGTCGCTGTCACCCATCACCAGAAAGCGTCCGTTTGAATTGTCGAATCCACCTTTCAAGGCGGCTCCATAGCCAAGCTCCTCGACGTTGGTCACGCGCGCGCCCATGCTTTCAGCAAGCTGTTGACTGCCGTCAGTACTGCCATTGTCCGCTACGATGATTTCACCATTGAAGCCATGTCGCTTGTTAAGCTCACTTACGGCTTCATTAGAACGCTCTATGCATTGTGCCAACGTCCCCACCTCGTTTAGGCACGGCATGACTATTGAAAAGTCTAGCGGCGTCTCTGGCACTTTCGCCTCCGTGCAGATCGCTTGCCTGTTGCTTTTATTTTCAATGGTGCGCGTCGCTCAAGGCCAAGTTGCCCAACATGATTTTGGAAAACCATCAGGTGTTATTGTTACAACAGAGTTTTGCGTAATACAGTGCCAGATACTCTGGCATTGAATTCGACCACTGCGTTTATCGAGAGTGTCTGGCCAAAAGTCGTTTTTGATATGCCGGGTTGCTCTTGGTTATTGTCAAAGCATTGGGTCACTTTTCGCCCGCAAGTCGCTGAATAAATGCCCAGAATGTTCCATCTACTTCAACCGGGTCCTTGGTTCGACGGTTCATACCCGGCACACGAACTTCGGGATCAGACTCCAGCGAAAGCAATAAATGATCAAAGCAGCTTTTTAGTCCATCAGTGCGATCACTTGGGTCGATCAATATATAGTATTGACCTAAATTGTGGGGTGGGCCAGCTTCTGCTTTCAAAGCGCTGACTTCTCGTGAATTCGCCGAGCCGGTCAGTCCTGAGGCAAGCAATTCGACAACAAGACCAAGCGCCCAGCCCTTGTGGTTCGCCGCACTAACAAGCGATCCTTCAAGCGCGGCCCCGGGGTCTTCGGTTGGCCTGCCATTTGAGTCAACCGCCCAGCCCAATGGTATTTTTTCGCCAGCGGCCTTGGCCATGGTGATTTTCCCAAGCGCCACTGCTGCCGTAGAGAAGTCTGCATGAAAACGCGGCGCATGGTCGCCAGGAAATGTAATGGCGATTGGGTTTGTGCCTATGACCGGCGTCTTTCCGCCCGGACCCGAAACAATGGCGGACGCATTCGTGAAGCCAAGAGCAATTAGGCCCTTCATAGCAATTTGCTCGGTGAAGAATCCGAGCGACGTGCAAGTATGCGAGTGCGCCACCGAGAGGCTTGCGATGCCACATTCGCGGGCAGAGTCAATTGCAAGCGGCAGTCCACGTGAAAAGGCAGGTTGGGCAAAGCCATATCGCGCGTCGACTGCCACAGCGCCAGAACGCATTTTTGATGTTTCCGGCTCGACGGTTCCATTTACACGGCCTGTAACGAGCTGTTTGCAATAACTTTCAAGATAATAGAGGCCGCATATAATGTTGCCGGTCTCTTCCGCCCGCGCCACTGCGCGGGCAACTTCGGCAGCTTGCCAGACACCGGCACCGTGGGCGACAAGCGCTGCATTGGCAGTATCTTCAATTTTGCTAAGTGGGATTTTCATAGGCTGGACATGTCCATTTGGCGGTCAAAATATCACGCATCAGGCCCCGCACCCGATGCCCTGGAGTGTTCAGTTTCTGGGACTAGAGTTTTTTGCGCAAATGCCTCCAATAACTTTTGGGTTTGATTGGAAATCACACGACTGTTTGGCGTGAAGGGTGCGGGACGTTGCGGTGGTTCAGACAGCTCAACAGAAACAGAATTGGAAGCCGCGCGAAGATTGATTTTGGCGAAATCGCCCTCAATTCCATCGCCTCCGATCCTCAGATCATAGCCGTCAATCGAGAGCCTAAAAGATTTGCCAGTCCGGCGAGCCGCCATTACCAAAGGTGCGGCCAACAGGAGCGGACCGATGATATTGCCAATTTCCATGGTTCCTTCAGATGGTATTTCGTCAATCTTGTCCGAAAGCGACGCCGCAGCGTTGATGCCGCACGTTGGTCCTTGTGCCTCTCCAGTGCACGGGCAAGCTCGATCGGATGTCAAAATAGCTGCCACGCATTCCGACCCGGGCAGTCCGGCGCTTTCCAGAATGCGCGCTGCTGTTCCTGCCTCTTCTGCCAATCCCCAGAGACAGCCCGCACCGCGCGCAGCTTTCTGACAGGTCGAACTGATTTCCGACAATGTGCGCCGACTGTCTTGCCCGGTTTCGGTCATGCCGCGGACTCACGAGCCAAGGTCGACGTCTCAGGGTAAATCCAGTCGTCCTCCGGCAATGTGAACAATTCGTGTGGTAATGGGGCGTTTTGGTACATTGTTATGCGAACCCAACGATCGGATCTTGGATCGAAACGCGTGGCCCCAAAAAACGAGAGTTTACAACGGAGCATATCAATCGGCATCAACTCGGCGCAAATTAGATTGTCCCTGATTTCGGAATAAGGCGCCTTGCTTGCCAACTGCGCGCGCCGGACAATCCTGCGATGCTCTGGATGCGATTCCAGAAAATCCGCAATCGACGCGTTCTCGGAGCATTTGCAA
>JBPCWO010000223.1:0-7062 GCA_051009475.1 Boseongicola sp.
ACTCAAACCTACTCGTGAATTGCAAACCGAAGCCAAGCGACAGCATTTGAGTTTGTTTGATTGGGACTGCGCATTGATGCGAGAGTACATGGGTAGTTAGAATTTTGGAGGCGCGGTCTCACCCAGACCGCGCCTCAGCCCCACCCAATCGACGCGGGCGACCGGGACAGGTCGCTCATCGCGTCACGAGCATTCTTGTTATTCGCTGTCGCCTATTGGATCCGATTCTTGCGCTGGCTCAGTGAAGCTGTCGGCGATCGAAACACTGCGGACGGTGTCGTCGTCTTGCGCTTCGTCTTGATACGGCGTGATAACGGCAAATACTTCTGTCACGACGCGTCGATTGGCGCGTTGCCGAACATCAGTGTTTACCACCGGTGCAAACTCGCCATATGAAACAACCACGTCTAAGCGGCGCTCATCAATCCCCAGGGAGACCAGATAAGTCACCGCGGTTATGGCGCGCCGCAATCCAAGGTCGATATTGTAGAATTGACTGCCGACTTTGTCGGCGTGTCCATAGATGCGAAACCTGACATGCGGATGGGCCAGTATCCAGTCAGCTTGCGCGGCGAGTTCGCGGCGAGCTTCGTCATCGAGTGTGTCGAGATCAAACCCAAAATTGACAATATATGGCGTATCAGCTCGAAATTTCCGCGAAAGCGCTGTCAGAGACGCGGGTTGCGTTACCTGCAGCACTGTCGCCGATCTTGACGTTTCGGAAGGTGCTCCGCAGCCGGTGAGAGCGGCCGCAAAGAGCAAAGTGGATAACACACGAAATGACGAACCAAACATCGTCTTCACCAACACTCATAACAAACACAAGACCGCGGGACACATGCGGCTTGTCGACTTTTCTACGGCAAGAATATGGCGACAATTAGGCGAAAAGATTTAATTATGGCGTCCTTGCCGCATTCTATGTCACGCAAATATCGAGGATTGTTTCCTGATTCCTGCGTAATAGGCGCAAATTGCGAACTAACAAGTGATCTTGCAAAGTGCCGCCAGAAAACCAGGCCGCAGATTACGACCTGGTATATTGAATTTATCCAGCATCCTTGTAGCTGACTTGTTTGACATCGGCATCAGGGTCGGACTTTTCCCGCCTTACCAAAAGCCGGTTCAGCGCGTTCACGTAGGCCTTGGCACTAGCCACAACTGTATCGGTATCTGCCGATTGTCCTGTTGCAATGCGACCGTCTTCTTCCATCCTAACGCTTACCGTTGCCTGGGCGTCAGTTCCTTCGGTGACCGCGTGGACCTGATAAAGTTGCAGGTGCGCATCGTGGGGGAAAAGCGTCTTAACCGCGTTGAAAGTCGCGTCAACCGGCCCGTCTCCCTGCGCGGTGGTTCGTTGTTCTGTTCCGTCGATGGACAAAATCAGATCGGCTGATTGCGGGGCTTCCGTGCCGCAAATCACTCGCAGAAACTTTACTTGAATACGGTCATGCGCCACGTCGGTCGCCTGGTCGCGCATAAGCGCCAAAAGATCGTCTTCAAAGACTTCCTTTTTTCGGTCCGCGAGTGCTTTGAACCTGACAAAGACGTCATTCAGTTGATTGTCGGCGAGGTCAAATCCAAGTTCCTTCAGCTTGGCACGCAGGGCCGCACGACCTGAATGCTTGCCCATGACGATATTTGTCTCAGCAAGGCCGATATCTTCGGGTCGCATGATCTCGAATGTTTCGGCGTTTTTCAGCATTCCGTCCTGATGGATGCCACTTTCGTGCGCAAAAGCGTTCTTGCCGACGATTGCTTTGTTATATTGCACAGGAAACCCTGAAACCGTCGCGACACGACGCGAAATGTGGATCAGTTTGGTCGTGTCGATCCCTGTCGAAAACGGCATGAGGTCGCCGCGTACGCGCATGGCCATCACAACTTCTTCCAGTGCTGTATTGCCGGCGCGCTCGCCGAGGCCATTGATCGTACATTCAATTTGTCTTGCGCCGCCCTCGACCGCCGCTAAGGCGTTCGCAGTCGCCATACCGAGATCGTTGTGGCAGTGCGTGGCAAAAGTGACTTCACCAGCACCTGGCACGGCATCGATCAGACGCTTTATGAGATCAGCGGATTCTCTTGGCGCTGTGTAACCAACTGTGTCCGGGATATTGATTGTGGTTGCGCCTGCCTTGATTGCGATTTCCACAACTCGGCACAAATAATCCCACTCAGTACGCGTGGCATCCATCGGCGACCACTGCACGTTGTCGCAGAGATCGCGAGCGTGCGTAACAGTTTCATGGATCCGCTCGGCCATCTGGTCTTTGGATAACTTTGGTATGTCGCGGTGAAGCGGCGACGTTCCGATAAATGTGTGGATCCGCGGTGCTTTGGCGTGGCGCACAGCATCCCAGCAGCGATCAATATCCTTGAGATTGGCCCTTGCCAGGCCGCAAATCACGGCACTTTTGGATCGCTTGGCGATTTCCGAGACAGCTTCGAAGTCTCCATCCGAGGCTATTGGAAATCCGGCCTCGATAATGTCGACGCCCATATCGTCCAGCAGTTCGGCAATCTCCAGCTTTTCGTTGTGGCTCATGGTTGCGCCCGGCGATTGCTCGCCATCGCGCAGGGTGGTGTCGAATATCAACACACTGTCTTTGTCGTTCGTCATTGGTTTTTTCCTTTTCCTTAGCGTTTCGGTCGGCGCCGTTAACCCCCTGAGCGGTCGCGCCGAATGGCACGCTCAGAGGCGGCTAAGGAGAAGAAGCAGGCTCGCACGCAGATTTGCGCACATAATAGGGATATCGGCGAACTTGCTCATGGCCCGGACGATAGAATTGCCAGGAGGCCTTGTAAAGAGAGCTTTGAATTTTGGAATTTCAGGTTGAGCGGTCTCAGGCTTCGCCGGTTTGGTCTGCAATGCTCATAGCTTTCCGTGCCGCGACAGCCCCCTGGAGCCATCCGGGGTCCATTGTCGGAACGGATGATAGCAACAATTCTGTGTATTCGGGGTGCGGCGGGGACATAATCTGGTCCTTGATCCCCTGTTCGACGACTTTTCCCATCCACATCACGACGATCTCGTCTGAAATGGCTTGAACCGTCGCGATATCATGCGTGATGAAAATGTAGCTAAGCCCAAGTTCGGATTGCAAACGCATCAGGAGTTTGAGGATTCCTTCCTGAACAACCTGATCGAGCGCCGATGTTACTTCATCGCAAATAATGACTTCTGGCTCAGCGGCTAAAGCACGAGCAATGCAAATCCTTTGTTTCTGACCGCCGGAGAGTTCGGACGGGAGACGGTCCAGGAAACTATCGTCCAGTTCGATGTGCTGCAAAAGTTCAGCGACACGTTCATCGACCTCCCTGCCGCGCAGTCCCAGATAGAACTCCACCGGCCTGCCAATGATCTCGCGTACGGTGTGGCGGGGATTCATTGCGGTATCCGCCATCTGGTAGATCATCTGAATGCGCTGAAGCTGGTCTTTCGAACGACCCGCGAGTTCGTTTGGAAGCGGTTCGCCGTTGAAGAGAACGCGGCCCTTGCTTGGTGGCAGTAGGCCCGTAATTACACGAGCAGCCGTTGATTTGCCGGACCCGGATTCGCCCACAATGGCTACGGTTTTTCCTCGTGGAACAGAGATTGATATGTCGTGCAGCACCGGCACGGTTCCATAAGCGGCCGTGACGTTTTCGATCCTGAGCACATGGTCTTCGTTAGTCTCGGCCGGTTTTTCGATGGACCGGACAGCCCAAAGCGACTTTGTGTAGGCTTCCTTGGGATTTGACAGCATTTCCTGCGTTTCGGCTTCTTCAACTTCCTCGCCGTAGCGAAGCACCTTTATCCGGTCGGCCATTTGTGCGACGACAGCAAGGTCGTGGGTGATATAAAGTGCGGCCGTATTGAAACGATCAACGGCTTCGCGCATGGCAGCCAAGACGTTCACTTGCGTTGTGACATCAAGCGCAGTCGTCGGTTCGTCGAAAATGATGAGATCGGGTCGGGCCGACATTGCCATGGCTGTCATCGCACGCTGAAGCTGTCCGCCAGAGACCTGGTGGGGATAGCGAAAGCCGATGTTGTTTGGATCGGGCAAATCCATTGCGGCATATAGTGCTTTTGCGTCTTCTGCCGCTTCGGCAGCCGATTTGACGCCATGCATCAAACTTGCTTCGATTGTTTGGTCGATGAGTCTGTGTGCCGGATTGAACGCTGCGGCGGCGGACTGCGCAACATAGGCTATTCGCGCGCCGTGAAGCTCGTGCTTTTCCGTTTCAGACAATGTCATCAAGTCTTGGCCGTCGAACCAAATCTCTCCGCTGGTCAGGCGACAGCCCGGCCGGGCAAATCCCATCGCCGCCAAGCCAAGAGTGGATTTTCCGGCACCAGATTCGCCGATCAAACCCAACACTTCGCCCCGCTTCAGTGTCAGGCTCACGCCTTTGATGATTTCGTGCCATTGCTCGTCGGAAAACCCGTCGATCACAATGTCCTTCATATTCAGAAGAATGTCGCTGTCTTCAGAACTCATCGCGCAATCCGCTTGTCTTCATCAAAAACCAGTCGACCACGAAATTTACCGCGATGGTCAAAAGCGCAATAGCCCCAGCGGGCAGAAGCGGTGTGATACCCGCTTTTAGGTCATACTGCGCAAACTGAATGAGCGAGGCGTTGTCACGCACCATCGAACCCCAGTCTGCGGTAGGCGGCTGAATACCGACGCCTAAGAAGCTGAGCGCTGCAATCGTCAGGAACACAAAGCTGAACCGAAGGCCGAATTCGGCGACCAACGGTGGAAGGATGTTTGGCAGGATCTCACGGCGCATTACCCAGCCCAATTTCTCGCCGCGAAGCTTGGCTGCCTCGACATACTCCATGACCACGACATTCATCGCGACAGCTCTGGTAAGCCGGAATACCCGCGTCGAATCCAAGAGCGCAATGATGACAATCAATGATGGGATCGACGAACCAAAAATCGATAGCAGCATCAGTGCGAAAATAAGTGGAGGGATTGCCATCAACACGTCAACCGCACGACTGATCACCTGGTCAACAATTCCGCGAGTTATTGCAGCGGTCAACGCAAGACCGCCGCCAACTATGAAAGCGAGGCATGTCGTGACGAAAGCGATTCCCATTGTATTTCGAGCGCCGTAGATCAACCTAGAAAGGATATCCCGCCCGATCTGATCCGTTCCGAAGACATGCTCGGCTGACCAGGGGGCGTAAGGCACAGGCGTTACTTCCGCCTCACCAAACGGAGCGAGCAATGGTGCAAAAACGGCTACAAATACGTAGGCCGAAATGACGATCATTCCAAACCAGGCAGTGAGCGGGGCTTTCTTAAGCTCAATCTTCGTGCGTTCCCACCGCGTTCGGCGTGCACGGACCTGCCCAACTTCGTCCTTGGCGGTATATGTTTCAGGAGCTTCGCTCATCTCGGGTGCAGCAACCTCGGGTTTGTGACGATTGATATGATGTCTGCCGTCAGGTTCAGGAGGATGTAAGTCGACGCAAAGATCAGCGCGCAGGCTTGGACGACCGGGATATCCCGTGTTGTCACCGCATCGACCATCAATTGCCCGATGCCGGGATAGACGAAGACCACCTCGACCACCACGACTCCCACAACCAGATATGCGAGGTTGAAAGCGATCACATTGGCAATCGGTGCCCAGGCATTTGGCAATGCGTGCTTGAGGATCACGCGTGCAGGAGACAGGCCCTTCAGGCGAGCCATCTCGATATAGGGAGACGCAAGAAGATTGATGATTGCCGCTCGAGTCATGCGCATCATGTGCGCCACGATCACCATCGTTAACGTCAACGATGGCAGCGTGCATTTGTAAACACGCTCCCAAAATGGTGTGTCGATAGTGATATTGGCCAGACTTGGGAACCAAGGGTTAAGCGAAGCAAAAAACAAGATCAGAATATAAGCTACAAGAAATTCGGGCATCGAGATGGTTGTCAGCGTCAACGCATTAACCACCCGATCATACACAGATCCACGATAGAGAGCGGCAGTAATTCCCAGTGTTAAGGCCAGTGGGACAGCAATGATCGCAGTCATGCTCGCGAGAAACAGCGTGTTTGCCAGCCGTGGCGCAACCAGATCGACAACCGGCCGGGACCGATCAACGCCGCTAGCGGCTCGACCTGAGAAAGAGGTTCCCAGATCGCCCTGCGCCAACGCACCAATCCAGTCAAAGTAGCGAATGTAAGCCGGTTGATCGAGTCCGATCTCGCGGCGGAATGCGGCCACCGTTTCCTCGGTTGCTGTCTGTCCAAGTACCGCCTGCGTGAAATCGCCGGGCAAGAATTCGATCGACGAGAAAATGATAACTGAGACAAAAAACAGCGTCAGAAAGCCAAGCGCCAGCCGTTGAAGCACCGTAGACAATATTGGGTGCACGTATCTCTCCCCATTGGCCGCCGGGGTTTGCCCCTGTTCGGTGCGGAAAGACTAGGCGAACCTTTGCCGCTCTGGCAACAGCCAGTCGAAATTAAATACCGTCTCTTGGGATATCTTTGGTGAAGTCTTTGGAATAAATGAGTGTTTCACCTTCAAACGCTTCAATTCTTGCCCGTGCGTGCCAATTGTCGTTGCTGGACGTAAGAGACGCAGTGCAGTGTGTGTGGACCGACCAGTCGCCCCGCGACAGAGTCTCGACCCAATCAAAAGAACCTTTTGCCGAGAGTGGGTCGTCCGGGTGAATGCTCCATTCTTCATAGCACATGGATCCTGTCGCTAGCCCGTGGTTCTGGTCACGCATTTCACCATTATCGGTCACGATTTTGATCACCCGTTTTCCATCCGGGCGAACCTCGGTTTCTCTCGTCATTTTCGCCGCGCGAAGCTCGGTCGCGCGCCAGGCAGGCGCGGATTCAGGGGGTGGGAAATCGATGGTTTTTGACACATCTTCCAGTACTGGAAGATGTATTTCGCCCGCGGTTATTGAGACACCATTTGCGATCCGCGCGGGCCAAATGAAAGGCCAATAAGCCGTGGATACAGCCACTCGCATTCGATGACCGGATGGCAATCGATACGCGCAGTTGTCCAAGTCAATGGTTGTGTGAATGGGTACGCCAGGCTCAAGATC
>JBPCWO010000224.1:0-3807 GCA_051009475.1 Boseongicola sp.
ACTTGCTTGCGACAGAGAGGAAAACCCGGAGCAGTCATGGCAACGCCCGCCCCCTTTTCCCGATACGAATTTCTGATCGCTTGGCGCTATTTGCGAGCCAAGCGCGCCGAAGGCGGCGTCAGCGTGATGACCTGGATCAGTCTCATTGGGATTACTTTGGCGGTCGCGGCTCTGATTATTACGCTGGCGGTTCGCTCTGGGTTTCGGGATGAATTCGTCTCGACCATTCTGGGTGCGAACGCCCATGTAACTGTTTATTCACAGGCCTATCAAACCGACACCGGTGCGATCACGAGAGTCATCCCCGACTACCCCAATTGGGCTGATCGGTTGCGCGGAGTAGATGGCGTAACCCGGGTTGCTCCACTGGTAAAAGGCCAGGTCATGGCCGTGTTTCGGGACGAAAACACCGGGTTAGAGATATTTGGAATTTCGCAGCAGGATCTGTCGGAAATTCCAAGGATTGCCGATCCCGTGACCGCGCTTGGCGACATTAGCGATTTCTCGACCGGCATCGCCCTAGGTCGCGAAGCGGCCAGATCACTCGGAGTTGGTGTTGGTGACGTTGTTCGACTGATTTCCCCCAACGGCGCAAAAACGGCCTTTGGGTCGTCACCTCGTGTTGGCGAATACCGCGTTGTTTACATCTTCAATTCCGGCCGTTTCGACATCGACCGTACTCGGGCGTTTATGCCATTTGAGGAAGCTCAGGTCTTTTTTAACCGAGAAGGCGTGGCCGACGAGTTGGAAGTCAACGTCACTGATCCCGAGCATGTGGAGCGACTAAAGCAAGGTCTGATTTCGGCGGGTGGTGAGCGCGCTCTTGTTTGGACATGGAAAGACAGTGCGGGCGGATTCCTGCGCGCACTTGAAGTCGAAGATACCGTAATGTTCGTCCTGATGAGCGTACTGGTTCTGATCGCATCGATGAATATCATCTCGGGTCTGGTTATGCTGGTTAAAAACAAGGGCCGCGACATCGGGATCTTAAGGACAATGGGCCTGACTCAGGGTTCGATCCTAAGGGTGTTTTTTCTGACCGGCGCACTTGTCGGCACTTTGGGCACGCTATTTGGCGTCATTCTCGGATGCCTTTTCGCAATCTACTTCGATCCGATTTTGGCCTTTGTGAACGGGGCCTATGGCGGTGGCGTCTGGGACGGCGCGGTCCGGGGAATTTACAGGCTTCCCGCCAAGCTCGAATTGAACGATGTGCTGGCGGCTGTCGGATTGTCGCTGATACTTTCCTGGGGCATCACGTTAATTCCGGCGCGGCGTGCAGCGCGGATGAATCCGGTTGAGGCCTTGCGCTATGAATGAGGCGCTGAAGCTCAATCAAGTCAGCAAAACCTATAACAAGGGTCGTGCGAATGCATTGACCGTGTTGGAAAATGCATCGCTCAACTTAAACGAAGGCGAAGTTGTCGCGCTTGTCGCGCCATCAGGTGCAGGCAAATCAACGCTTCTCCATATAGCTGGTCTGTTGGATGCAGCCGATGGCGGTGAAGTCTGGATCGGCGACGCGGAATACTCGCGGTTGTCGGACGCAAAACGCACAACAGCGCGCCGCGAGACTGTTGGGTTCATTTACCAATTTCACCATCTGTTGCCCGAGTTTTCTGCAATCGAAAATGTAATCCTGCCGCAATTGGCGAATGCAATTCCGGAACGGGATGCGCGCGAACATGCGCAAGAATTGCTTGATACGGTCAAAGTCGGGGACCGGGCAGATCATCGGCCTGCGGCATTGTCCGGCGGCGAACAACAGCGCGTTGCATTCTGCCGCGCTTTGGCAAACCGCCCAAAGGTGCTTTTGGCGGACGAACCGACGGGCAATCTGGATCCAGCAACCGCCGATACTGTGTTTTCGGCTTTGATGGAACTGGTCCGTGAAACTGGACTTGCGGCATTGATCGCGACGCATAACCCGGACCTTGCGGCACGCATGGACAGGACATTGCATCTGAAAGATGGAAGGCTGGTCTAACCGCGCTGAGTAAGTGCCAGTCCGGCTGCCATTAGCGCGATACCGCCGGCGCGTGTGAAAGACAGCGACGTGATTTGTGCGCCGAATAAGCCAAAGTGGTCGATTGCGGCGGCGGCGGCCAGCTGCCCAAGTAGCACGAAAAACACCGCATTACCGACGCCGAAAGTCGGCGCAATATAAGTGATCGACAGCACATAAAACGCCACCAACAGACCGGCCAGAAACAGATGCCGAGGCTGCGCGCCGATCGATTTCAACGCTGAAGGCCCAGTCAGAAGCGTAACAATCGCGGTGGCGATCAGGGCAACAGCGAAAAGGCACAAAGCGGCGGCGGCCGGGCTGCCCAAGCGTTGGCCAAGTGCGGCGTTGAGCGCGGCCAGAACCGGGATGCCGACACCGGCGAGGACCATGATCGAGGCATAAGCGACATTCGGTGACATAGGCGGACGTTTGCACGGGCGGACGCAAAGATCCATGGGGGCGGTTCGACTTTGCGATGGGTCAATGTGGACGCTGCGGTTTGGGTGTAATTTGATTCACAGGAGGACCAGCTTATGCGTTCTATTTTAGTAACTTCCGCTGTTTTCGCGGCAGCCTTTGGGTCGGCCGAAGCCCAAGATGTTGACCGCGGACGCGACTTGTTTCTTAGCCATTGTGCAACGTGTCACGGTTTAGCGGCGCAGGGCGATGGTCCAATGTCGGGTGTCTTGTCTATACCGCCTGCCGACTTAACCGTACTGGCTGTGAACAATGACGGCGCATTTCCGGCTGGGATGGTGGTTCGACGGATCGACGGCGAAACCGAGGTTCTGGCCCACGGCGGCCCGATGCCGCTGTTCGGGCTGGTGTTGCAGGGGCCATCTGGCGTTGTTGTCGCGAGCGACGGGAACGAGATCATCACCAGCGAAGCGATCGTCGATATTGCGGCTTGGCTAGAGGAGATACAGCAATGATCAGAACATTGGTCGCGGCTCTGTTCGCGGCTTCGGGTGCATTTGCAGAGCCTGATCCGAACAACGGAATGGAGGTCTTTCTGAACTATTGCGCGGCGTGTCACGGCGCAGGTGCGACGGGCGACGGGCCAATGGCGAAGCTGCTGACGGAAATACCCGCTGATCTGACGGTTCTTGCGGAGGCAAACGATGGCGTATTTCCGACGTTTCGCGTTGTTCGTCAGATCGATGGCCGCGACCCGCTTTTGTCCCATGGCGGTGATATGCCGCTTTTTGGCGATCTGTTTTCGTATCCGGACGGATCAATCGCCGCCGAGACCGGCCAGCCGATCATCACCGCACAACCGATCGCCGACGTGGCGGCGTGGCTGATCACAATTCAGGAATGAGCGCGGTTTGACGGTTTCGTATTTGCGCGTAGATTCGCGGCTGTAATGCGACCGGGGGGGACAGATGAAATCAGCCGAGGAATTGACAACGCGGATCGAGGAACATGCGCGAAACTGGTCGGCGCGGGATGCCGATGCCGTGGCGGCGTTTTATGCCGAAGATACGGTGAGCGCGATCAATGGCGGCGAGGTGATGAAGGGTCGTCCGGCACTTCGCGAGATGGCGGCGGGGTTCATGCACGATTTCCCCGATCTGACGATCCGATGCGAAGCGGCGCATGTGGCCGGGCGCGCGGGGCTGTTCATGTGGACGCTGGAAGGCACCCACAAGGACACTGGCAACTTCGTGCACCTGCCCGGATGGGAGGAGCTGGAGTTCACTGAAGACGGGCTGATCGCGGTCAGCCGGGGCCGGTTTGACGCCGAGGATTACGACCGGCAGGTTGCTGGGCGATAGGTTAAACAGACTGTTGAACGG
>JBPCWO010000225.1:0-25010 GCA_051009475.1 Boseongicola sp.
CTCATAGGCGCTGAGTTTTTCAGGTTCAGGATTCCGCGGCGCGGCAAACACGGCTGCCAGAATCAGAACTAGTCCTAGGCCAATCGAAAGACCAAGAAACACCAGGATCGGTAGATATTCGCGAACAATGTCGTCCAAACCGTTGAACTCCGTTCAGTTGGCCGGGCAGCTATCTGCTTGCCACGAGGTGCGATCTTTTCCTAATCTCCTCACGAACTGGGGTCAACGCAAAGCGGCTTGGCTTTACAAAAACCGCACCACCAAAAACTCGTTATCTCTGCCAACTCGGCGGGCGCTTATCAAAGAACGCAGCCGTTCCCTCGCCGGCCTCATCGCTTTCCCACCGCTCGACCAAAGCCTGAACTGTGTCTGATACAACTTGATCGTCGATCGATTTTCCTAGTCGTGCCACCAAACTCTTTGCCGCTGCGACGGCACCCGGCGCGCACTCCAGAAACGGCGCGACCTCATCTTCCACCGCCTTGTCCAGTTCAGATCCCGGCACGATCTGTGCGACCAGTCCAAGCTCACGGGCCTCTTCCGCATCGAATATCCGCGACGAAAAGAACACCCTGCGGGCCTTGGCCGCGCCCGTGCGCGCAACGACATAAGGTCCAATCGTCGCCGGAATTAGGCCAAGCCGCGTCTCGGTCAGCCCAAAGCGTGTTCCCGCCGCCGCGACCACAACATCGCAAATTGACATCAGCCCAATGCCGCCGCCGTAAGCATCGCCCTGCACCCGCGCAATCAAAGGCTTCGCCAGGCGATCGAGCGCGCCCAGCGTGTTTGCAAGCGCCGTCGCCTCACGTCGCCGTGTAGTCGCGTCCGCCGCCATTTGTTCACGCATCCAGTTTAAGTCCCCGCCCGCACAAAAAACCGGACCCTCGGCCGCCAAAACTACCACTCGAATGGTATCAGACGCACCGATTATCGCGGCTGCCTCGGCAAGCTCGGCAATCATTTCCCGCGACATCGCATTGCGTTTTTCTGACCTTGCGAGCGTCAGAACCGCTACGCCGCGCGCGTCCTCTTCCAGCCGGATTGTCTGCATCATTGCCCTCCCGTCAACGTTCGCGCCAGCGCCGACGCTGCCTCAAGCCGCGCGATGTCCAGCCCGTGCTCATACCCTGAAGCCGACAGATACGCAGCCACCGCTCCTGTTGCGACGTTGCCGGCCGCTCCTGGGGCATAAGGGCAACCACCAAGTCCTCCGACTGATGCATCAAACACCCGAATGCCACGCGCCAGCGCCACACCAACGTTTTCTAACGCCAGCCCGCTCGTGTCGTGGAAGTGCCCGGCAAGGTTTTCGGCGTCCACGACCTCACTGACCGCCGCCAGCATCGTGTCCACGCTCTCCGGGGTCCCGCGCCCCAAGGTATCGCCAAGCGAAATCTCAAAACACCCCGCCTCGAACAAGGCGGCCGACACCCGCGCCACCGATTTGGGCGCAACTGGCCCCTCGTAGGGACAGTCGGTAACACACGAGACGTAGCCGCGCACTGGCACGCCTGCGTGACGCGCCGCGTCAGTTACCGCGCCAAACCGCACAAAACTTTCCTCGATCGACGTGTTGATGTTGGCTTTGCTGAAGGCCTCGGACGCTGACGCGAAAACGGCAACTTCATCCGCTTGCGCCGCAACGGCGTCTTCAAAGCCGCGCAAATTCGGCGTCAATGCAGTGTATCGAACGCCCGGAACTCGCTCGATCGCGGCCAAAACCTCGGCCGATCCGGCCATTTGGGGCACCCATGTCGACGACACAAAGGACGCGGCCTCGATACGACGGAATCCAACCGGCGATAGTGCATCGATCAAAGCCACCTTATTGGCAACAGAGATTTCATGCGGCTCGTTCTGCAGCCCGTCGCGCGGTCCAACTTCAACGATCTCTACGAACTCAGCCACTCCAGGCCTCATAAAACTCCTGGCGATAAAGCCGTTCCGCGTCGTCCGACGGCAACGCAGCAATAAACGGGGGCCGCGACGTAATTCGCTCGTACCAGGCCGCAAGCTTCGGCCACTTATCCGGACGCACGAAGTGCAGCGCCATATAGACCGCCTGGCCAACTGCTATATCGGCCACCGAAAACCCGGAATCCAGAAGGTAATCTCGCTGCGCTGGCGTCGAACCAAGCCGCGTCTCGATCGCATCGAAGCACTTTCCGATCCGCGCGGCTTCCAGTTTCATAACGGTGGGCGAGCGCATGTGATCTTCGTATAGCGCGATGTGCTGCTGCGTCAGCGCCGCTGTATGCTGGCTGAGCGTCTCCGCGAAATGCAGCCATACAAGCCATTCGCCCCACTCCGGATCACCTTGCAGTCGCCCAAGGCGGTTTTCCGGGTGCCGTGCGCACAGCACCTGAAGTATGGCACCGGATTCGAACAAAACCTCACCGTCGAATTCCAACGCTGGCACCCGACCTGCTGGCGACAGATTCAAATACGCCTTCTCGCGCAGCGATTTGTCGAACGGATGCACGCGAAGTTCAAAATCGGCGCCCAGCTCATTCAAAAGCCACAAAACCCGCATCGAACGAGTTTCATGGCAGTGATGCAAAACAATCATGTTTCAGCCTCTGCCAACCGCACCAGCGCCGCACCTGCCTCAACCTGATCACCGGTCCGCGCAAGAATATCAGCAACAACGCCATCCCGAGCGGCGACCAGTCGATGTTCCATTTTCATCGCCTCGAGCACTGCCAGCGTATCGCCTTTTGCAACTTTTTCGCCCTTCTCGACCGCAACCAGAGTTACCTGCCCCGGCATCGGTGCCAAAGCCATTCCGCTGGTGTCTTCGCCGGTGCCCCGCGCCAACGGATCGGATACAGCAACACGTCCGCCGTTTGCTCCGAAAATTTCGACAGATCCTTCAAGCTTCACCGCACGAAACCTCTCAGCTTCGCCGTCAACACGCCAACCGCCACCATCCGCAGCGACACTCAGTGAATTCGACCCGATAGAGATATTGGCCCCGGTCGTTGTTGGCACGACTTCGATTTCACGATTCGCCAATGTCAGCTGTTGGCGTTGCGGCGCCCAAAGCGTGAACCCCTGCAATTCTTCGGCCCCTAGACCAAGCGAAACGACGGCGGCGACGGCCAGGGCAGCCTCGGAAAGCGGAGGATCCGCCGCCAAATTACCGGAGTCTCGGTCAATCAGCCCGGTATCGACATCACCTGACTGAAAATGCTCGTGGGCGGTCAGCCGCCGCAAAAACCCAAGATTTGTAACCGTGCCAGCAATCTCGGTCGCTTCCAGGGCCCGCGCCAATTTCCCAATTGCAGAGGTCCGATCGCTCCCATGCACTGTGATCTTCGCGATCATCGGATCGTAAAAGGGCGTGATGCTGTCGCCCTGGCGCACACCTGTATCAATCCGCGCAAGATCGGGGAACACCAAATGCTCAAGTCGCCCGGTCGCCGGCAGAAATCCCGCCGCGGCGTCTTCTGCGTAAAGCCGGGCCTCGATTGAATGACCCGTTACTGCCAACAACTCTTGCGGTACAGGCAATGACTCGCCTTGAGCCACCCGCAACTGCCACTCAACCAGATCGACACCTGTAATCGCCTCTGTTACCGGGTGTTCGACCTGAAGGCGCGTGTTCATCTCCATGAACCAAAACCGGTCGGGTTTCAGCCCGTCCGAGGCATCGACAATGAATTCTACGGTCCCGGCACTCTTATAGCCCACAGCTTCCGCCGCACGCACTGCTGCAGCGCCCATCGCTGCCCGCACATCGTCCGTCATCCCTGGTGCCGGCGCCTCTTCGATCACCTTCTGGTGCCGCCGCTGCAGCGAGCAATCCCGCTCGAAAAGGTGGACCGCTTTTTCACCGTCGCCGAATATCTGAACCTCGATGTGGCGAGGCGAGCCAATGAGTTTTTCAATCAGAACAACGTCATTGCCGAAAGCACCCATTGCCTCAGCACGCGCCGCGCTTAGAGCACTCGCAAAGTCGTCGGGCCTCTCGACTGCGCGCATGCCCTTGCCGCCGCCGCCAGCAACTGCCTTGATCATCACCGGATAGCCAATTCGATCAGCTTCGGCCGCCAAATGGGCATCGCCCTGGTCGGCCCCCTGATAGCCTGGCACCACAGGCACACCGGCCTGTTCCATTATCGCCTTGGCCGCGTCTTTCAGACCCATCGCCCGGATCGCCTTGGCCGACGGGCCAACAAAGATCAGGCCCGCCGCTTCAACGGCTTCTACAAACTCCGGGTTCTCGCTCAGAAAACCATAGCCCGGATGTATGGCATCAGCATCGGATTCCAATGCGGACAGAATTATCTTCTCACCTCGCAGGTAACTTTCAGCAGGCGACGCGGGCCCAATCCGCACTGCCTCATCGGCAATCGCGACATGGCGCGCCGTAGCGTCCGCGTCCGAATAAACCGCCACTGTTCGAATACCCATTGCACGCGCGGTTTCAATGACGCGGCACGCGATTTCACCTCGGTTCGCGATAAGGACCTTGTCGAATTTCACGCGCACCACCCTTCTCGACGTCCACCGCCATAGGCACGTGCAAATCCGGCATCGATCATCAGTTTTGAAACATCGTCGCCATCCAGGACCATCACCGCCAGTCTCCGATCATATCTGTCGCGGCCCAGGCGCTGCACTGTCAGATCGGACCGGGTCGCGATCAGCTGTCGCAAATGCCATTCCGCGCGCAGCGCCAGCGCCAGCTCCGACGCACAGCCCGCATCAAATTTCTCCGGCGTATCGAATCCGACCAGTCGCGTCCGCTCTAACCCCGCTCCGGGGCACCACAGCGTCACCGTGTCGCCATCCACCACCCGCGAAACCCGGCATCCGTCCAGCGAACGGGCACCGAAACCGATATTTACCGCGTCTGCGCCATAAGGCAGGGCAACAAGCACGGTACCGGCAATGACGATCGCAGCGGTCAGATAGAATTTCGGATTGAAAAACCGGATTCGGCGTCGTCTCCGGCGCGCGCCACGGCGAGGATCACCCAATGACCAGTTTCGCGAACGACGCGTCCGGTCAAAACTAACTACATTGCGCCACCTCACGCAAAATCCTCCACCAGCCGGAATCTCTCGCAGACCAGCATCATGTCTGACGACCAGCCACCATTACGCTCAAAATAACGGCGATGCGCCGCCTGCCATCCTTCCAGCGTTTCGTTCTCGCCTTCGGCCAGCGCGAAATCTGCTTCCACATCGCAAAACCGCCGCTCGCTCACGTCGACTGTTTCAATTACCAACGCTGGCGCTCCAGACCAATCAAGCGAGATATCTCGCCTGCCAACCACTGGCATCGCTTCGCCTTCCGCTTGGAAATCCCGCAACGCGCCGCAGGTCGCAGTCTTTTTGCCTGCCCGGACCAGCGCCAATAATTCACTGCAAAGCTCAGAATTATCTCCGAATCGAAAAGTCTCGGCACCGGGATAGCGCTGCAATGCTTCTTCTAGGATCACTGAATTAGGCACCTTAGTTACATCCTAAAGACGCCAAACCGCGTCTCTTCGATGGGCGCGTTCAATGCAGCACAAAGGCTCAGATACAGCACGTCACGCGTCTTGCGCGGGTCAATAACCCCATCGTCCCAAAGTCGCGCGCTCGCGTACAACGGGTGCGATTGATGCTCGAACATCTCGATTGTCGGGCGCTTGAATTCGGCCTCCTCGTCGCCCGACCACTTGCCACCCGCCCGCTCGATCCCGTCTCGTTTCACCGTTGCCAGAACACCGGCGGCCTGCTCGCCTCCCATCACGCTGATACGGCTGTTAGGCCAGGTCCACAGGAACCGCGGCCCATACGCTCGCCCGGCCATGCCATAGTTCCCGGCCCCGAAAGACCCGCCGACGATCATTGTGATCTTTGGTACCGAAGTCGTTGCAACAGCCGTTACCATCTTGGCACCAGCACGTGCGATCCCTGCGTTCTCGTATTTCCGACCTACCATAAATCCGGTAATATTTTGCAGGAAAATCAATGGTATGCGCCGTTGCGAACACAGTTCTACGAAGTGTGCGCCCTTTTCCGCAGAATCCACAAATATCACGCCATTGTTGGCGATAATTCCTACCGGGCAGCCCTTGATGTGGGCAAAGCCCGTCACAAGCGTCTCGCCGAACCGTGCCTTGAACTCATCAAACCGCGATCCGTCGACAACCCGCGCAACAACCTCGCGTATGTCGTACTGAATTCGCAAATCCGACGGGACGACACCCAGCAATTCGCTGGGATCATGGATTGGATCTTCAGGCGTTTCCCACACCACTGACTCCGGCCGCGACCTGTTCAAGTTTGCCACTGCCCGACGCGCCATCGCAAGCGCGTGCGCATCGTCTTCGGCCAAATAATCCGCAACGCCAGAAAGCCGCGTGTGAACATCGCCGCCGCCAAGTTCCTCAGCTGTCACCACCTCGCCAGTGGCCGCCTTCACCAAAGGCGGGCCCGCCAGAAAAATCGTGCCCTGTTCCTTCACAATGATCGTCACATCCGACATTGCAGGCACATATGCCCCACCCGCTGTGCAGGACCCCATCACAACGGCGATCTGCGGAATACCGGCGGCAGACATCTGAGCCTGGTTATAAAAAATCCGCCCAAAGTGGTCGCGGTCCGGGAACACTTCATCCTGGTTCGGTAGGTTCGCTCCGCCCGAATCCACCAGATAAACGCACGGCAAATGACACTCACTCGCGATCTCCTGGACGCGCAAATGCTTCTTCACTGTCATCGGATAATATGTGCCGCCCTTCACGGTCGCGTCGTTGGCCACAACCATAACGTCTTGCCCTTCAACGCGCCCAATTCCGGCGATCACTCCGGCGCAAGGCGACGCATCATCATACATCCCGTGCGCCGCCGTGGCGCCAATTTCAAGGAAAGGCGCACCTGGATCCAAAAGCGCCGCAACACGATCCCTCGGCAGCATTTTCCCACGAGAGACATGTCGGCTTCGCGACTTCTCGCCTCCGCCGCCCGCCGCCACCTTGGCGGCATTGGCCACTAACTCAAGCGCCGCCAGATTTTTCGTGTTGTTGGATTGAAACGATTCAGAAGAAACCGAAACCTGAGAGGTCAGCTTCATGTTCCGCCCTCCAGTTTCTCCTCATAAAGTAATGTCTGCGCGCGCGCGGACCTGCCGACGCAGATCGCTTCTGTTATCGCCGAATAATCAAACTCTGGCACTGCATCTGCTCTCGGAAATTTACTATTTGTAATCAACATATTCACTGCGGCGCCTCATGTGCATCAGGCGTTGAATTCTCAATAATCCGCTCGTTGAGCTGTAGCCATCGCTCACGGTAGGCATACCGCGCAGCCGCAGCGACATCATTGAGAAACGCGGCGTTTACGCCGGCACCCACCGCCGCCCCGACAATTGGCGCCAGCTGTGCAACTTTTCGGGTCGAAAGGTTCACCCCCAATGTCGCCGCCACTCGTCGGGTTGCAGCCAATGATCCGCTGGATTGCCCGGTCATCTGAACTATTTTCTGCCAATCGGTTCCATCGAAGTCGGATCGCTCTTTTGCGAGCCTTTCAATGGCTTCAGATTTTTCAGAAATGCTGTTTGCACCGGCCAATTGGAGAATATCCAATATATAAACGCGTTCAGCCTCCGTATTCGCGCCAAAGCCATAGCAGATGCCGATCAACCTGACCGTTCGCAGTGCCAGAGTCATTGTCGCCGGTA
The DNA here is from genome assembly GCA_051009475.1 of Boseongicola sp. Lineage (GTDB taxonomy): Bacteria > Pseudomonadota > Alphaproteobacteria > Rhodobacterales > Rhodobacteraceae > CAXMNX01. Next base: position 7,678 of record JBPCWO010000225.1, read on the forward strand.
CATCCAGCGCCAATCCTAGCGCACCAAACGCGCCTGCCGCGCCACCGCCGGTAACTGCATACCCAAGCGCCCAACGTCGCACGTCGCTCACCGCATCCTCACACATATCAATGTCGGAGAAATCGTGTTGAATAGCGGCCTTACGGATCGAACCTGATGCCGCCCAATCGGCACCGCGGATCGCGGCTTCAATGACATCTGCTGGGATTAGCCGATTGGTCAGAAACCCAATTGGTTTTGACAACGATCGCACCGCGCGGGGAAATGCGGCTGGCCCTGTCGCTCGATAAGCGTCCTGTTCGGCCAGCAATTGTTTTATCGCGGGCTCCGGCACGATGTCGCGGGTCATTCGAACATCTCCCGCTTCTGCAGCAACTCAATCGAACGTTCGGCCGTCATTTGCATCAAGCAATCTGCCCCGGCGATCGTCCGCATAGAACCCGACCCCCATTGGGCATATTCCAGTGCGCATTCAGCGTCGCGAAACGCGATCCAGGCCCTCTGCGCGGCGCGCAAGTTCTCTGCTCTCTCGGCAAACTCCGGGAAACTCTCGGCCTCATCTTCATCCGCCGCCTTTAACCAGGCCATCGTCGCCTTATATTCCGCATTCAAGAACCGATCCCAAACCAGGCCCTCCGCAGCTAGGCACGACGACATGCCAATCGTCGTGTGGCCGCCATCCTGCTCGTCCATACACAATTGCGCCATCGCCCCGATGCACTGCGATTTGGCTTCGGCACCGTCGGCTTCTTCAAAGCATTGTTCAAGAAATCCGCCGAAGGCTTCGACCTCGTGCTCGCTCGCGACTGCAAGACTTGGGGCCAAACCGATACCAGCCGACGTCAAAAGAATCGTCAACGCGTACTTACATTTTCCGATATAACTTATTGAAATTGAGCAGAATTTAGGCTTCACGATTGGATCTCCATTAATTCACGGCCAATCAGCATTCGTCGGATTTCCGAAGTTCCAGCCCCAATCTCCATCAGCTTGGCGTCCCGGAACAAACGCGACACGGGATGATCGTTCATGAACCCGGTCCCTCCCATCGCCTGCACCGCTTGATGCGCCTGGCTCATTGCGACTTCGGACGCATACAAGCAACATGCCGCTGCGTCCTGTCGGGTGACATCGCCCCGATCACAGGCTTTCGCAACTTCGTATACATAGGCACGCGCCGAATTCATCGCGGTATACATGTCAGCAATCTTGCCCTGCATCAGTTGGAACGAGCCAATCGGTTTTCCGAACTGCTTTCGCTCGGCCATATATGGCATGATCTCGTCCAAACAGGCGGCGATGATCCCTGGCCCAATGGCCGCCAGCACGACGCGCTCATAATCCAAACCGCTCATTAATACGGCGACACCGCGTCCTTCTTCGCCAAGTACGTTTTCGAACGGCACTTCGACATCCTCAAATATCAATTCCGCGGTGTTCGACCCTCGCATCCCCAGCTTGTCGAAATGCGGCGAGGTCGAAAAACCATTCATTTCTTTTTCGATCAAAAACGCGGTTATCCCTTTCGACCCAGCTTCAGGATCGGTTTTGGCATAGACAACTAACGTGTCTGCATCAGGCCCATTTGTGATCCAGTATTTGGTTCCGTTCAGACGATAGTGATCGTTTCGCTTTTCTGCCCGAAGCTTCATCGACACAACATCTGAGCCCGATCCAGCTTCCGACATGGCCAGCGCGCCAACGTGCTCGCCTGAAACCAGGCGCGGTAGATAGCGAGACTTTTGCTCTTCAGATCCGTTCAATTTTATTTGGTTCACGCAAAGGTTGGAGTGTGCACCGTATGACAACGATACACTTGCGCTTGCACGGGCAATTTCCTCAACCGCGACGGCATGTGCCAGATATCCCATCCCGGCGCCGCCATATTCTTCGGGAACAGTTATCCCAAGCAGTCCAAGCTCACCCATCTCACGCCACAAACTGGCGGGAAACTCATTGGAATGGTCAATTTCCGAAGCTATCGGTCGTACGCAATCCTGTGCCCAGCGATGCACCATATCGCGCAGCGCCGATATATCCTCACCCAAATCGAACTGCATCGAATCCTGAAACATACTCAGCCTCCAATTTATTGAACGCTTGTTCAATTAATACGTTACATCCGAAACTAGGTCAACAAAAACAGGTGTTTCATCCAATCAATGTTGCAACAACTGTGTGCAAGTCATCGTATCCATCTAACAACGCATCCGGCGCCAGTCGCTTGATCGCATCTCCCTCAGGTCCAAACCGCACCAGGATGATCGGAACGCCGACAGCGCGTGCAGTTTGTACATCGGTTTCGGTGTCACCGATGAGACACGATTTGCTGACTGTACCTCCTGCGGCCTCAACGGCCGCGAAATAAGGCATTGGGTCGGGCTTCCTCCGCGGCAGTGTATCTGCCCCGATCAGCGCCCCAAACAATTCCAAAACATCCAGCCGCCTAAGCAATTCGCGGGCAAGGCCTTCCGGTTTGTTTGTGCAAATGGCGCAGGAGTAACCATTGGCAATCATCCTTTCGACACCGGTTCGCGCACCGGGATAAAGTTCGGTTTCGCAATCGATATTTTCCTTATATGATTCAAGCAGATAGGGAAACTCAGCGTCAATTTCGCTTTCCTGCCACTCATTGCTCAGTCTGGAAAATCCTAGCCGGAGCATTGCCCGGCCTCCGTGGAAGGCCGTCAGCTTGTCGGCCTCCGGATGCAATAGATCACCGTGTCCAAGACGCCGAAAACAAGCGTTTGCCGCCGAAATAAGGTCGGCGCTTGTGTCCGCAAGGGTCCCATCTAAATCAAAAACAACCGTTTTCATTGTCTTTTTCTCGGCATAACTCCGCCTTCGATGTAACTTACGGCAACATCAAGTGAAGCCGCCACATCTTGCTGCATCTATACATGCGGCTAAAACGGCGGACGGAAAAAGGAAAGAGCAGGCATGCCCACCCATCTCATAATTCTCGCCGCTGGCGAGGGCACGCGGATGGCATCCGACAAAGCAAAAGTGCTTCACGAGATCGCGGGCGCGCCAATGTTCGTTCACTCGCTGATTTCTGCGGCCGCTCTTGACGGACGCCGTGTGATGGTCGTGGGCCACTGCGCTGACAAAGTAGCGGAAGCGGCTCATCGCCATGATGAATCGATCCTCATTGCCGAACAAACAAGGCAACTCGGCACCGCCAACGCGGTGACTGCTGCCGCTTCTGCACTTAGCGATGCAGGGGGCGACACAGTAATTTTGCTTGGTGACACGCAATTTATCCGCCCCGAAACGTTGAAAAGGATGCAGGAAGTGCGCAAAGGCGGCGCAGACGTGGTTTTCCTTGGCTTCAAACCAGCCGACCCGGCGCAATACGGTCGCATGATTACCGATGGTGACCAGCTTGTGAAAATTGTCGAATGGAAACAGGCCAACGAGGCAGAACGAAAAGTCGGGCTCTGCAATTCAGGCGTAGCGATCGCTGAAACAGAAACATTACTCCGGCTCGCCGCCGCCGTCGAAAACAACAATGACGCAAGAGAATACTACCTCACCGACATCGTCGAGCTTGCCCGTGCCGAAGGGTTGAGTGTGAAATTCGAAACTGCTGACGAAGCTGAAACGATAGGCGTCAACACCCGCGCCGAACTTGCCGACGCCGAAGCTGCCTTCCAATCCCGCGCCCGCGGTGCCGCAATGGAAAACGGCGTAACACTTCAAGCGCCAGACAGTGTGTATTTCGCATATGACACCGAAATTGGTCGGGATGCAGTTGTTGAACAAAACGTTGTATTCGGCCCCGGCGTCACAATCGAAACCGGCGCTCGAATTCGCGCCTTCAGCCACCTTGAAGGCGCACATATCGGCCACGGCGCAATCGTTGGTCCCTACGCCAGAATTCGCCCCGGAACCAAACTTTCAAGTGGCGCAAAAGTGGGCAATTTCGTCGAAATCAAGAACGCTCAAATCGGCGACGGCGCAAAAGTGAATCACCTCAGCTACATCGGTGATGCCGGTGTCGGGGCTTCCAGCAACATTGGTGCCGGCACAGTGACATGCAACTACGACGGCGTCTTCAAGCATCGAACCGAAATTGGCGAGCGCGCCTTCATTGGATCCAACACGTTACTTGTGGCCCCGGTTGCGGTCGGTGACGAGGCGATGACTGCCACCGGTTCAGTAATCACAAATGACGTGCCCGCTGGCGACCTCGGCGTCGCCCGCAGCCGCCAGGAAAACAAACCGAATTTCGCAAAACGATTTTTTGAAAAACTTCGGGCGGCAAAGGCTGCTCAAAAGAAAGGCTAGTTCCCATGTGCGGCATCGTCGGAATACTTGGCGACCACGAGGCGGCCCCCGTGCTCGTAGAGGCTCTGAAACGGCTCGAATATCGCGGCTATGACAGCGCTGGGATCGCCACAGTGCAGGACGGTCGGCTCGACCGCCGTCGTGCGGTCGGAAAGCTGATCAATCTTTCCGATTTACTTGTTCACGACCCCTTACCCGGCAGGGCAGGTATTGGTCACACTCGCTGGGCAACCCACGGTGCGCCTACGGTTAGCAATGCCCACCCCCATCAGTCCGGCCCGGTCGCCGTGGTTCACAACGGCATCATAGAAAATTTCAAATCACTGCGCGAAGACCTTGCTGCCAAGGGATATGACGCAAAGACAGACACCGATACAGAGACCATCTCGCTTCTGGCCCAATCCTTCCTCGATCAGGGCCTCGCACCTCGCGACGCCGCCGAACAGACCATTGCTCAGCTCGAAGGCGCTTTTGCACTCGCATTTCTATTTGACGGCGAAGACAACTTGATCGTCGCCGCCCGCAAAGGCTCGCCACTAGCGGTTGGGCACGGCGACGGCGAGATGTTTCTTGGCTCTGACGCGATCGCCCTGGCTCCGCTCACCGATCGGATCACCTATCTCGAGGAAGGCGACCGGGCCGAGATCACCCGCGACGGCGTTACCATCTTTGACACAAACGGCCACCGCGCCAACCGCGACGTGCGGCAAGTTCAAATCGATACTTCCAGGATCGAAAAAGGTGGCCACAAGCACTTCATGGCAAAGGAAATTGCCGAACAGCCGACTGTGCTTGCCGACGCCATCGCTCACTATTTTCCGGACGGGGAAAAGAACCTGCCCGCCAATGTGCCCGACTTCAGTACCGTCGACCGCATTCTGATGGTCGCGTGCGGAACCGCTTTCCTGGCCTGCATGACGGCAAAATATTGGATCGAACGCCTCTCCGGCATTCCGGTCGAGGTCGATATTGCTTCCGAATTTCGGTATCGTGGACCGCCCGTCGGCCCAAACACGCTTGCCGTGTTCGTCAGCCAGTCTGGCGAAACCGCCGACACTCTCGCCGCCCTTCGGCATGTAGCCAACCGCGCGCAAATTCTCAGCGTCGTAAACGTCGCCGAAAGCTCCATTGCGCGCGAAAGCGATGTCGTCCTGCCTATCTTTGCCGGAGCCGAGATCGGCGTCGCCTCCACCAAGGCGTTCACCTGTCAGCTTACCGTCTTGCTGTCGCTTGCCTTAAGGGCAGGCAAAGACCGTGGGCAGGTCGTTGACGCGGACGTTGCCGAGATCGTCTCGGACATTCGGGCCCTGCCCGGTCTTGCCGCGCAGGCATTGGCAACAGAAGACACGATTGCCGTCGTCGCGCAGCACTTGGCAAAAGCGCGGGACATTCTGTTCTTGGGTCGCGGACAGATGTATCCAATTGCGCTCGAAGGCGCATTAAAACTGAAAGAAATCAGCTATATACATGCAGAGGGCTATGCATCTGGCGAACTGAAGCACGGACCCATTGCGCTCATCGACCCGAACGTTCCGGTCATCGTCATGGCCCCAATGGACGACCTGTTCGAAAAATCCATTTCGAACATGCAAGAGGTGATGGCACGGGGCGGTCAAGTTGTTCTGGTCACTGATCGAAAAGGGGCCGAAGAAGCCGGCGACGGAACCGCTCATGTAATCCAAATGCCCGAAGTACCGGATCACTTGGCACCCATTCTTTATGCCATCCCGGCACAGCTTCTGGCCTACCACACAGCGGTCGCCAAGGGCACAGATGTCGATCAGCCGCGGAACCTCGCAAAGTCCGTGACAGTCGAGTGATTGGAGACGCGCTCGCCGCGCTTGAAGCCTTCGCCATTCCCGGCAAGGCCGAAGACATGGCGCGCTATCACAAAGCGCCGCGGCGCTACCTCGGTGTGTCCAATCCCGATATCGACGCACTTGCTAAGACTTGGCGCAAGGATTTGACGCTGGACGCACGCCTTACACTCGCCAAAGACCTCTGGACCACTGACATTCACGAAGCGCGTGTGGCAGCGGCCAAACTTCTGGCCCAGGCCCGCTTTCGCCCCAACGACACTGCGGTCTGGGAACTGATCAAATCATGGGTCCCCGATTTCGACGCTTGGGCAATTGCAGATCACGCTTCCGGCGCGGGCCAAAAGCGCCTTTCGGCTGATCCCACCCGGCTCGACGAAGTCGAACTCTGGACAAATTCCAATCATATGTGGACTCGACGGGCGGCGCTTGTGATGACGCTTCCCTGGACCAAGAACCGAAATCCGAAACCTGATGAAATCGCTCAACGCGAACGCATTCTTGGCTGGGCCGCAGGATACACCAATGATCCGGAGTGGTTCATCCAGAAGGCTGTCGCCTGGTGGCTCCGCGATCTATCTAAACGTGACCCGGACCGGACCCGCGCCTTTCTCACCGACAATGGGCATAAAATGAAACCCTTCGCCCGCAAAATCGCCGCGAAATACCTGACTTAGCATATCCTTGGTAGGGGATTTCATTGCTGTCGGTCGCGCAGGACTCGGCGCATGATCTTTCCGGTCGTTGTGGTCGGCAGGCTTGAAACGAACTCAACCGCCCTTGGCGCAACATGTGGGCTTACGCGCTCTTTGACCCGCGCCACCAAACGATCTGCAACGCCATCCGGCGACACGCCCTCGCGCAATACGACAAACGCCTTCACAATTTCGGTCCTTAACGGATCGGGCACACCAATCGCCGCTGCCATCACCACATCCGCGTCGCCGGTTAGGCAGTTCTCAATTTCTGTTGGTCCAATACGATAGCCCGCAGAAGTGATTATGTCGTCGTCTCGGCTGACATAGGTCAGGTATCCGTCCGAGTCTTGGCGACCTAGGTCTCCTGTCCGCATCCAGTCGCCGATAAATTTCTCAGTCGTCTTCTCAGGCAGGTTCCAATATTCCAAAAGCATTGCCGGATCTCTGCGCTTAACCGCAATCTCACCGACTTCTCCAGTGGGTACTACGCCACCACTGCTGTCGATAATTGCTACACTGTGACCGGGCACAGGCTTGCCCATTGACCCTGGACGTTGCACTTCAAGCCCCGAACATGATGCGACAACAAGGTTGCATTCCGTCTGCCCATAAAGCTCGTTGATAGGTGCACCTAGACGCTCACGCCCCCAGTCGAGCAGTTCAGCGCCCAGGCTTTCGCCACCCGATCCAATGGCGCGCATCGCAACCTCGTTGGGTGGTTCCACTTGACGCATCAGCTTCAGCGCGGTTGGCGGCAGAAAACTGACACTGATTTTTTCCCGTGAAATCAAACGATACGCCGCCTCGGGTTCGAATTTTCGCATCCTGTGTGCCACCAAGGGCACGCCAAAATACAAACACGGCAAAGCTAAGTTAATCAGTCCGCCGATCCAGGCCCAGTCAGCCGGCGTCCATCCGATATCTCCCGCGACGGGTACTCGCTCCAGCACCATCTCTACTGCGGGTAAGTGCCCAATCAACACTCTATTTGCATGGAGTGCGCCTTTTGGCGAACCCGTCGTCCCACTGGTATAGATTAACAGTGCTGGGTCTTCAGCTCCGGAACTCTCAGGCACGAACCCACGAGAAGCCCCGGAAAGTGCATCTGCCCAAGGCACAACGCGCGGCACCCCTTCCGCGCGGGCATTGCCAGTTGTCACAATTGTCCTGAGTTTGGCGTCCGCACCTGCTGCCACCAGCTTATCCAGATTTGAATCATCCGTAACCGCCAGAACAGCACCGCTGTCGGCCAGGCGATACGCCAAAGCGTCTTCGCCAAATAGCGTCACCAGCGGCAAAACAATCGCCCCTAGCTTCATCGCCGCGAAATGCGTCGCCAGAACCTCGGGTGACTGGCCAAGCAGGATCGCAACCCGATCACCTCTATCTACGCCGTACGCCTGCATCGCTGCGGCCAGCCGATCTGAAGCATCCCTAAGCGTGCCGTAGTTCCAGACCTCCCTTGCCCCGTTTTCCGTTATGTTGATGATTGCCGCGCGTTCTGGGTCACGGTCGGCCCACGTATCGCAACAGGCACAGGCAATTGAGAAATCCTTTGGAACACGCCACTTGAAATTCCCGACGACGTCGTTCCAGTCCCCTTGCGGCAACGTTCTCAGATCATTGGATTTCATAGACCTCCAACACCGGCAAATCGGTCAATGGTGCCTCCAGCAGCCGAAGTGCTGCCAGCGAAACTCGACTGCCGCCGCCCTCGATCGGGATCAGTTCCACCTCGGCGCTCTTTCCAGTTACCGGATAGATCAGACGACCGGTTGCCCGCTTATTTACCAACGGTGTCTCGATCCAGAAACCGGCCTTTGAAGGATCACCCAACGATGCCACTGTCGTTCCTAGGAGCGCGCCATTCGATGCCCCAGTCGCCGCCGCCACACGCTGGTCCTCGGTGGTGGTATCAAATTGTTCAACTGTCCGGGCGGACACCGGCGGTGGCGGCGCCGCCAACTCGGGAGTTTCAACACTGATTGAGTTGTTGTCGGGCGCGTGGGCTAGTGGCGGCAAGGCACAAGCAGAGACGAATAAAACAACTGCGAAACACGAAACCAACCGCGTCAGATCGCCAAGAATTGAACACCGGATCACGCCGACCTCCTCTTGCGCACCACCTGCCGCCACCATAACGTCTTTTGCATGAAAACAGCACCTCTCATCGACCCCTTTCAGCGCGCGATCAGTTATTTACGGGTTTCGGTGACCGACCGTTGCGATTTTCGGTGCGTGTATTGCATGTCCGAAAACATGACATTCCTGCCGAAGAAAGAGCTTTTGACGCTGGAAGAACTTGACCGCATGTGTTCCGCCTTCGTGCGCCTTGGCGTTGAAAAGCTGCGTATCACCGGCGGCGAACCATTGGTCCGGCGCGATATCATGACGTTCTTCAATTCAATGTCCCGGCATCTGGACACCGGGGCGCTCAAGGAACTCACGGTCACGACGAACGGTAGCCAGCTTCATCGCTTTGCCAAAGATCTTGCGGCTGCAGGCGTCCAAAGGATCAACGTGTCGCTCGATACGCTGGACGAAGAAAAATTCGCCCGCGTCACCCGCTGGGGTCGGCTTCCGCAGGTATTAAAGGGCATTGATGCAGCGCAATCAGCCGGCCTTCGCGTCAAGATCAATGTTGTCGCGCTCAAAGGCTTCAACGAGGACGAACTGTTCACGCTCACTGACTGGTGCGCGTCCCGAGACATGGATCTGACATTTATCGAAGTCATGCCGATGGGTGACCTTGGGCCGGAACAAGACCGGATCGGCCAATACTGGAGCCTGAACGATCTTCGCGCCCGCCTGGCCGAGCGATTTACACTTGTTGACCTCGCACACCGGACCGGCGGCCCAGCTCGGTATGTGAAAGCAGAAGAAACAAGCCAGCAGATTGGCTTCATTACGCCGCTCACCCACAATTTCTGCGAAAGCTGCAACCGCGTGCGCCTGACCTGCACGGGCGAATTGTTCATGTGTCTCGGTCAAGAAGACAACGCCGACCTGCGCGCGCCGTTGCGCGCCCATCCCGACAGCGACGCACCACTGGAAGCCGCCATCAGAACTGCCATTGACCGCAAGCCCAAAGGGCACGACTTTGACTACTCGCGGCAACTTGCGGGCGGTCAGGTCAGCAGGCACATGAGCCATACTGGCGGCTAAGAATGTGTCTCGGCCACCGTGCGCTTTGCGGACAAAGCGGAAGCAGCCATTTCAGTACGCAACTGGCATGACGTCGCGATAGCCTTTTGACGCGCCGAGACTCAACTCTTCAAATTTGCCGGGGTGCGAAATGTCCAACTTGATGATGCGCCAACCTTTTGCCGAACTGTTCCAGCGATAAGACAGCAACCGCCGGTTATCGATCCAGGTGGGCACGCCAACGAAACCTCCGGCCTGACGGCTGTTCACGATTTCAACGTAGCCGGTCGATCGACCGTCCGCACGCATCACGATGTTTGCGTTTTTCGATAAAGACGTAACACGGTTTACTGCCACCAACCTGCAATTCGGGCTCAACGCCGGGTCGGTTTCAATTCGTGGCGGCCCTGGAATTGCCTTTTCGCTGCTAAGCCGGACGTTGTCACCAGGTCTCGCGGGATCAATCATCCACACATCCAGACCAGAGAGGTTTGTGACTTGTCCAATCCCTTTCGAGTCGTGGCGGACGTAGACAACTTTGCCGTTGGCCCCATAACGAGGATCGTTTTGAGTTCTTTGAGGATCGGGATCGATAGCCCGCAAGTCTGTCCCGTCGCGCCGCATGCTCCAGATATTGTTGCTCTCGCCCTTTCGTGAAGCTGCAAACACAATTCGCTTGCCATTTGGTGACATTGTCGGATGCCAGACAGAGTTAAAGCCGCGCGGGTTCTTGGACTTATCCAGGACATTGATCAACACGCGGGTGCTTCCGTTGCGGGATATTGCCGCAATAATCTCTTCGGCAACAGCAGGCCCGCCATCATTGCCCGATGGGCCGACGCTCAATCTACCTCGCGAAGACCCAGCCACCACGAGTGTGCGGCTGGGTTTGTGATAGTCGAACCATCGAATGGAATGCTTCGGAAAATCCGTTACACGCTGTACGCCACTCCCATCCAAGTTGGCACGATAGACATCCCAGTTGCCATCACGCTTGCCTCCGGGCCGATTGGACAGAAAGTGCAGCTTTCCCTCCAGTCTCGGGCTATTTGCACAGGCGGCAGACGCGGGAGGTACGAACAGTGCCCAGAAGAAAAGAGCGGCCACTGTGATGGGAAAAATTGTAAGGCGCGACACGCTGAAGTCCTCCGGCGATATTGACAGTCTTCAAGACCCAGTTTTCGCCTGCGTCACCGATGTTATACAACAACGAGTCCGAGTACGAATGTCTCAGCAGGGCTCTAGGCGGGCCTTCGCTGTAATAGTCAGCAATTTCGGATCAAGGCTAAATGCGGCCGTTCAATCAACTCGCTAACACCTCACCAAACCAACCGATCCCGCACAGCTTCCGCCACGGGTATCGGGTGGGTCAGCGGCACCATGTGTCCTGCTCCCGGCACGGTGATGCCTTCGGCGTCCGGCATCCGCGCGCCCAGCGCATCGACGATTGTTGTAATGATTGGGTGCGAAGTTTCGCCTTCAACCAATGTCACCGGCATCTCCAAGGCCTCAATTCGCCCTTCGCTCAACAAACCCGGCGGATCCTCCCAAAGAAGTTCCTCGCCTGCCAGAACATGTTCAATCCGGTCCACCAGGTATCTCCGTTGCATTTCAGGGATATCATCCCAGTTTTCGCCGCTGCCCCAATTCTGCACAAAAGTTTTAGTTGCCATTGCATGGCTTCCATCGCGTACTTTTGCCTCAAATGGCGCCATGTCCCGACGAAGTTTGTCAAAAAGATATGACTCTTCAACCGCCGCGTAGAAAACAGGCTCTATCAACACCAGGGACGACACCCGATACGGCCGCTCTACCGCCAGCCGCAGTGCCAGAACCGCACCAAACGAATGCCCGATTAACGGAATCGGCTCCGACGGCAGCTTATCAAGCGCAATCTCAAGAGCCTGATCGGAAAAGTTGCGGCTTCGATCCCAATCTTCAGCATCACCGTGCCCGGGTAGCTCAATCAGGATCGGATCGACTTCCAAACTTAACGCGTCAAGAAAGTGTCGCCAGACATTGCCGTGCGCCAGCGCACAATGGATGAGAGCAAGCGGCTGTCCCATTGGCCTCAGAGATCCCCCGCTAAATGCTGATCCAGCATCTCGATCCGGTCCTGACCCCAGAATCGCCCGCCATCATCCGTGATAAAAAACGGCGCGCCAAACACGCCTGCGTTCACCGCCTCTTCAAGATTGGCCTCGTACACCTCGGCGCCCGAAAGAAGGCCGCTGTCAGCAAGCCCCGGATCAAACCCTGCGGCGCCAAGACACGCCTTGATCACATCATCTTCAGCAATATTTCTTTCTTCCGCCCAGCACGCGCGTGTAATTCCCGCGACATATCCGGCCAAGTCGCCACCACCCGCCTTTTGTGCTGCAATCAACGCATAAGACGACGGTGCCGGGTTTGTCGGAAAATACAGTGGTTTCGAATTTACCGGCATGCCGATAACTTTTGCGGCCCGCTCAATCTCCATCAACCGATACTCTTGCCGCGATTCGTGCCGCTCTCCGGGCGGCAACCCTCCAGTTCGGGCAAACAGCGCCATGATATCCAACGGCTTGTAGGCGATCGATGCACCATGCTTCGCGGCCACTTCAGACGGACGTGTTCCGGCAAGATAGCAATTTGGCGAGATCGTCGCGAGATAATAGTCGATATGAGCCATTTCGTCCCTTACTCCGGGCAATGGTTGTTTGCGTGACCCTATGCGCGTGCTAAGCGGTGTCAACGCCACGAATCTGTCACTAATAAGACGGACCGGACACAGGACAGCTGCTCATTATGCCCAATATCCAAGAACCGAAGATCATCTCGGGGAACGCCAATATGTCTATGGCTCGCGCCATCACGCGCAGGCTTTCGGCTCACAGAGGAATGAACGTCAAGCTGGTTGATGCCCGGGTTGAAAGGTTTAACGACGGCGAGATTTTCGTCGAAGTCTTCGAAAACGTCCGTGACGAAGACATGTTTATCCTTCAATCCACATCGAACCCCGCCAACGATAACCTGATGGAACTATTGATCATGGCGGACGCGCTGCGTCGGTCCTCGGCCAGCCGGATTACCGCGGTCGTGCCGTATTTCGGCTACGCCCGTCAGGACCGCCGCACCAAGGCGCGGACACCGATTTCGGCCAAGCTTGTGGCGAACATGATGGTGTCTTCCGGTATCGAAAGGGTCCTGACGATGGACCTTCACGCCGCCCAAATACAAGGCTTTTTCGATATCCCCGTGGATAACCTCTATGCCGAGCCGGTTTTTGCACTGGACGTGAAACACGAATTCAAAGGCAAGCTAGATGGCGTCACCATTGTCTCGCCCGACGTCGGCGGCGTTGCCCGCGCACGCGGACTTGCCAAGCGTGTCGGCTGCGAGCTTGCGATCGTGGACAAGCGCCGTGAAAAGGCCGGCGAAGTGGCCGAAATGAAAGTGGTCGGCGACGTCACCGGGCAAACCTGCATCATTGTCGACGACATAATTGATACTGCAGGTACGCTCTGCAAAGCGGCCGAAACCCTGATCGAGGCCGGTGCCAAGGAAGTGCACGCCTATATCACCCATGGCGTTCTTTCCGGCCCCGCAATCGAACGTGTCACGAATTCAGTGATGAAATCCCTCGTCATCACCGATTCAATCGAACCAACGGATGCGACGAAAAAAGCCGCGAATATCCGCATTGTCCCGACTGCGCCGATCTTTGCACAGGCAATTCTGAACATCTGGCACGGCACGTCCGTTTCGAGCCTCTTTGATCCCGAAACGCTCGAACCGATCTACGATGGCATGTATTCTCTCGGCTAAGCCTTTAACTTAACAATTGGGCAAGAGTCGCAAAAATCATGCCCATGACGGCCACGATCGCGAGGATATAGTCCCCTGGCACCGCATCCGGCTCGCCTTTTAGAAAGGCAATAACGCGCCTTGGCATGAATTAGCCCCCCAGCCCTATCAGCAGCGCAATTCTACCGTTCTCACGCACTAAGACCAGCAGCACCAAGGAAACAAAGCGTTTACAATTTGAAATAGAAACCTAACTGCGAGTAGGAAAACAGCGCCAACAATTCGCGAACTGGCAACTACGCTTTGGGCGGAATCGAATACGTCAACGTCGCGCGCGCGACCACATCGCTCGACCCCACGGAACGAACCAGCACATCACCGACAGCCAGTACTCGTCCGAGTTTCAAAAGCGTGGCGTCCGCCAGCAATTCCTGTCCTGCCGTGGGTTTCCGCATGAAGTCGATCGAAGCGTTCGTAGTCACCGCCAACGCTTCCGGCCCGATCATCGCCAAAAGCGCCAGATAGACACTGCAATCGGCAAGCGAAAACAATGCCGGCCCCGATATAGTATTGCCGGGGCGCAAATGCCGCTCGCTGGGGCGCATACGAAGCCGACAAGTCATCGGCCCAACGGCCTCGACCAAGTAAGTATCCGCGACCTGCGGAAATTCAACACTCAGGAATCCCTGTAACTCTTCAACGGTCATTTTCGGCTGCATAACGGCCCCTCTTTTGCGCTATCCTTGGCCCGAGCAATCCGAAAGGACAATCCCATGTCTGATCCTCTCGCCTCGGTTATCGATCCCGACAAACGAGCCGAGGCCGAAAGGCTCGACAAAATATTCCGTGAGGTCACAGGATATGCGCCAAAGCTCTGGGGCAACATGATTGGTTACGGCACGTATCACTACCGCTACAACAGCGGACGCGAAGGCGATTTTTTGGCCACCGGTTTCAACATGCGTACACGCGACATCTCGCTCCATATCCTGCCTGGCGCCAATGATTTCCCCGATATCGCCGCGCGGTTAGGGCCGCACAAACGCGGACGAAGCTGTTGGTATATCAAATCTCTCGATGCAGTGGATGAAGACGCGCTTCGCGATCTGATCCGTGCGGGCCTTGCCGATCTGCAAAAGTTCTGGCCGGTAAAGCCCACCTGAGGCGCACTTTTACACTCCGTAAATCTCGCCAAATTTGTCGTCGAGATAATCCAGCAATGACTCAACGTTGGGCTCCCCGCCGGTCGCTTGGGTTATCAACTCATGCGCTGGCAGCAGCCGACCATGTCTTTGCACGTTGTCACGTAGCCAGCCTGTCGCCAGTGACGTATCGCCTTCCGCCAAACTTGCATCAAGGTCGGGAATATCGCGCCGAAGCGCGGAATGAAGGCAACCCGCATAGACATTTCCAAGCGTGTAGGTCGGAAAATAGCCAAACAACCCTTCGGACCAATGCACGTCCTGCAAAACGCCATTTGCGGGCACGTCCACTTTGATCCCGAAATCCGCTTCAAAACGTGCATCCCATGCCGCAGGCAAATCGGCCACTATCAGGCGTCCCGCAACAAGATCGCGTTCCAGATCGAAACGAAGCGCGACATGCAGGTTGTAGTGCACCTCGTCTGCCTCGGTCCGGATATACCCAGCGTGACAGCGGTTCATAACAGCATAGAATTCTTCGGCCGACGACACGCCAAAATCACCGAATTCGCTTCGCATCAACTCAAACAGATGACTGGTGAAAGCCCGACTTCGACCCAGTTGGTTTTCATAACACCGGCTTTGGCTTTCGTGTACGCCCATCGACGCTTCGCGGCCCATCGGCGTAAGCCGCATTTTAGCGTCAATGTTCTGTTCATAACAAGCGTGCCCGACTTCGTGGATGGTCGAGTAGAAGCAGTCCGCGGGGTTCGCGGGGTCGGTGCGCGTTGTGATCCGCACGTCCAGCCCGGATCCGGACGAAAACGGATGAACCGCCATATCAATCCGACCGTGGTTCAGGTCATAACCAAAGGCTCGTGCCAGTTTCTCCGATATCCGAAGTTGTCCGTCGATCGGGAAGTCTCTCGCCAGCGGTGCGACTTGGCGCGTCGATCCGTCGACCCGCTCACGAAGCGAGACAAGGCGTGGACGCAGGGCGGCAAACATCGCGTCCAGTTTCGAACCAGTCGCACCAGGTTCAAAATCCTGCAAAAGCGCATCGTAGGGATCGCCGCCGTCAGCAAGTGCGGCACCTTTTTCCCGTGCCAGACCAAGAACCGTTTCAAGATGCGGCGAAAACGCTTTGAAATCGTTAGATTTTCGTGCCTCGATCCATGCCTGATGACTCAATGCTCCGGCTTTCGTCAGTGCCGCCGAAAGTTCTGCAGGAACACGGCGCGTTCTGTCGTATTCCCTTTGGACATCATCCAGTTGCCTGCGCTCCATCGCGTCTTCAACAAGAGCTTCATCAAGCCATCCGCCAATCCGGGGGTCCGTACGCCGCGCATGAAGAACGCCGTCCAGCGCCGCCATCTCTTCGGCGCGTTGATCGGCTGCCCCTGTGGGCATCATGGTTTCCATGTCCCAGCCAAGGCGACCCATCACTTGGCCCAGCGCTTCAGTGTCGCGTTGAAAGGCCATCAATTCATCATAAGCCGACATGGCTCTCACCCTCGTAAAGATTGGGATTTAGGATATTGCGACAAGAACCGCGCCCGAAGGATCAGAACAAACAGTACGACAGCTCCGATCTGATGCAATATCGCCGTTTGCCAAGGCACAAAATAAAGAATGGTCATGACACCGATCGCTACCTGAAGAACCAGCATCGCCAACATCGCGTTGGCCGCAAACCGGGTCTCGGAGTTTCCGGATTGGCGCGAGCGCCGCCAGACGATCACACCGAATACCAGCACCAGATAGCCTGCGATCCGATGCAGGAACTGAACAAGCCCGGCGTTTTCAAAGAAGTTCCGCCAAAGTGGTTCAATCGCGAATGAGTCGCCGGGAATAATTCCACCATCCATTAGTGGCCAGGTGTTGTAGGTCCGACCCGCATCAATCCCGGCAACAAGTGCGCCAAGGATAATTTGCAAGAACGTGAGATGCATCAGCCCGGTTGCCATTGAAAACAGTTTCGGTTCGCGCCCACGACGGGCCTGCAACAGATCGGGCTCGGATCGTCCCAAAAGCATGACCAACCAGGCGATTATTCCCAGGATCACAAAGGCTAACCCAAGGTGGATCGCCAGCCGGTAGGACGCGACGTCCAGCATTGCTCCACTTAAGCCGGACGAGACCATCCACCAGCCAATCGCACCCTGCAGACCGCCAAGAACACCCGGCAGCAACAGCCGCGATGTCCAGCCGGTTGGAATCTTCTTGGTTAACAGGAAGTAAAAAAAGCCCAGCGCCCAAACCAAACCGATTATGCGGCCCAGCTGGCGATGCCCCCACTCCCACCAGTAAATAACCTTGAACTCCGAGAGGCTCATCCCTTTGTTTTGCAACTGATATTCCGGTATCTGACGGTATTTTTCGAATTCTTTTTCCCAGGCCGCCCCGCTCATCGGCGGCAGGGCACCCGTGACCGGACGCCACTCGGTGATCGAAAG
>JBPCWO010000226.1:0-11489 GCA_051009475.1 Boseongicola sp.
GGGCAGTCAGAACGACAAATGGAAAAGCGCGTTACTTTCAAAGGCCTGTGGCTGCCGATTCTGCTGATCTTGCCGCAGATGATCGTGACGGCTGTGTTTTTCTTTTATCCAGCAGGTCAGGCAATCCGGCAGTCGTTGTTCATCCCCGACCCCTTCGGTCTGTCGATGAAATACGTAGGCCTTGGAAATTTCGAGTTTCTGCTTTCCGATCCCTTTTACCGGGGAGCGTTCCTGACCACGGCGATATTTTCAATTCTGGTGACCGTTGTTTCGGTTGGGGTGGCACTTTATCTGGCCGTGCTGGCTGACCGGCTGATCAAAGGTTCGGGTGTCTATCGTACGCTATTGATTTGGCCATATGCGGTCGCTCCAGCCGTTGCGGGGGTGCTGTGGCTGTTCATGTTTAACACTCGGGTCGGCGTGGTGACCTGGTATCTTGGCATTCTTGGGTATGACTGGAACCACGTACTTAACGACGGCGAAGCCATGGGCCTTGTCGTGATTGCCAGCGCCTGGGGCCGGATCAGCTACAACTTTCTGTTTTTCCTTGCAGGCCTACAGGCGATCCCTAAATCGGTTATCGAAGCTGCCGCAATCGACGGTGCGCGGTTTTGGACTCGATTCCGTACGATCGTGTTTCCGCTGCTTTCGCCAACTACGTTTTTCCTTTTAGTTGTCAATATTATATATGCCTTCTTTGAGACATTTGGTGTCATTCACACCATCACATCAGGTGGCCCGCAACAGGCGACAACAATCCTTGTCTATAAAGTTTATGCCGACGGGTTCATCGGTCAGGATCTTGGATCCTCAGCCGCACAATCAGTGATCCTCCTGTTTGTTGTCTCGATACTGACTGTCATTCAGTTCAAATACATCGAACGTCGGGTGCATTACTGATGTCGGGACACGAGGGCATGGTGGAAAAGCGTGGAACCAGTCTTTGGCTGACGCACCTTGGCCTGATTATCGGAATTCTGTTTATCTTTTTCCCGATCTGGTTGGCCTTTGTCGCCTCAACAGTCGAACAAAGGGAGATTGTGCGTCCGCCGATGCCGCTGTGGCCCGGCGATAAATTTTTTGAAAACTACGCCAAGGCGTTGGTCTCCGGTGTGAATGCCCCGGTTGCGAGAATGCTTGCTAACTCGGCGGTGATGGCGCTTGGCATTTCCATCGGCAAAATTGTGATTTCGCTTCTGTCGGCATTCGCCATTGTCTATTTCCGGTTCCCTGCGCGGAAACTTTTCTTTTGGCTGATCTTCCTGACACTGATGTTGCCAGTCGAAGTGCGAATCGTGCCCACTTATGAAGTCGCCGCCAACTTCGGCATGCTGAACAGCTATCCGGGCTTGATCTTCCCACTAGTTGCTAGTGCGACCGCTACGTTTCTGTTTCGGCAATTTTTCATGACTGTGCCGGATGAATTAGCCGAAGCCGCCCGCGTCGACGGCGCCAGGCCGATGCGGTTTTTCTTTGATATCCTGCTGCCAATGAGCCGCACGAATATCGCAGCGCTGTTTGTGATCTTATTTATTTATGGCTGGAACCAGTATCTCTGGCCATTGCTGATCACTACCGACCCGGAGATGAACACCATCGTCATGGGCATCAAACAAATGTTTCCAAGTGGTGATGATATCGCGGACTGGCCGGTGATCATGGCGACATCGCTGCTTGCGATGGTGCCACCGGTCATTGTTGTGATCGGAATGCAGAAGCTTTTTATCCGCGGACTGGTCGAAAGCGAGAAATGAATGGCAACGGTAACGTTAACCAACATTAAGAAATCATTTGGCCAAACCGAGGTTATACACGGTGTCGACATCGACGTCCGCGATGGTGAGTTTATCGTAATTGTCGGACCATCCGGTTGCGGCAAGTCCACGCTTCTGCGGATGGTGGCCGGCCTTGAAACTGTGACGTCGGGTGAAGTCCAGATTGACGGCAAGCGCGTAAACGACGTGGAACCAATGGACCGCGATATCGCGATGGTCTTTCAAAATTACGCGCTTTACCCGCATATGTCGGTTTTCGACAACATGGCCTACGGGCTAAAGATCGCAAAAGTCCCGGTGAATGAGATCGAAGAACGTGTGGCCAATGCTGCCAAGCTTCTTCAGCTCCAACAATATTTAAAGCGCAGGCCACGTGAGCTTTCGGGAGGCCAACGTCAACGCGTGGCCATGGGGCGCGCGATCGTTAGGAAGCCTGCGGTTTTTCTTTTTGATGAGCCGCTTTCCAATCTTGACGCAAAACTTCGCGTCCAAATGCGCTTGGAAATCAAGACGCTTCAGCGCGAGTTAGGCGTGACGTCGCTTTATGTGACCCACGATCAAGTCGAGGCAATGACGTTGGCCGACCGCATGATTGTGATGAACGCAGGTGCTGCGGACCAAATCGGCGCCCCGTTGGATGTTTATGCAAAACCGCAGACAATGTTTGTCGCCGGATTTATCGGATCACCGCCGACGAATTTTCTTGATGCCAAACGAATTGGGCGCGGCGAAGAGGGCTTTCAAATCGGCATCCGCCCGGAGCATATTAGTATTTCGGATGCTGGCGTTGTCGAAGGAAACGTTCTTTATGCCGAACCGCTTGGCGCGGAAACTCTTGTTCATGTCCGCGGCCAGGATGGCGCGCAGATTACAGTTCGGCAAGACGGCGCACTACCAATTCCTCACGAAGGCGCGGGCGTTGCACTTGCCTGGAGCGACACCGACGAAATGATTTTTGACGCGTCTGGCGCAGTACAGAAATAGCAGTTCGTCTTCAGACCGGCGGATCTAATCGGTGGCCGTGATTGAACCGGAAGACCGGTACGTCGACGCAAGAAACGCTGAAAGCGCTATAATTATGGCTGCGGCCGGGAAAAGTGCCGCGCCCACGGATACGTAAAGGACACCTCCGGCAACAAGACCAACGATACTGGCGATCGCTCCGGCACTTTGTGCAATACCCTGAATCGCTCCTTGCAAGTGATCACTGGCCGATTTGGAAAGCACCGACATAAAAGTTGGCCACATCAATCCATTACCAAGAGCAACCAAAATCGCAGCCACATATACCAGCCCCAATGAATCCGAGTAGAGCGCGGCAAAACCCACGGCCAGCGTCAACCCTCCAAACCCCATTACCGTTCGATCCCCCCAGCGGGCGGAAGCACGGGCTAGGATCGGCCCCTGAACAACAATCATTGTTAAACTGAGCGCGGCGAAATAGGCGCCGATCTCTGTAACACTCCAGCCAAGTCCCTCAATTGCGTGAACAG
Source organism: Boseongicola sp. (assembly GCA_051009475.1). Lineage (GTDB taxonomy): Bacteria > Pseudomonadota > Alphaproteobacteria > Rhodobacterales > Rhodobacteraceae > CAXMNX01. Next base: position 3,269 of record JBPCWO010000226.1, read on the forward strand.
GGAAAGCTACATAAAAAAAACTGAACCCCAACATCACCAGGAAATTTACAGTTAGCAGGACCTTCATATTAGGCAATTCAAGGATTGTCCGGATACCGTCGGCTTTTTTGCATTGAATTTCGTAAGCCGGCTTGTGCTCTTGTCCATAAAGATCACAGGCAGTCGGCTGCTCCAGCGTCTCGGTTATGTTCGAGGGATTGATCTCGACAAGGCCAAATCTGATCAATGCGAGCGCTACCGCGGATATTCCAAACGCCGCAAGTACAGGCAAGACATCTCCCAGTAACGTTGCACCGAGAAGCCCGGCAAGCGCCGGACCCAGAACAAAGCCCAGATTGCTTGAGACAGCCATTTTGCCGAAGTTCTTTGACCTATCGGCCTCCGTTGTGATGTCTGCGAGATATGCGTTCGAAACCGAGACATTGCCGCCTGTTAATCCATCCGCTGCGCGAGCAAGAAACAAAACCAGTAAAGGCAGCGTCAAAACGAAATCACCGATCCAACGGTTTTCGATGCTCAAAAGTTCTGCATCCGGCAATGCAAAAGCAATCAAGAATACCCCCCAGGACAAAAGCGTACCGAGCTGACTTAGGAGTAAGACACGACGCCGCCCGATGCGGTCAGACATCTTTCCCAGGATTGGCGCTCCAAAGAGCTGAAAGAATGAATATGTGGCGGCGAGTATTCCGTATACGACGGCATTGCCGCCCCATTTAGTTACCAAAACAACAAGAAAGGGTGTGACGATCGAAAAGCCCAAAGTTCCGACGAAGTTGACGGCAAGCAATGGAGCGATGGAAATTTGCGATGCTGGTCGATCCATAGCTACTGTCACCTGAGACTATTGAGGTTTTGGAATTCTTTTCCCATCCAAAGCAGAAAACTACTCTTGTTGCGTAGTCAAATACACGCCGCCCATTTGGCAGACCTAAAAAAGGGGACGCCCCGACCTTTTGTCAGTGCAGTTCTATTCGCAGGCCATCAGATCCAAGAAAGAAATCGCCAGACCAAGTTGTCTTAACAGCTTCCCCCCAGTCTTTTTCTGAAAAATCCGGATCGTCGGAAGGTATCAAGTGGTTCAAAGCAAGCGCTTTGACGCCGGCCATTGTTGCAATCTTTGCGGCATCTTCAGCAAAAGTATGTGACTGCAAAAAGTGCTTCATCAACCGGTCATCAACATTGCCGATCCGGGAGAATAACGGGCCCAGCGCTTCTTCCAACATAGCCTCATGGACAAGCAGGTCGGCGCCCGTGGCAAAGTCCGCAAGTGCTGGCAAGTAAGCTGTGTCGCCTGAAAACACGACATGAGATTGTTCAGTTCTAAAAGACAGAGCAAAGCAGTCGACAAGTGGCGGGTGCACAGTACGCATAGAAGTGACAGACAACCCGCCATCCGCCATAACCTGCGGGCCATCAATGGTATGAATGTTCAAAAGACCCCTGAGATCTGGCCGGCCTTCATCTTCAATTCGAAGGTCAATGTCCGCCTTCATTGACGCCAAAAATCCCTCCCAGTAAACATCCAAGCCCCTTGGTCCGTAAACCGCCACTTCCGTGTTCAATCCGGCTGTCCAAGCAGTGTGCAGAAGTGGGCCAAGTTCCAGATAGTGGTCCGAATGCATGTGAGTGATGAAGATCAGACTCAGATCCTTCAGCTGCATCCCCTGGTCGGTTAATCCACGAGAAACTCCAAGCCCACAATCCACAACAATTTGACGGCCATTCAGGCAGAGTAGATTTGACGTCGGCATTGTTGAACCGGGGCGTATCGCCGGCCCGCCTTTTGTTCCCAGTAGAACAACGTAGTTCGACATTCTTGTTCCTTTTGAACGGAGAAGAAACTTCCGCCGACCACCGACAAAACTTTCGTGACATCTTCTTTTGTTTGAATCAATGCTGCATCATTTTGACGAGCATACTTCTCGAATGTACAAGGAGTAAAAAAAAACGGCCGGGCACCGAGGCGGAGTTTTCAAATTGTATGACATCGCACAAGATTGGCCGCGCGAAAGCTACACGGCAGCTATGACTAAAAGTAGGTTTGATTGCCCCAGTCCGATCGGATTTGAAGTACGGACATTTATGGCAATATACTCTAATGTCCGCGAAGGGCCTAATCTTGCCGCGAGGCAATTGATCGGCAAGAGCGTCGATCGGCAGACCGCAGCCCTGAGTTGGGTTCGATGAATTTCGTTCAATATTGAAAGGAACCAGCTAAATGGCAAAGCCAGTTTGTGTCGTTCTTGGCTCTGGACCTGGGAATGGGATGTCTTGTGCGCGCCGTTTCTTGGATGCCGGTTATGCAGTGGCGATCTGTGCACGAGACGGCGAACGTATGGATCAGGATGCCAAATCTCTTGGACCGAACGCTTTTGGGTATTCTATTGATGTGACCGACGACACCTCTGTCACTGATGGCATTTCAGCGATCGTCCGCGATATTGGGCCCGTTGATACGCTCATTTATAACGCTGGCAGCGCCCGCTGGGGCAATATTGATGACCTCGAGGTGGCGGATGTTTTTCCCGGTATTGACGTCAACGTTGCGGGTCTAGTGCGCGCGGCCAAATCCGTTCTTCCGACAATGCGCGCCGCTGCGCGGGGCAATATATTGGTGATTGGTGCCGGCGCGGCATTGCGTGGGCGGCCCGGCACACTAGCCTTTGCCGCAGCCAAGGCTGCCCAACGCTCTGTTACGCAATCGCTTGCCCGCCAGCTAGGTCCAGAAGGAATCCACGTTGCTTATTTGGTTCTCGATGGCGTCGTCGACCTTGAATCCACACGAGAACGTATGTCGGACAAACCAAAGACGTACTTTCTTACAGCCGACGGCGTTGCTGATGCCGCATTCATGCTTAGCACCCAGGACCGTCAGGCCTGGACATTTGAGCTCGATCTTCGACCATTTGGCGAAGACTGGTAGGAAGCAAGCTTGTGCGATTTCTTCCTTCGGCTCTTAGCTGGATATTTGTTGAGACGTCCAATTGCGCAAACGTGGCCCTCGGGACTCCTTCCATCAATTCAAAGGCCGCCACGTATGTGACGGCCTAGTGGAGCATCTCGATGACGCGTTTATCCATGAGCTATACCTGAACGTGAAGCGTATCAGACTGGCTCCATAGTCGCAGCATAACACGAAATCGAGTGAGTCGGTCGAAAACGAATGGAATTAAATTAACGGTGCGGCGACAGTCGAACTTTCCTGGAGCAAAGCTCGCGTGCATAACCTCGATTACGCGGCTTCTCACAAGATGTCCTGTTGCCGACCGTTCAAGTCTTTCTTGATCCAAGTCATTCCCTCGCAACTGATACGTAGTTAGGCTAATTTCCATTATCAAAAATGGGCTCAGATATGACAGATGATACCCCAAAGACCGAGAAAGAAGAGCGGACCTGGATAGAAGAAATCGAGGTTTCAAGTGAAAAGCTAAAAGAAAAGGTAGAGAGCCTTGCTGCGGAAGCGTCCGTTCGAAGGATTCGCATCAAAGAGCCGGATGGCGATATTGCCGTCGACATACCTCTTACTATCGGAGCCGTTGCTGGCGGTGCCATCGTGCTCGCAGCTCCGATCCTTGCGTTGATTGGCGCAGTTGCGGCTTTCTTCGCCAAAGTCAAAGTTGAAATTGTCCGTGAGGAAGTGCGCGACAAAAAGAATGAACAAGCGTAAGGGCCCAGGTTTCGACAAGGCGTTGCAACCTTTTGCCAAAGCCTGATCGCCTTGCGCAAGACTAGTGGATAGCTTGCCTAGTAAGCGCGGATCATCGCCATGGCAGTATCCTATGTCAAAGAAAGATCGGAATAGCGGAATTGCGAATAACGCCCCAAATTGTTGGTGCGCGCTTTGGATTTGATCATTCTAAGACGACGCGACAAATCTCAGTGAACTCGCCATATTTGTGCGAGGTAACTAGTAGCCAGGCAAAAGGGACAGAGCATGTTCGAAACCAATATGAAGGCCTTTCGCCAACGATTGGCCGAGGACAATATCGAAGTCGCGCTCATAACAGACGACGACAACATATATTACCTAACCGGATACTACGATTATCTGCATATGGAATTTGGCCGCCCTACTATCTTGGTGGTCCCAAAAGACGGCGAAACGCTTCTGATAACTCCAGCCCTTGATCGAAATTCAGCGAAATCCATGGCGAATGTCGGCAAGATCGCTGCCTGGAATGACGGAGTGGGCGATGAATGGCGCACGGAATTACCCGCCGCACTAAAGAACGCTTCACTCGTGGCGGTTGAGCCTGACTTGATGCCACCAGTCGTGCGCGCGTTTATCGGCGAATTGGTGGGTGCAGAGCAATTTGCAAGTGCAACGCCAATCCTTGCCGATATGCGGATGATCAAATCGGCTGAAGAGCTGAAATTGGCGCGCCATGCAGGACAGGTCGCAATCGCGATGATGGCGGCTGGCCGCGGTGAAATCGGGGACGGCGTGCCTGAATACGAAGTAGCAATTGCCACTTCCCAAGCGGGTACGCGCAAAGCTGCCGAGTTACTGGCGAATTATTATGACGACGAGACAATGTCGCCCAACACCCAATTTTTGCAAATCATGGCTTCCGGTCAGGAAATCACCAAAACGCACCACCGCGCTTCGACGCGTGTCATGAAACACGGTGAGCCGGTTTTCCTGTGCTTTTGCGGGATGACTAATTTCCATCGCTTCAAGTTGGGCTTTGACCGGACATTCTGGATTGGCGAGATAGCGGACGCATCGCAAGCCGCAATTTACGAGGTTGCAATTGCGAGCCAGGAGGCGGCGCTAAATGAACTTCGCCCAGGGGTAACCGCAGAATACGTGCACGCAGCTTATGCCGAAGTTATTCAGACGGCTGGCTATGATTACCCGTTCCGTTGTGGAAGGGCGACAGGCTTCAGCTTTCTAGAAAAACCCCAACTTGTAACCGGCGACAAAACGATCCTTCAACCGGGGATGGTTTTTGCAGTGGACGGCTCGGTCACCGGCGACACATTTCGTGCGCAAGTCGGTGACAGCTTTGTTATTACCGAGGACGGATATGAGCAGTTGACAGACTATCCAAAATCGCTGGACGAAGTCATTCTCTGATGTTCAATGCGGCCAGTTCAAGTCATTGAAAATATGCTCTGACTTGCGCTTGGTCTCATAGTCATTGTGAGGATAACTAATTTGCGCCTTTGCCCACGTCATGGCATGGGAGCGGTGGGTAGACGAAGCAGAGGTCCATGGCTAACCGACTAAGCGAAGCGTTAGATGCACGAGATTGGCTGCTTGCCGATGGCGCAACTGGCACGAATCTTTTCAATATGGGGCTTTCTGCAGGTGACGCGCCGGAATTCTGGAATGTCGACCAGATTGACCGCGTTCGGTTGCTTTATCGCGGTTCGGTTGACGCAGGCGCTGATATTTTTTTAACCAACACATTTGGTGGCAATGCAGCTCGACTAAAGTTGCACGATGCTCAGTCCCGTGTCGGCGAATTGAATCGAGCTGGTGCCGTGATTGCTCGCGAAATTGCGGACAAAGCCGCACGAGACGTTATCGTTGCCGGATCAATTGGGCCGACGGGTGATATTATGGCGCCAATGGGCGCTCTGACTTCTGAAATTGCGGTCGAAATGTTCCACGAACAGGCCGAGGCATTGAAAGTGGGCGGGGCCGACGTGCTGTGGGTAGAGACCATCAGCGCACCTGAGGAATATCAGGCCGCCTCGGAGGCAGCCAGCCTTGCAGGAATGCCGTGGTGCGGAACGATGAGTTTCGATACGGCTGGGCGCACTATGATGGGCCTAACAAGCCAGGGACTAGCCGCACTCGTCTCTAAGCTTGAGCATCCACCGCTTGCGTTCGGAGCGAACTGTGGCGTAGGCGCATCGGACCTTTTACGGACAATTCTTGGAATTGCCGCAAACGGATCAGAGCGACCTTTAATCGCGAAAGGTAATGCCGGCATTCCCAAATATGTCGACGGTCATATTCATTATGATGGCACGCCCGAGCTGATGGCGGATTACGCAGCACTGGCACGCGACGCGGGCGCTAGAATAATTGGCGGTTGCTGCGGTACGACCCCGGATCATCTGGTCCAGATGCGCGATGCGCTGGAGACCCGGCCGCGCGGCGAACGTCCGACATTGGACCAGATCGCAGATGCACTTGGAACCTTTTCGTCACCAAAAGACGGAACCGAAGAGGACGAAGGCAAACCGACGCGGACGCGACGTCGTCGTCGCAATTGATCACGCGGACAATAGCGCTTCGGCGGCCGCACGCGCTTCGTCCGAAATTTTGTCGCCTGAAAGCATCCGAGCCAACTCATCAACACGTGCAGTCGCGTCGAGCGCTGTTACAGCAGAAGTCGCCACATCGCCCGTAACTTCTTTTTCTACACGCACGTGGTGTGAACCTCGCGCTGCAACTTGCGGCGAATGGGTAACAACTAGAATCTGCGATCCCGCCGCCAGGGATTCCAAACGTCTGCCAACGGCATCCGCAGTCGCACCGCCAACACCGCGGTCAATTTCGTCAAAGATCATTGTGACGCCATGAGAGCCTGAGGCGAGACAGACTTTTAATGCCAGCAGAAATCGACTTAATTCGCCGCCGGAAGCGATTTTGTTGATTGGTCCCGGAGGCGCACCAGGGGTCGTCGCTACATTAAATGCTACAACATCGCGACCATCTGAACCGGCATCACATTCCGAAATCTCGGTAGTGAAAATGGCCCGCTCAAGTTTCAACGGAGCAAGCTCGCTGGCCATCGCCGCATCAAGCGCCTCGGCCGCTTCCGCACGTGCGGTGCCAAGCGCATCCGCTGCATCTTCAAATATTGACTCGGCTTCGGATTCTGCCTTGGAAAGAGCGGCAAGATCTTCGGCACCTGAATTTATCCTTTGGAGTTTCTCGCCAAGCTTCTCGGCAAGCGGCCCTAGCTCGTCGGGTTGTACGCTGTGTTTTCGCGCCAATGCACGGATAGCGAATAGCCGCTCTTCTGCAAGTTCCAACGCGGCCGGATCGACATTCAGAACTTCCAGTGCCCGAGCAACACTTTGTTCGGCCTCCCCAAGTTCAAGTGTAGCACGGGAAACCGCTGTCATCGCATCGTCAAGTAGCCCATCGGCGTTTGCTGCAGCATCGCCCAGCCAACGAGAAGCGTCTCGCAGCAGCCCTTCGGCACCATCAACACTAAGCACAGTATGCGCGCGCGCAACATCATCCCGAATTTTTCCTGCCTGTTGCATCAACCGTCTCTTATTATCGAGCGCGGCATCCTCGCCTGGTTCGGGCGCAAGAGCTTCCAATTCACCAACTGCATGGCGTATAAACTCTTCCTCATCGTTCAGATTCTTAACTTGCGCATTGGCATCTTCAAGCGCCGCCCTTGCGGCTTGTAGGTCGCGCCAAGTGGCCCGCGTTCGAGCTACCAAATCTTCGAGCCCGCCAAAATCATCGAGCATCGCACGATGACCGCGCGAGTTCAGGAGGCCACGATCGTCATGCTGGCCGTGAAGTTCCACCAACATGTCCGAAAGTGAACGAAGCACGTCACCTGAGACTCGCCGATCGTTTGCCCAGGCTGTTTTGCGACCGTCGCGAGTGTTTACCCGGCGCAGGAGTAGTGTGTCTTCAACCGGCAAACCGGCCTCACGCAATATATCGCGTGCAGGATGATCTGCTGCGAGTTCAAATTCTGCAGTGACTTCGCCAAGTTCGGCCCCTGCCCGCACAAGCTCCGCCCGTCCTCGCCAGCCCAAGACAAAACCCAATGCATCCAAGAGTATCGACTTTCCGGCACCGGTCTCGCCTGTCAACACATTAAGACCCGGCTGCAATGATAGTCGCAGCGAGTCGATGATTAACATGTCCCGGATATCGAGACTAACGAGCATGGATCAACCTGTCAGAGCCATTCGCCGCGGACGACCTGACGATACACTCGCCGGAGCCATCCGTCGCCACGCGCTTCGGGGCTTAGCCCCTGACCGGTCAGAAGCACGAAACTATCCTGATACCACTCGGTCGAAATGTAGTTATGCCCGAGTATCGCGCCGGCGGTCTGCGCCTCATCAGTCAAGCCAAGTGAGAGATAGCTTTCCACTAGTCTATGCAGCGCCTCGGGAGTTTGCGTCGTTGTTTGGAAGTCCTCTACGACAACTCGGAAACGGTTGATCGCCGCCACGAAATGACCGCGCTTCAGATAAAAACGCCCAATTTCCATTTCTTTGGCAG
>JBPCWO010000227.1:0-5027 GCA_051009475.1 Boseongicola sp.
CTCTTCGGAAATCCCTGTTGTCTGGTCAGCGTCATCGATCGCCACCGGCGTATCGACCAATGTTAAATCAAGTTCGCTAATCTCATCCGCTGCGATAACGCGGCCGCCCTGCTGGCTTGCCCAAACGTGAGCAAGATGCGTCTTTCCCGCACCCTTCGGTCCGGCAAGAATCAGTTTCGCGTTCGGCCAAAGCTCCGGTTCATCCAGCCGCTCGACCGCAACCACATTGGCTGCCGAGACAAAAAAATCATCTCGTCCCAGCGCAGTCCGCACCGGCAATTCAAGGATCAGCTGTTCTGCCATCGGACTAAGGTTTGTCTTGACCGGCTACCCCGCGATAAAGCCGCGACCCCTCGTATTGCCGAATGGCAAAGCGAATAATAACGCCTAATGAAGCCGCCACCGGAACTGCCACCAATAGCCCGACAAAGCCAAAAAGCGCCCCAAAGGCGGAAAGCGCAAAAAGAAGCCAGACCGGATGCAACCCCACCGACGAACCAACCAACCGCGGTGTCAAAAGATTGCCTTCGACAAACTGCCCAGACTGAAAAATCGCATAAACAAGTACGATCCAGGCCCAGTCGCCCCAGAACTGAAACAGTGCCAGGCCGACCGCCAATAGACCTCCCACAAGGGCGCCCACATACGGAATGAAGGTCAATATCCCGGCGATAAACCCGACGGCCAGTCCAAAATTCAGACCAACCAGCATTAACGCTGCTGCATAGTAAACCCCAAGGATCATGCAGACGGTGCCTTGGCCGCGCAAAAACCCAGCCATCGTTCTGTCGATCTCGGCGACAAGACCTCGGATTGTGGGCGCGTGATCGCGCGGCAAAAGAGCGTCGACCCTAGCCACAATTCGATCCCAATCATACAGCAAATACACTGAAACGACTGGGGCGATGATGAACAGCAAGATCACATTGAAAAAACCTGAAAACGACGCCAGAATCGTGTTCAATAGCTCGCCGCCACGCGACTGAATTGTCTCGGCAATCGACGCCAACGATCGCCGGATCGTTGAATTCGCATCGCCCAATTCCGGGAACCGATCGGTCAAAACTGCTTGCAGATTTGTTGCCATTTCAGGCGCAGTTTGGATAAGGCCAGCTGTCTGGCTGACCAACGTCGGGACGACAAGAAGTGCCAGAAACACAAAACAAAGGATCCCCAAGAGCGTGATGATACCTGTGGCCATCCCACGCGACAGGCCTGCAGCTTCAATTCTATCGGCAACCGGATCAAGGAAATAGGCGATCGCGGCACCCAGCACGAAGGGAAGTATCACGTCACCCAGAAACCAAAGCACGACAAAAAACACCGCTGCCGCGACGCCCCAGTATTTCAGTTGATCTCCGACCGGTAAGGCCATGTCGTTTTCCCAATTTGGTTGCCCACGGTATCGCTTGTTCCACGGGCTGGCGCAAGCGGCGAGAGACGCGAGTGTGCCGCTGTTGAATGGCGCTGGTCGATAGCCTAGACGGGTCAAGGAATAAGCCGGAAAGACAAGTGCCATGCGCCTAAGCCGATATTTTTTGCCCGTTCTGAAGGAAACGCCAGCCGAGGCGCAGATTGTCAGCCACCGGCTGATGCTCCGGGCCGGTATGATCAAGCAGGCAAGCGCGGGGATCTACTCCTGGCTGCCGCTTGGCTACAAGGTTCTGCGCAACATCGAACGTATCGTGCACGAGGAACAAATCCGCGCCGGCCACATTCCGATGCTGATGCCGACGCTGCAATCGGCCGATCTCTGGCGCGAAAGCGGTCGCTATGACGACTACGGGCAGGAAATGCTGCGGATTTCCGACAGGCACGGTCGCGACATGCTTTATGGGCCCACGAACGAAGAGCTGATCACCGATATCTTCCGGTCATATGTGTCCAGCTATCGGGATCTTCCGCTGACGCTTTACCATGTACAGTGGAAATTTCGTGACGAAGTCCGCCCGCGTTTCGGCGTCATGCGCGGCCGCGAATTTCTAATGAAGGACGGCTATAATTTCGATCTGACCAAAGATGACGCGCTTCACGCTTACAATCGGCATCTCGTAAGCTACCTCAGAACCTATGAACGCTTGGGATTACAGGCGATCCCGATGCGCGCTGACAGCGGCCCGATCGGTGGCGATTACACCCATGAATTCCTTGTGCTCGCGGAAACTGGTGAATCTGAAGTGTTCTATGACAGCGCGGTGACCGATCTCAGCTTTGGTGATCGCGAATTCGACTACGACGATCAAGTCCAATGCCAGTCGATTCTCGAAGAATTCACCACCCGTTACGCCCGTACCGATGAAACCCACGACGAAAAGGCCTTTGCGGATGTGCCAGAAGACCGCCGACGATCGGCTCGGGGTATTGAAGTGGGGCAGATATTCTACTTCGGCACCGAATACTCCGAAGCACTGGGTGCCAACGTTCAGGGCCCGGATGGCAAGGCCGTGCCGGTTCACATGGGGTCGCACGGGATAGGAGTTAGTCGGCTTGCGGGCGCGATCATCGAGGCCAGCCACGATGACAACGGCATCATATGGCCCGAAGGCGTGACGCCTTTTCATTGCGGTATTGTCAATCTGCGGCAGGGTGATGCGGGGACCGATGGCGCCTGCGAAACTCTGGAAAAGTCGCTAATTGCCAAAGGCTTAGAACCACTTTATGATGATCGCGACGAACGTGCGGGCGGCAAGTTCGCGACAATGGACCTGATCGGGCTGCCTTGGCGGATTACAGTGGGGCCGCGCGGATTGGACAAAGGCGTTGTGGAAGTGACGTCGCGAAGAACCGGCGACAGCGAAGAGATGAGCGTTGAAGCTGCTGTCGATCGGATCGCCGGAATTTACGACCAAAATAGTGGCTGATTACCGGCTCCGGCCGTGATGTCCGTGTGGCAACGGTCAGGAGTCTGTTTGCGACCAATGACCTGACGTGTTTGCGACAGAATCGGAAATCGACAAGGATAACCTGCATCGTCAAAGGAGCAGGTCATGTCCGGCGATGAATGGCAGATCAAGCTGGTGAGCCGCACAATTGGTGCGGATCGCGGACGTGCGGCGCGGGGAAGGCCGAACGCCTAGTTTTGACACGCCGTTTTGCAACTTCCCCAAGGAATACAACGCAATGACAGATCAACGTCCCCGTCGTTCGGGCGGGCGGGCCGCACGCAAGGCGCTTCGCGAGGCACCACTTGCAGAAGATTTGCGCCCCGTGCGCGCCGGCATGTCCGGCGGCCAGTATGCACCGCTAAGCGAAGCGGATCAAAACAGGATACACCAGGCCGCACTCACAGCCTTAGAGGAAATTGGCCTCGCCGATGCGCCGCAATCAGGCATCGACGTGATGACGGCGGCGGGGGCCACTTTGGGCGATGACGGGCGGCTTCGCTATCCACGCGTGCTTGTTGAGGACATGCTTGCGAAAGCCGCACGAGATATCACTCTGTTCGGCCGCGATCCTCGCCATGATATGCTTCTGAGCGGCAAACAGGTTCACTACGGGACCGCAGGTGCGGCGGTGAATATGGTCGACCCGGACGGTCGCAATTACCGCCACAGCATGCTTCAGGATCTGCACGACGCGGCACGGATTGCGGACCGGCTTGATAATATCCATTTTCTTCAGCGTCCCATGGTAGCGCGTGATCTGCCTGACAACCTCGAACTTGATCTTAACACGATCTACGCCTGTGGCACCGGGACGACGAAACACATCGGAACCTCGATCACCGAGCCGGGAAACGTCTCCGAAAGTCTCGAACTTTGCTACATGATGGCAGGCGGCGAAGATGCGTGGCGCGCGCGACCATTCATCTCGAACTCAAACTGTTTTGTCGTGCCACCAATGAAGTTCGCGACCGAGGCTTGCGAAGTGATGGAAGGCTGCATTCGCGGTGGCATGCCGGTTCTGCTTCTCAGCGCCGGTATGGCCGGGGCGACGGCACCTTCAACAATTGCCGGTACAATTGTTCAGGCAGTGGCCGAATGCCTGGCGGGGATCGTCTACGTGAACGCGGTGTCCGAAGGCCACCCGGCGATTTTCGGCACCTGGCCATTCGTCGTTGATCTGCGAACCGGCGCGATGTCCATCGGGTCAGGCGAACAGGCGCTTTTGACCGCCGGTTGCGCGCAGATGCACCAGTTTTACGGGCTCCCCGGGGGCGCGGCAGCAGGCGCGTCGGATTCCAAACTGCCGGACATGCAGGCCGGTTGGGAGCAGATGTGTTCGAACGTTATGGCCGGACTTTCCGGGCTCAATATGGTCTACGAGGCGGCGGGCATGCATGCTTCGCTTCTGGGTTTTTGTCATGAATCATTGATCCTTGGCGACGACATCATCGGACAGGCGCTTAGATGTTTGAAAGGTATTGAAGTCACCGATGAAACACTCGCAATTGAAGCCATGCGCGAAGTTTGCCTCGGTGGGCCAGGACATTACCTGGGTGTCGGCGATACTCTGGCTAGAATGGAAACCGATTTCGTCTATCCTGCACTTGGCGACCGGACCAGCCCAAAGGAATGGGATGAAAATGGCAAGCCGGATTTGATCGAAAACGCCACAGCGCGGAAAGAAACCATTCTGGCAGAACCATCGTTGGCATCTTTGGATCCAATCACTGATCGCGCCATACGCGAACGATTTCCGATCAGGCTATGATATGGGCTTGATGCTCGATTAGGTTCAGCTCCACAATATTCGGCAGTATCGCAATGTCCGCTGCGAGCCCTAATCGGACAAACGCAGGCAGAAAGGCTCTGTCAGCGTTTTTTCGAAATCCTAAGCATTAATGCTACTGGCTTACTCAACTTTGTGTTTCATAGCGACGGACGAGGCGCATAAGCGCCTCATCCATGAAAATACTCGATAATCTTCCTGCTGTGAAAATGCCTGCCCATGGGCATAACATCGACGTGATGCCTACGGTCGCAACCTACCTGCTGGCGCAGCCAGCAGGTGGTTCTACGTCATCGGAGAGTTTTGGTCGACTATCTGCCCATCATTTCATTCCACCAGATGAGATTGCCCAAGCG
>JBPCWO010000228.1:0-10298 GCA_051009475.1 Boseongicola sp.
AGTAGCTAGCGCCGAGGCAGTGGATGCAACCCATAAATCCACCAGGCGCTAATATTTTGGAATATCAGCAAGATAGCACCGAAACTTTGAGCGAAATCAAATTGTGGCGGGCTTGGACGCAGGCCGCCAGCCGATGAGATACCTTAGCGCAAGATCGCGATTCGGGTTGTCAGACAGATGTGGCATTCTTTGTTGCATTCAAAGACACCGTCAGGATTTCATCGATACGCGAGACGCGTACCCGCTTGGCTTCAAACGCACCGCTTGGTCAAAGGATAATTCCGAATAGGCGCGCGGAGCCTTGCAAATAAATTCTGAGCTATTCCATATTTCCGCCACCCCAAGTAAAGCTGCCCCGACAGCGACGAAAGCGGTGAATATGTTTGATGACAAGACGATTTTGATCACCGGCGGCACCGGCAGTTTTGGAAACAAATACATCGAGCACCTTCTGCGGGATCACAACCCGCGGAAAATAATTGTATTCAGCCGGGATGAGCTGAAACAATTCGAGATGGCGCAGGTTTGGAATGACCCGCGCATGCGGTATTTCATCGGCGATGTACGTGACGGTCGTCGGCTTTGCGAAGCAATGGACGGCGTCGATTTCGTGATTCACGCGGCCGCACTGAAACAAGTTCCGGCAGCCGAGTATAACCCGTTCGAAGCCGTCAAAACCAATATTCACGGCGCGCAAAATGTGATCGAGGCCGCACTTGCAACCGAGGTCGACAAAGTCATTGCGCTTTCAACTGATAAGGCCGCGAACCCGGTCAATCTCTATGGCGCGACAAAGCTTGCCAGCGATAAGTTGTTTGTCGCCGCGAACAACATGGTGGGCAGTCGAAAGACCAGATTCTCGGTTGTTCGTTACGGAAACGTTGTCGGCTCGCGCGGATCCGTAATCCCGTTTTTCAAAAAACAAATCCAAAGCGGCGCAACCGAGTTGCCGATCACCCACCCAGATATGACTCGCTTCATGATCACGTTGGATCAGGGCGTCGAGTTTGTCTTGAAAAACTTTCAGCGGATGCAAGGTGGCGAAATCTTCGTGCCGAAGATCCCGTCGATGAAAGTGACAGATTTGGCCAAAGCGCTGGCCCCCAATCTTCCGCATAAGACCGTCGGCATCCGCCCCGGCGAGAAACTTCACGAAATCATGTGCCCAGCCGATGACAGCCATCTGACGCTGGAATTTGCCGATCACTTTGTGATCAAACCGACGATCACGTTCGGGTTCAAGGCAGCGTTCGAGGAAAACATGTTGGCCGAGCGCGGGGTGCCCGTTGAACAGGGATTCGAGTATAACTCCGGTTCAAATAACGAATGGCTCGGCGAAGAAGCGTTTCTTTCGATGGTCGAGGACCTGGGCCTGTGATCCCCTATGGGCGTCAAGACGTCCAAGAAGACGATGTTGCGGCGGTCGTCGCGGCGCTGAAATCGGATTTCATCACACAGGGTCCTTGCATTCCGGCATTTGAGGAAAGCGTCTGCAATGCAGTCGATTCCGCGCATGGCGTAGCAGTCAGTTCGGCGACAGCCGCGCTCCATATCGCATGTCTTGCTTTGGGACTGGGACGCGGCGATTTGCTTTGGACCTCGCCTATCACATTTGTTGCTTCGGCCAACGTGGGCCATCTATGCGGCGCAGATGTCGATTTTGTCGATATCGACCCCGACACATTCAACATGTCAGCCGCATCGCTGGCCGAAAAACTGCAGCAGGCGAAGCAAGAGGGCCGGCTTCCAAAGATTATCATGCCCGTGCACATGTGCGGACAGTCCGCCGATATGGAAGCGATCGGCCAGCTTGCCCGCGAGCATGGCATTTCGGTCGTTGAAGACGCAAGCCATGCAATTGGGGGGCGCTTCGGCAATCGACCGATCGGTTCATGCGCCCATTCGGACATTGCGGTATTCAGCTTTCACCCGGTGAAAATCGTGACAACCGCCGAAGGCGGTCTAGCGACGACCCAGGATGCTGCTCTGGCCGAACGTATGCGACTGTTTCGGTCGCATGGCGTGAAGCGTGATCCGAGCTCGATGGAGGGCGATAGCGACGGAGCGTGGTACTATCAGCAAGTCGAGCTTGGGTTGAATTATCGGATGACAGATATTCAAGCCGCGCTCGGCGTCAGCCAGATGACGCGGCTAGAGGAATATGTTGCGCGACGTAATGAATTGGCAGTGCGTTACGACCGTTTGCTTGCGGACTTACCGCTTGAACGTCCAGGCCGGATCGACGCAGCAGTGTCGGCATTTCATCTCTATGTAGTTCAGGTTGATGCCCAAAAGCGTCGCAAGATCTTTGATGACTTGCGCAGAAACGGCATTGGTGTGAACGTCCACTATATCCCCGTCCACACTCAGCCTTATTGGCAGAATTTTGGATTTCAAACAGGGCAGTTTCCAAATGCCGAGGATTACTATTCGCGGGCAATCAGCATACCGCTTTTCCCGACAATGACCGAGGAAGAGCAAGACGAAGTTGCCAACCGATTGTCCGAGGCTTTGGGATGAGCATCTGCCTGATCCCTGCCAGAGGTGGTTCCAAGCGGATACCGCGCAAAAACATTCGTGAATTCAACGGGAAGCCACTGATCGCATGGTCCATTGAAACTGCCTTCAGCGCAGGAGTGTTTTCGCGCGTCATCGTGTCGACTGACGACGATGAAATCGCCGATGTCGCACGTGACTTTGGCGCCGAGGTCCCATTTGAGCGTCCAGCCGAGTTGTCGGACGATCATACCGCTACGATTGCGGTTGTCAGGCACAGCCTCGATTGGCTCGAAGGCGAAGGCACATTGCCCGAAAAACTTTGCTGCCTATACGCCACAGCGCCGTTCGCGCGACCGACGGACATTCAAGCTGGAATGGAGCTTTTGTCAGACGCGGAATTTGCAATTCCTGTCACGACGTATCCTTATCCAATCCAACGGGCCCTACTTGTATCTGACGAAACGCGGCTGAATATGATTGAGCCCGCCAACTACGACATCAGATCGCAGGATCTTCCAGAAGCGTGGCACGACGCTGGTCAGTTTTACTGCGGAAGGACGAACGCTTGGCGAAGCACAGACCGATTGCTTGGTCCGACAGCAGCTGCCATCAAAATCCCTCGCTGGCGGGTGCAGGATATCGATACCGAAGAAGACTGGACCCGTGCGGAGATTTATTTTCGCGTTCTTAGCGAGATGCTGCAAGAATAGTTCACAATTTCAGGTATTTATGCCCTTTCCCAAAGGCGTTCTCGCTGCCAAATGATGGACAGTTGTTGGGAACTATGAGATTTTGTTCGCACTGAGCCCGAGCGCGCGGAGACGACTGTATGGCGATCAATATCGAAGGCAAAGAAATTGGCGAAGATGTTCGGACTTTGCTGATCGCCGAGTTGAGCGCAAACCATGATCAGGATCTTGATCAGGCATTAGCCTTGGTCGACATAGCAGCGGACGCAGGTTGGGACTGTCTGAAGCTTCAAACGTATTCCGCGGAATCGCTCACCGTTCGGTCCAGCCATCCATCGATGAGCATCGACAAAGTTTGGGGCACGACAAACCTTTGGGATCTCTATGAAGGTGCGGCGATGCCGATGGAGTTTCACGAACCACTTTTCGCGAAGGCGCGTGATCGCGGATTGCTGCCGTTCAGCTCGGTTTACGACCCGATGGACCTGGATTTCGTGGAATCGTTGGATTGTCCTGTTTACAAGGTCGCATCTTTCGAGATGACATTCGACGATCTGCTAGTCGCCGTAGCCGCAACGAAAAAACCGATCATCCTGTCAACCGGAATGGCGACGCTCGATGAGATTTCTCATGCACTCGAAGTGCTTGATGGCGCGAATTCCGGCGAAGTCATTCTGTTACACTGCTGTTCCAGCTACCCTGCCCCGCTCGACCAAATAAATCTGAATGCCATGGCCTCGATGCGCGACAGATTTGGTCGCATGGTTGGATTTTCAGACCACACAATTGGATCAATTGGACCACTGACTGCTGCCTCAATGGGCGCTGTTGCAATTGAAAAGCACTTCACAAATGACCCAAAAAGGAGGGGCCCCGACCACAGGTTTTCTGCAACGCCGGAGATCATGAAGGACATTGCAGCGGGTATTGAAAATATCCATGCATTGAAAGGGCAGCCCATTAAAGAACTGGCGGAAGCCGAGGCACCGCAAAAGAAAATCGGTAGGCGTTCATCATTTGCTTTGCGCGATTTGCCGGTCGATCACGTGATCACCGACGCTGATTTTCGTTTCATTCGTCCCAGCGCAGGCGTGCCGCCAACAGACAAGGCCGCGCTGATTGGAGCGCGCCTAATTCGCGACATTCCAGCTGGAACTCCTATTACATATGACGATCTGGACGCGTGACAGATAATTATGAAGCCTTAAAGCCGCTGCCGCCGCCGAACTGGCGATTTCGCCTTATGTTCCCTGTTTGGCAGGTATTTGTGCATCTGGCTTTGCCATTTGCTCTGCTATTCTTCGTTGTGAGATCCCGACGAGAACCGCTTTATCGCGCACATTTTTCGCACCGATTTGGTTTTGGGCCGGTCGGCAAGAAGGGTTCTGTATGGATCTTTGCGACTTCACTTGGTGAAACGCGCGCAGTCAGTCCGTTGATCCGCGATCTGTTGGCAAGAGGACATGACATCTGCCTGAGCCATTCCTCGCCCGCTGGCCTGAGCGAGGGAAAGCGGCTGTTTGACGACCCACGCATTACGCATCGCTACGTTCCATTCGATTTCATTTGGTCGACCTGGTTGTTCCTGGTTCGGCTGCGACCTTCGATCGGGCTTGTTGTCGAGGGCGAATTCTGGCCCGGGCATCTTCAGCTTGCGAATTGGCTGGGAATTCCAATTCTGCACATCAACGGCAACTTGCATGAGAACTCGTTGAGACGCGCAAAGCGGTTTTGGGGTCTAAGGCTGGAGATTCTAAAGCGGTTCAATGCGATTCTAACCAAAAGTGAAGACCATCGCGCGCGATATCTATCCGCTGGAGTTAATCCCGAACGCATCCTGATCGTTGGCGAACTCAAATTCGATCAGTGGGTTAGACCGGATCAAATGGAGTCCGGCACCCGACTTCGCAGTCAATGGGCGGGAGATCGCAAAACTTTTTTGATTGCCAGCTCGGTGCTCGCGGAAGAAGCTGACCTGATTGCACTTGTTGAACGGTTATTGGCTCTCAAAGACCCGCCTCGAGTTATTTGGGCGCCAAGAAGTCAGCAGAGGTTCAACGCGGTGGCTGAGGCCCTTGAATCGAAGGAATATCATGTACTTAGACGCTCTAACGCGCTGAGTGAGTCTTGCGAAGGAGAATTGGCACCCAGCGCGGACATACTGGTCGCGGATTCAATCGGCGAGATGAATATCTGGTATCAGATGGCAGACCTCGTGTTTGTGGGCGCGACGCTTGCGGACAAGGGTGGTCACAACATCTCCGAACCGCTTGCGCTGGCCCGCCCGGTTGTTATCGGACCATCAATTTACGGAATCACATTTCCCGCGCTTGTCGCCGCGAATGAAGGCGCTGTGCGAATTGTCAAATCCGCAGAAGAACTATCTGACGAGGTTACAGGATTTTTGGAAGACAACTGTGCATTGAAAGAATTTACAACAAAGGCCAGCAGTTTTGCAGATCGTCACGTCGGGGCCACCGCCAGAACAGTTAACATCATCGAAAAATTTCTTGCCTTGAGGCACGCCAACAGAGTTCGAAGCGAATGATAACAAGGCCCGATCATAAGCTTCACTGTGAAACGGCGATCGTCGTGCTTGGCCATCAAATGAGCAAGGACGGCGTTCCCGACGAAGTAGGATTGAAGCGGCTTGAGATCGCAGCAACTGAAATGCGCAAGAGACCTGGCGCAATTCTCGTAACCTCTGGCTGGGCCTATCGAGATGACACCGATTTGTCGCTGGCCGACGCGATGGCCAATGCCTCTATTCGGCTCCACGGAACTGCAAACGAAGATATAGTCAGATTGCATGACTCCCGGGATACAGTTGGCGACGCGGTGTTCTTTGCGCGTAATGTCAGGCCGAGATTTGTTAACGTCGTCACGAGCGAATATCACAGGGCGCGCGCCGAAAGGATTTTCGGCTTTATCTTAGGAAATGACGCGCAGCTGCGTGTCGTTGGAGTAGACGATACTGTGGAGGCAGACATTGAGCAAACCGAGGCGGCTTCGCAGGCGGCGTTTGAGGATACGTTTCGCGATGTCGAACCTGGCGATCTTGATGGGATCTACCGGCGTATGAAATCGGATCATCCGTATTACAACGGCGCGCAAGACGCGAAAGCAGCGCGGCGACATGACTGAAGCGACCGTCAACATCCGCCGCGCAGTTGTCAGCGACGCTCATCTGCTTTGGAATTGGCGAAACGATCCTGATGTACGGGCGGCATCGCTCAATTCCGAGCCAATTCCCTTCGAGAACCACCGGGGCTGGCTTGAAGCCGTCTTGGCCGACCAATCGCGCGAAATACTGATTGCAGAGCAAGAGGGTCGTCCGGTTGGAATGGTACGGTTTGATGTCGAAGAAAATACTGCGACTGTCCATATACTTCTTGATCCAATCGCCCGCGGCCACGGGCTATCCAAGCAGATCTTGAACAATGCAATATCAAGTTTCTCGATCCCTTTCAGCCAGTTGCGCGCAACTGTTAAGGCAGAGAATACTGCCAGTCTTAAGCTGTTTCGCAGTTTAGGATTTGATTCTGCGAAGGCGGGCGATGTTTTTGAATTTGAGTGTCAGCGCAGCGACCTGCACTAGTCATTCCAGCAATTCGTGCCTGTCGAGCAGCGCCACCACTTCTTCGACTTCAGTAAGTGTCACGCCGAATTTCTCGCTTAATTCAAACAAATCCGACTTGCCGTCCGCGTAGGCTAAGACATTCAACAAAAGCCGGGCTCCGGTAGCCGATCCTTTTCGAGACAGGGTGTCATAAAGTCCGCGACGGCCAAGCTGAGGTTCCCCAAAGACCTTGGCTTTTGGTCTTAGGTTGTTCTCAAGAATTTCGATCATGCGGCGATGGACTGCGATACTTTCTCCGAGCCCCTTTGGCGTGACAAATTCAAGATTGTCCATCGACGTGTGATACTCGGGAAATGTACCATATTTGGATCGCATCACTGAACAGAAAGGCAGGTCGATGCCAGGCGCACAGTATTGCCTTTCATCACTTCCACGATCCAAAAATGAATAACGATCATACGTTTGGCCGGTCTCGGTGATCGCGGCCAGTGCCACACGATCCGCAAGCGTGTCTTCCCACCGCGAGGCCAGATAAGATCGTCCGCATTCGTCGCCAACGCAGGTCAAGACAAACCCAGCCGCGACATGGCGCCTTAAGTGTTTGAGCCGCTTTGACAAATAGACCAGTGTACCGATGGTTTCCGGAACAAATACAAAGCGATATGTGAACTTACGTTGTGGCATCGCTGTCACTATCCGTGCCAACGCGGAGGCAACAACAACGCCCGAAAGCTCATTGTTCGCCATCGACGGGTGGCAAAGATAAGTTGAAAAAACGATCTCTTGATCGGTCTCACCTGGAATAAGCAAATCGGCATATTCTAGGTGTCCGGGTTCCAGCGTGGCGTCTATGACAGCGCGATAATCACCATCCGGCAAAGCCTCCAACTGGTCTTGCGAAAGGCAAAACCCCCAGGCATCAGCATAGTAGCTGGTGACATAGGGAATTGCATCCGGTTGACCCGGCTCTGTATGCAGATGGTCTTTGAGCGCAGCCAAAGGAAGCGTTTTGTCTGTCGGAAGCGAGTAACCAACGACGTGCAGGTTGTTTAGATCGGTGTCGCAAATCACAGAACCGGTCGGCGTTTCAATCCAAGCGCGATTTAGGTTCCATTCACGCGGCACCTCCCAATCGAATGCGCGATAACCTGTCGGAACGCTTTGTCTTTCTAGGTTTGGAAGTTCACGCTCCAATACATCCAGCGTTTGCCGTACACCCTTACCGGTAAGCGACCGCGGAAATGGCCACAGCTCCCTAGCCAGGTCATGCGCCCATTTTCCAAGCGCGGCGTCATTACTCAAATCAACGCTCAACTCCTTTTACCTGCATCATAGGAAACATCGAAATATAGGACCGGCTTTGCGCCCATCGAGTGCTTGAAATAGGCGCGCTTCGGAGAGTTAGCGCCGTTAAAATCGACCCACTTGGCGCCATCGGCAAGTGCGTCGTCGAGGATAGCAAAATAAAGCAAGGTGCCGCCGTATCTTGTGTCGCCGGTTCCAACGATGGGGACATGAGTTGTTCCGTCATAATCTTTAAAGATCAAAGCGATAGACAACGCTTCGCCATTGCGATTGCGGACTGCCAACAATTTGCCAGCGCCTGCATGCAGGAAATGTTCGGCGTATCGAGGCAGCATCTCCAATTCTTCCCGAGTGGGGGAGACACCCTGTCGCTCGAAGGTCTCAAGATATAGCGCCGCCAACTCTCCAATCGTTCCATCGCTATTTGTCGAAAGCTCTTCTCGGTCGATTGCGTATCCTTCTTCCTGGCGACGTGCACTGCGGCAGGCCGCGCGCAGTCCGTCCGTATTCGCGCCCTCCAGGTCGACAATTGCGGTATAACGTGGCGATATCTGCAACCGTGGCAGAGCCGGATCGTGATAATGCACCCAGTCAAGCCCGCGAACATCCCCCAAAGATGGATGCAGCGAAAACGAAAATCGGTCAGTGTCCTCGGCAATCGCAGTCACCAATTCCTCCGCGATTTCGATCTCGTATTGCGTTCGCTTGGCGGGGGCTGCACGCCAGATTTCTCGGTGGTAGATGATGCCCTGATAGTAGCACCAAGGCAGAGACCGGGAGTTGAATTCCGCGGCGTTGATCACCGGCATTCCCGCGATGAGAACACCTTTTCGATCAAGGCCCCAATAAGTGACCGGCGCGCCGAAAATCTCAATGAATTCTGGATCTACGAACCGGGTGCGGAACGGAGAGTTCGACAAAAGGTCGCCCCATACATCTGGCGACACCTTTTCGACTCTCCCGTGGCTCACGCGAGAAGCCCCAGTTTTCGCAGATCGTCGATCGCTTCCTTGCGGGTTAACCCATATGGATCCGGCAGAATAATCCGGTCGCCAAAGCGCGCATTCATTGCGCCAAAGAATTGGTCAATTGGCCCGTCAATTCCAACAAGAGGAAACTTGTATGTTACTGGTATTTTGAAAGATTTCGCCTTCAAATACCCTTCGGTCTGCACCGTACCGGTCGCCTTTGCTTCTTCAAAGATACGGTCGGTTGCACCCGCCGGGTCGTTCCAGCGGTCGTCACCAACGTCAACAGGTTCTTCAGCGCAAATGACACCGTTACCTTCATCGTCCACGCAGCCCATGTAATTGCAGAAACTCGTGATCCGGCTTGTGAGGTGATCGGGATCATAGTCCACCACATAGTAAGGCTTGGCGACGCTTTCTGCCGGAACCACAAAGCAGTGGAATATCTCCGGCAACGCATGGGTCTTGTCCGAAATGGTTCGCCCGCCCGTCAGAATATTTTCGCTATCTCGAACATCAGTTCCGAAAAACACACGCCCAAATCCAATCTCAATACCGTCGCCACGCGCAATCCCGGCCTTGCCGTCAAACTCAGACAAAGTTGTTTCCGAAAAAACAGTGACGCCTTCTCTTTCAAGAGCTACTTCAAGTGCGCGTCGAACGGTTTCAAGCGAGCTGCCGCGCGGATAAAGATTGGCGCGACTTTCGCCAACCGACATTTTTTTGGCAGCCAGCAAACCGTCAAGCAGCGGTGACTTTTTCAAGTTCACCGAAGTTTCCTGATCAAAGAACTTCTTGCGTCCAAGATATGACACCATGGAAGCAGCGCGCGGGCTAACTTCGTTCGCATCGCGGCGCAGGAACTTTTTCGTAAGTTGCACGAGGTGCGGATAGAGCGTTGGCCCACCATCGTAGACCAATAGATCATCCAGGGTGTTGAATGCAGGCACATGTCCGCTCCGCAGAACGCGATCTTTGAACAGACCGTGAAACGCATCGTGCGCTGTGTCCTCGCCAAGAGCCTGCCAATCCGGGATCGCAAAATCGCAATTCAGCGCCCCGCCAGTGAAAGAGCCATAGTCGAAACCGACTTCCTCCATGATGTCGGGGCCAACCATTTCGGTCATTAAATCAACGTCTTGCGGTTCAAAGTTATCAAAGAACTGCGGACCCTTATCGATCCAATGGCCGTCCCAGTTTATGGGCGACATAAACCCACCGATCTTTGCGCCGGTTTCGACAAGGGCCACCGTTTCG
>JBPCWO010000229.1:0-24273 GCA_051009475.1 Boseongicola sp.
CGCGACTCGCGCGCAATGTGATCGAGAACCGCGTTGACAAATTTTGGCTCGCGACCGTCGGGAAAGAACGCTTTCGCTACATCGACAAATTCGCTGATCACCACTTTCGGCGGTGTGTCGCTTTCAATCAGTTCAGCACCGGCGGCGCGAAACAAGGCCCTGATCGTCGGGTCGATACGATTGATCGGCCATTTCGCCACGAGCGCGCGGTCTGTCAGCTGATCGATTTTTGCCTGCCAGTTTACTGCCGATCCTATCAGCATCCGAAAATGGTCAAGATCCGCTTCGGCGATTGACTCGCCATCCATTTCGACACCAAGACGAAAATCTTCAAACTCCTTTTGAACTGCATCTGCTGTTTGTCCAGATGCTTCCATCTGAAACAGTGCCTGAACGGCGTGCAGTCTTGCGGCGGATTTCATTTGTCGGAGCGACGGCGTCATGCAGATTGCGGACCATCAGAGTTGTCAGCGATCAAATACTCGCCAGGGGCAAATCCAACCGATTTTCGCTTGCCGCCAAATCGGCGGGCCAATGCGATCAGGTGTAACGTCGCAGTGGCCGCGCCACCTGCTGTATCCAGACGTCCGACATCGGCGCGTTCTTCGGCCTGATCCATATTCTCAACCGTGATAATCCCGTTGCCGATTGCCAGACCCTGAAGGCCCAACAGAGTCAGCCCGCGCGCACTTTCGTTGACGACGACATCATAGTGGCTGGTTCGGCCACGGATTACACAACCAAGCGCGACATATCCGTCAAAATTTGACAAACGATTTGCAAGAGTTATAGCCGCAGAAATCTCCAGCGATCCTGGCACTTCAATCGTCTCGTGCGCCACGCCCGCGCTTTCCAGTACATCCCGTGCCGACGCCAACTGGGACTTCGCGATTTTGGTGTAATAAGGCGCAATGACAATCAGCACTTTCGCCGGGTCCGTGAACTTAGGCAGGTCCAATTCGTTGTCAGAATGTCCTGCCATCAGCTTTGCTCCGAAACCTTGAGTGTGCCGACGATTTCTAATCCATACGCATCAAGTCCGACCACTTTGGGTTGCGGTGAATTGGTCAGCAGTATCAGTTTTGAAAGGCCAAGCGATGATAATATTTGCGCGCCAAGTCCATATTGCCTGAGTGTCTGGGGCGAGACCGCGTCGCCGGTAACAAGCTTCATTGTGGTGTCGCGTAATAGCACCAGAACGCCCCGGCCTTCAGCCGCTATCAGCTGCATCGCGTCGCCAAACTCCGAAGCCCGTCCTTTTGGCCCCAGCCCTACAATATCCTGCATCGGATCGATTGCGTGCATCCGAACCAGACACGGCTCGCCGCCGGTAATGTCGCCCTTGGTCAGCACGATATGCTCGTCCCCGTGCGCAGTATCGGTAAAAATCCTCAGCTTCCACTCGCCTCCGAATTCCGAAGTCACGGTTTCTTCCTTGGTCACGGCGACAAGATTGTCGTGGCGGCGCCGATAAGCGATCAAATCGCTGATCGTTCCAATCTTCAGGCTGTGCTTTTGGGCAAATGCCACCAGATCGGGTAGTCGGCTCATTGAGCCGTCTTCGTTCATGATCTCACAAATAACGCCAGATGGATTCAACCCAGCAAGGCGGGCGACATCGACCGCCGCTTCGGTGTGACCGGCCCTCACAAGAACGCCACCATCACGCGCGCGCAATGGGAATACATGCCCCGGCGTCGCGATGTCCGTTCCGGATTTCCCGCTATCAATCGCAACTGCAACTGTTCGCGCACGGTCATGTGCGGAAATCCCCGTCGTCACACCTTCACGCGCCTCGATCGACACCGTGAACGCAGTTTCATGGCGCGAAGAATTGTGTGAAGCCATCAGTGGCAACCCAAGCGCATCGCAACGTTCGCCAGAAAGGCTCAGGCAGATCAGACCGCGCCCGTGAGTCGCCATGAAATTCACCGCCTCGGGCGTTGCCATTTGTGCCGGAATAACCAAATCGCCCTCGTTCTCACGGTCTTCGTGATCGACGAGAATAAATATGCGCCCGTTACGGGCATCTTCGAGGATTTCCTCGATCGATGAAACGGCGTCGCGCCAGTTTTCTTCGATCGATCCGGGGTTTTCAAAGGTCATGGAAAATGTCCCGTGGCAGCTTGCGCAAGCGCATAGCGGAACCCCAGACCATTGACCAGAGGCAACGCGGCGTGATGCGCGCTGCCTCTGGAGGCATTTAGCCTTTGCGTTTGCGGGCAGCGATGCCAAGTCCGCCTAAGGCAAATAACAACATTGGCAATGCAGCCGGAACCGGCACCTGAGACAATTCAATCGTCGCCAGAAGCGTCGCATCTTGAGGTAGGTTGAGCGTCGTTCCCGCCGCGGTGCCCTGCCCACTTAGAAAAAAGACGCTGGCTTGCTGAGCGATTGGATCATTTGTGTTCGTCTCGACCCCGCCAGCGGCGTTGAACGCCGCTCCGACGTTGTTGTTCTCTTCCGTCCCCGCATCCCAAATATTTGAAGTGAAGATTTGGATCGCGCCAAGATTGGTAAAGGCGCCAGCGATATCAAAAACCTCATAAGCCATCGAGTCTTCATTGCCGATGAAGAGATCGTTCGAAGGAATGACCATTGAAAGGTAAGAAAAAAAACGGTCACTATTCGGATCCAAATTAAAGACCATCGAAGCCGTTTCACCCGGGTCGATTACCGGTGCTCCTGGAAACCCACCGGGTGACGTGATCACACCGGTCGTAGCGCCAGCCAACATCGCTGCGTCAGATTCAGGCATTGCACTTCCAGTCTCGGCGATCGTTTCAACGCCGTTGCTGGCTGAACCGCCGACATCGAAGGTGTCATAATTTCCGTCGTGAAAAATAGACAAAAGCGGTGTCAAAAAAAGACCATCGGCGCCTTGCTCGTTGGTGATTGTCACTTCAATTGCCGCGGCTGCAGCGGCAGACGCCATAGCACAAGACAACAAGATACTGGCCGCCGAAAGGCGGGTATGATAAATACTCATTCTGGAATTCTCCCCATCGTAGACGTGACGGCGCTTTTGCGCCTTTGGGGACTTTAGCGATTCCGTTTGCAAAGCCACATCAATCCGGGTCACGAAACCGACAGAGACAGTGAATAAACAGTTGAGCGTTGGCTGAACGCCGATACCGAAATCTACTATGCCGTTTCGGCGAGACGCGCCACATACCGTGCCAGCGTGTCAATTTCGAGGTTCACAAGATCACCGACAGTGACCTGACCCCATGTGGTGGCGACCTTAGTATGCGGTATGATATTGATGCCAAAAGCATTTCCCGAAACTTCATTCACCGTAAGCGAGGCGCCATTCAATGCAATTGACCCCTTCGGTGCGATAAATCGCGCGAACTCGACGGGAGCCTCGAGTGTTATTCGCGTGCTGTCTCCTTCATCCCGCACATTGGTAACTTTGGCGGCGCCGTCGACATGGCCAGAAACTATATGCCCACCCAGTTCATCCCCAACTCTTAGCGCGCTCTCCAAATTGACACGCCGCCCGACGGCCCATGCGCTCAAGTTTGTCTTGCTCACAGTTTCCGCTGAAACCTGCACTTCGAACCAGGGCTTTGGCTTGGGACCAAACGCCACTGCCGTCAGGCAAACTCCATCGCAAGCAATCGATGCACCTATGTCGATATTTTCTACATCATAGGCAGTGGCGATTTTCACCTTCAGGTCGCCGTTCTGCTCGGTCGACAGGACTTCTCCGACATCCGTGACAATTCCGGTGAACATTCCCATGTCTCCTGCATCTAGCTTTTAGGGACGTAGACCGACTGAATTTGCGCCGCAAGACCCAGCCAGTGCGTGACATATCCCATTGCGGATCGTATCAGGCAAACATGGCAAGAGAACTTCATGATCCTGCAACAAGACGGTTCTTATTCCTACAGGGCCCGCACGGACCATTTTTTTCGTCCCTGGCGGGGCGTTTGCGAGATTCCGGAGCGGCTGTTTCGCGGGTTGGATTCAATCGAGGAGACGCTGTTTTTTGGCGTCACCACTCTGGGTTTCACGCCTATCATGGTGCATCAGAAGCCTGGGAAAACTGGCTACGCAAACACGTCGAACGAGAATACATCACAGACATTGTCTGTTACGGTGCCAGCCGCCCAATTCACGTCGCGGCGCGAAGTGTCGCGAACGACGCTAAGCTAACTGTTCATGCCTTCGAGGAGGGATATCTGCGTCCCTATTGGGTCACTTATGAACGCGATGGCACCAATGCGGATTCGACATTGATCAATTTGAGTCTGGGTGACATGCGCAAAGCCCTAGACATCACAAATTCACCGCTCAGAGCAGCCCCTGACCGTTGGGGCGATATGCGTCAGCATGTTTTTTGGGGCGCTGTCTATCACGCACTGTTGCTGAGCGGGCGGCGCAGTTTTCCAGCATTCCGGTCACACCGCCAACCGGGTCCGGAGGCGGAATTCGCTTTGTATCTAAGGCACTTGTTGTCGATGCCTGCTCGCAGAATTCGCCGTCGGATATCAACATTTCGTGTCACTCGGGGCTCGTTTCCCTATCACGTTGTTCTGCTGCAACTCGCGCACGATGCCAATTTCCGCGACAACTCGAACTTCCAGAGTCAATCTGAGTTTCTGTCAGTCGTTTTCAAAGCTTTTGCGAGTGGCGCACCACGACACCACCATTTGGTGGTCAAGGCGCATCCGCTCGAAGATGGCCGCGAGCCGCTGTTGCCATTGGTAAAATCGCTTGCAAGCGAGCACGGAATAAGTGGCAGAGTTGATCTAATAACAGGCGGAAAACTGGCAAAATTACTTGATGATGCGGAAAGCGCAGTCACTGTGAATTCCACGGCGGCAGAGCAGGCTTTGTGGCGTGGATTACCACTGAAAGCGTTTGGACGCGCAGTATATGATCGGACAGAATTCGTTTCTGATCAAAGTCTTGCCGATTTTTTCGCATCACCAAAGGCACCCGATTCATTGGCATACCAAGATTATCGGCGATTTCTGTTGCAGACGTCGCAGATTCCCGGTGGATATTACTCTCAAAGGGGTCGCAGGCGCCTACTTCGGAGGCTGCCTGATCTTATGTTGGCCAAGACCGGGCCTTACGAAAACCTTCAAAATCTTCCTGCGGCGGCAACGCAACACCTTCGCGCTGTCCCCTAAATCCAAGCTGTAATGCTGGAAAACCTCGAAATTGCTGGCTACGCTTCGGTCAAAATCAGCCGAGGCAGGCATAATAAGGTCGAGGAGACCGGGCAGTGATTAAGAACAACAAACGCGGGGCGCGTATTACCGCCCTATGCGTCATGGCCATTATTTTAAGTGGGTGCTCGTTACCCCGATCTGGCCCGACGAAAGACGAAATATTCTCAGGCTCAGTTCAGGAACAGGGTGATGCCTTTGTGGTGTCGGTAAACGATCACGTTACTGCGGCGACTGCGGTTGTGCCCGCACTCGGGTTTTCCGAAGGTCTGATGAAGGCGGCAGCACTTGGATCGGATACAATTCGACCTGGAGATACCTTAGGGCTGACGATCTGGGAGAACGTTGACGACGGGCTCTTGGCGTCAGCGTCAGAAGGTGGCGCGACGTTGGAAGAAATCCAAGTTGACGGCAACGGATTCATATTTGTCCCTTACGCTGGTCGTGTCCGCGCTTCTGGGAACACGCCTGAAGCCGTACGGCGCATCATTACTGAAAAGCTCGAAGCGCAAACACCTGATCCACAAGTTCTTGTCCGCCGTCTTGCTGGCGACGGATCCACTGTTTCACTGATCGGTGGTGTCGGTGCGCAGGGCGTGTATCCGATCGAACGCCCAACCCGCACTTTGACGGCGATGCTCGCGAAAGCGGGCGGGATAACCCTTCCGCCGGAGATTACACAAATAACATTGATCCGGGGCTCGCACAGCGGCACGATTTGGTTGCAAGATCTCTATGCGGACCCACGCCTTGACGTAGCATTGCGGGCGGGCGACCGGATTCTTGTCGAAGAAGACTCCCGCTCCTTTACTGCGCTTGGCGCAACGGGAGCCCAGCAAAAAGTGCCGTTTGATACTCAGTCCATTTCTGCAATCGAAGCGCTGGCGGGTGTCGGAGGACTTTCCACAACCGTTGCTGATACAACCGGGATATTCGTTTTCCGCAACGAGGCGGCGGAAATTTCAAATGTTGTCCTTGGACGCAATGATTTAATCGGCGCACAGCGGATGATCTATGTTCTTGACCTGACGAGCCCGAACGGCGTCTTTGTAGCCCGCGACTTTTCTATCCGTGACGGCGACACCATCTACGTTACCGAGGCTCCATACACGCAATTTGCGAAAATCCTAGGTGCGATCGTCTCACCGCTAACAGCAGCCTCGTCCATCGATCAGCTTCTAGAGTGATCGAAAAAGCTACGCCGGAAAATCGGCGATTATGCGTCTTTAATGGCGGACTTTTGATGCGGCGTCATATGCGCCGCATCTTGTCGTTGAAAGGATGGAATGTATCGACGGGTGTGCCCGGGACCGATGACTGGGTTGGTATATGGGGCCGGTCGCCGACGGCGTGGCGCGGCGAGGCTGTCGCCGAATGGGCTGACTCACCTATCCTGTCTGTCGAAGACGCGTTTTTGCGTTCGGTTCATCCTGGACGCGTGCGCAACGAGTTACCACTCGGGCTTTGCTTGGATGAAACCGGCGTGCATTTTGACGCGAACGCGCCTTCGGATCTTGAAACACTTCTGCGCATAAGCGGGCTTGATGACACGCAATTGTTGAACCGTGCAAAGCGCGCTGTCGAACAGATAAAGCATTGGCATTTAGGAAAATATTCCGCCTATGACCCTTCGATCGACGTACCGCCCCCCGGATATGTCGTTGTTATCGACCAGACCCGCGGTGATGCCGCACTTCAAGGGGCCGGGGCGGCGGACTTTGCCGAAATGCTTGTCGCGGCTGCCGACGAGCACCCCGGTGCAGAAATACTCATCAAGACGCATCCTGAATCAAAAGCGGGCAAGCGGCCGGGACACTTCAGTGAGAAATTGCCAGTTGATCGCGCCCGTTTGTTTGACGCGCCTGTCAGTCCATGGACCCTTTTTGAAGGCGCGTTGGGCGTTTATACGCATTCGTCCACGCTTGGGTTCGAAGCCATTTTCGCCGATCACAAACCTCGGGTCTTTGGACAGCCGTTTTATGCCGGCTGGGGCCTTACAGCCGACGAAAACTCGCCTCCACACCGACAGCGAGCACTGACGCGCGCGCAGCTATTTGCCGCCGCGATGATCCTCTATCCAACCTGGTACGATCCAATAGAAGATCGACTTTGCGAAGTCGAAGACGTGATCGCGGCGCTTGCCGCAAGATCGCGAGCGTGGCGCGAAGATCACCGCGGATACGTTGCACTTGGAATGCGACACTGGAAGCGTGGCTTTCTGCGCCGGGCATTCGGACAGGAAAAACGTCTTGTGTTTTCTAAAGATAGTGACCGGGCCGCAAGACGCGCTGCACGCGATGATCGACGGATACTGGCCTGGGGGCAAACACCGGCGCCGGCGAAGGCAATTCGAGTTGAAGATGGATTCCTGCGTTCGCGCGGACTGGGCGCTGCGCTCGTGCCTCCATTGTCACTGGTCGCAGATAATTCAGGTATTTACTACGATCCCTCAAAACCGTCCGACTTGGATCGGTTGATTTCTGAATCTGGAAAATTGCCGCTTGCAGAAATCGAACGCTCTGAACGACTAATTACTTACATTTCTCAACGGAACTTAACCAAATACAACAAAATGGGCGATTGCCCGACAATTCCTACCGATCGCCGCCGAATACTTGTTGTCGGTCAGGTGGAGGACGATGCTTCTGTGATATTGGGTGCAATCGACATCAAAACGAACACCGATCTGCTCGAATTCGCACGAGCGGAAAATCCGCAAGATTGCCTCCTTTGGAAGCCGCACCCGGATGTCGTATCTGGTTTGCGCAGGGGCATCGTCGAGCCATCAGAAGTCAGCAAGTTTGCCGACATCACCCTTGCCAATGTCGGCGCCGCCGACGCGCTTTCAAACTGCGACGAAGTCTGGACGATCTCATCCACTCTTGGTTTTGAAGCATTACTTCGAGGCGTTCCAGTTGTTTGTGCGGGCGTGCCGTTTTACGCTGGTTGGGGACTAACGCGAGATCTGGCTCCTAAACCAGTGCATCGCAGCGGAGACGTGACACTCGAAGGTTTGGCCCATGCCTGTCTGATTGGCTACCCACGCTATTTCGATCCAGAATCCGGAGTTGCATTGTCGCCCGAACAAGCAGTTGCGAGTCTGGTCGCGCAGGCAAGCGGGCCAAATGCAACGTCGCACCTAACCGGAATCCAACGCCTTTATCAATTGATGCGTCGTCTACGTCGCTGACGCGGCGCGCATCCACCGCTGTAAGTTATCATTCCCGACTGGACGAGACTCGATCAATTCAAACTTGGGAGTCTCGCCCAATTCAGCTATTCCCAAGGGGCCAATTGACGGCAGACCTTCGGCGCCAATCATTTTTCCTGCTGAAAAAACAACTAGTTCGTCGACAAAATCTGCCGCCAAGAGCGAAGCCGCGATCATGCCGCCACCTTCGCACAACACGCGCGTAAGACCCGCCTGCCCCAAAGCCGCTAGCATCGCGGCGGCAGAGATTTGCCCATTCTCGGCTTGGGCTGGGATGACCTTGGCACCGGCTTCGCGCCACTGATTTGCCTCTTTGCTCTCCACCGCATCTTCGCCGCAAACAATCCAAACCGGCGAATTGCTTGCGTCGTTGAACAGGCGACAACCTTGCGCAAGCCGGATGTGCTTAGACACGACAATTCTAACTGGCTGGCGACCCGCACCCATATCCCGAACCGTAAGGATGGGGTCATCCGTCCGTGCGGTCCCGCCACCGATCAATACGGCGTCATGGCCCATCCGAAGTACATGACCCATGCGACGTGCGGACGGGCCGGTAATCCAACGGCTTTCCCCAGATGCCGTCGCAATACGACCGTCAAGCGTCGTCGCAAGTTTCAATGTCACCATTGGGCGACCGCTTCGGATTTGGGTCAGGAAGCCTTTGTTCTGTTCTTTGGCTTCTGCAGCACAGAGTCCGATTTCGATCTCGATCCCAGCGGACTCCAGATTTCGGAACCCCTTACCACTAACTTTGGGATTAGGATCCTCCATCGCTGCAACGACGCGCACGACGCCCGCTTTGATTAGCGCATCGGCACAAGGCGGTGTGCGCCCTTGGTGCGAGCATGGCTCAAGAGTGACGTAAGCAGTCGAGCCGCGAGCATCATTGCCGGCCTGCTCCAGCGCAACGATTTCCGCATGTCGGAGTGTTTCATCATCCGAAGTGCCACGACCAACAATACGATCATCTCTGACAAGAACGCAGCCTACCGACGGCCAGGGCCAAACGCGCCCAAGACCCCGCGCCGCCAGTGACAGCGCGTGGCGCATGTGACGTTCATCGTTTCGGCTCACTCGTCTTTCTGCGGTGGTCGCAGTTCGCTCACGAATTTGTCGAAGTCGTCGGCTGCCTGGAAGTTCTTGTAAACGCTCGCAAATCTGACATAAGCAACGGTGTCGATCCGGGCGAGCGTTTCCATGACGATTTCGCCGATTGTCGTCGACGGTACGTCAGTTTCGCCCAAAGATTCCAATCGCCTGACTATGCCAGAGATCATTTGATCCATTCTGTCGGGCTCGATCGGGCGCTTTTGCAGCGCGATACGAATTGACCGTTCTAATTTGTCACGGTCGAAATCTTCGCGCCGACCATTTGACTTAATGACCACGAGGTCGCGGAGTTGAACCCGCTCGTAAGTCGTAAATCTACCGCCACAAGCTGGACAAAACCGACGGCGGCGGATCGCAACGTGATCCTCTGCCGGGCGCGAGTCTTTCACCTGAGTGTCAACATTTCCACAAAACGGGCAGCGCATCCGCTACTTCTCCCTGCCTGCTTGGGGGTTTAGCCCCCGTACCCACACGGACTATAGGGACCCATCCGCATTTTGGGTAGAGCCGAAATGCCGCCACCAGATAGGCTTTTCCGGGCGTTGCGCAGTTGCACCTTTTGACGGCTATGGGTTTGCCGTTCGACAAGTCGCCGCACCCACCGAATATCTGATGCCAATGGTAGGATTTTCCCATTAGATTGCGCGGATCAAAACGTCAGTATGGCGTTGCATCAATATAACGGGAGTGAACGATGTCGATTGCACGAGTAACTGAAATTTCCGCCACGTCGAAAAAGGGATTTGACGACGCCGTTGAAGAAGGCGTCAAGCGGGCGTCCAAAACGCTGCGCAACGTAAAATCAGCGTGGGTCAAAGAACAATCTGTAGATGTCGGCAAAGACGGCGAGATCGAAACTTACCAGGTCAATATGATGGTCACTTTCGTCCTGGAAGACTGATCATTTACGCGGTCGCGCCTAACTCATGGAACAAATGACATTTCTGCGGTGCGGCCGCGCCCGATGTTCGAAAAGGTAAATTCCCTGCCAGGTTCCTAGCGCCATTTGCCCGGATAAGACGGGTATGTGCAAGCTAACAGGTAGAATCGCTGCTTTGATATGCGCCGGCATATCGTCTGGGCCTTCCGACCTGTGGATCAGATAGTCCATTGAAGGATCGTCAGCATGTGGCACAAGCCTTTGAAAATACTCCAGAAGATCAGCTCGCACGCCAGGATCGGCGTTTTCCTGAATTAGCAGCGAACAAGACGTATGTTGGACAAAAACTGTCATAACGCCATTTCCGATCGCAAGGCTTTGAACTCGTTCAGTAAATTCATACAGCCCCGGACCGTCCGTTTGAATTTCGATAAGTTCGGTCATATTGGCGACATTTCCAAAAAGCGCGTTCCGCGGCCATTCAAAACGTTATGGCTGTCTACCGTGAACCCGTTCGAGGTGAAGGCCTCGACCGCGTTTGCGCTAGATTGATTGCTAAATATTCGTAACCCTGCTCCGAATGCTATCGGTTCGATTGTCAGGTGAACTTTGTCGATAGCGCCATGGGCCAGGAACCAATCGTGCACCCTTGTGCCACCTAAAATGAGTCCGCGGTCCAGCGGATGGACATCGGCAACTCTTTGAACAAGATCATTTGGCGCAACACCCGCCGGGTCTAACCAAAGTTGCGTAGGACGCTGCCAGCCGCCTGTTTTTGAAGAGAAAACTATTCGCCGTCGGTAAGGCTTGTCTGCCGCCTCGTGCGTATTTCGCCCCATTATGGCCCAGTCGGCGGCGTCGACATCGCGAAAAAAGAGCGTCTGTTCTTCAGCGCTCGCCCATTCCTGCGGTGGTTCTTCGGCCGTGCGCGAGATAAAGCCATCCGCGCTGGTGGCAACGGTTAGAGTGAACTCGGTCATGTCGCCGACGCTGTTTGGCAAAGCGTCAGGAAGTACGCCAACCTCGTTGTGTCAGGTCCCGGATCCGGACGAATTTCCAGCCCGTCGCCGAAAACGAATGAACCCGAGTCCTCCAAGACCGGCCAAAAGCAGCCAACCAGCTGCAGGCAACGGCAATATTACAGGGTCCGATAACGGTCCGTCGTCATCGGTTTTTTCGATCGAAACCTCAAGATTATCGATCAAGAAGTGAACATCGTTAAAATCTGGCTCATATTGAATATTTCCCGGGTCAAATCCGGATATCAAAAACGAGGTGATCTCTGAAAAGAGGTCCCCAAATTCGATTGTATTGTCTCCGATCTGCGATGATCCACGAGCTACATTGACCAAATCGGCGCCGTTAAATCCCAGGAAATTGATATCGGCAAGCGGGTCACCGATCAGTCCACCAGCATCAACGCTTGGATAAAGCGATATCACATCAAGTGAATCGACAGAAAACGCACCGCCATCTTCACGCGTGATTGTGCGCTCGTCTGCATAAGGTCCACCGAAAATGTCAAAATGCAGCGCCCCGTCGGCGGCAACGAAATACCCGCCGTCCTCAACGACAAAGCCACTTTCCGCATAAGGTACAAACGGATTAAAAGGCGGTTCATCAAATGTCAGCGTAAGGGCCGAGGCTGGTACAGCCAAAAAGAAAAGCCCCGCGCTAAGCGGTATTACACGAAATATCGACATAGGTTCCCCCCTATTCGCCGCTTTGTAGACTTGTATATTTACTGCAATTTGTGCGCGTGACTTTACATTTTTCAACCAACGGCATGATTTAGGCGAACAATTGCCGGTCAGTGTAGCGAGATTGTTTCAGTTTTTGCAACAATTTCTAGTTCTGCCAATGAGTAGCACCGAATAGGAAAACTGCCACAATTCCATAGGTCAGTCGGAGCGCTGCCGTGGGGTTGATGCCGTTTTTATCAGTGCCAGTTGCCCCAAATCAGTGCTAGCGATGTGATTAATCGGCGGGAAGGGATGAAACGTATGTTTAGCAAGTCCGATATCAAATATGAGCCGATACCTCTTCCCGATCGCTTCGAATTTGATGAGCAAAAACAGTTAAAAGAATCGATAGCGTTCAAAGACCGCATGTCGCGACGACACACTGTGCGTGATTTCTCTGACCGTGCAGTATCCCGCGAAGTTATTGAAAATTGTGTATCCGCGGCAGGCACAGCACCATCCGGGGCCAACCATCAGCCTTGGTTTTTTGCCTGCATTTCGAATTCAGAGATCAAGGCGCGGATACGCGAGGCCTCCGAAGAAGAAGAACGCCTTTTCTATGCCGGCGGCGGCGGCAACGAATGGATCAAAGCCTTGGAACCCATTGGCACAGACGCGTCCAAACCGCATTTGACGACTGCGCCCTGGCTGATCGTAGTTTTTGCCCAGCGCTGGGGCACATTTGAGGATGGGTCGCGGTACAAGAATTACTACGTACCCGAAAGCGTTGGCATAGCGACCGGATTCCTAATCGCGGCGCTACATCACGCGGGGTTGGCGACACTAACACACACACCGGCGCGTATGAAATTTCTGAACGAAATGTTGGGGCGACCAGCGTCCGAGAAGGCGACAATGATCCTGACAGTTGGCCACGCGGCCGAAGATGCGACAGTGCCTAACGCGGCGAAATTCAAGAAGCCGCCAAAGGCGATTTCAGAATTTTTGCTGTAACGCACACCCGGCTTACTGATCCAGGAAACTCCGCAACTTCCTACTCCGGCTTGGATGCTTTAACTTCCTAAGCGCTTTCGCCTCAATCTGCCGGATCCGCTCCCGCGTAACGCTGAACTGCTGACCGACTTCTTCAAGCGTATGGTCGGTGTTCATACCGATGCCGAACCGCATCCGCAAAACGCGCTCTTCACGTGGCGTGAGCGATGCCAAAACACGGGTCGTGGTTTCCTTCAGGTTTTCCTGGATAGCTGAATCGAGCGGCAACACGGCGTTCTTGTCTTCGATGAAATCGCCAAGCTGGCTGTCTTCCTCGTCGCCAATCGGCGTCTCCAGTGAAATCGGCTCCTTGGCGATCTTCATCACCTTGCGAACCTTTTCCAAAGGCATCTGGAGTTTTTCGGCCAATTCCTCGGGCGTCGGTTCGCGACCGATCTCATGCAGCATCTGGCGCCCGGTCCGCACCAGCTTGTTGATCGTCTCGATCATATGCACCGGAATACGGATCGTGCGAGCCTGGTCGGCGATCGAACGGGTAATTGCCTGCCGGATCCACCAGGTGGCGTAGGTCGAAAACTTGTATCCGCGGCGGTATTCGAATTTGTCGACCGCCTTCATCAGGCCGATGTTGCCTTCCTGGATCAGATCGAGAAATTGCAGGCCTCGGTTGGTGTATTTTTTGGCGATCGAAATCACCAGACGCAGGTTCGCCTCGACCATTTCCTTCTTGGCCTGGCGGGCTTCCTTTTCACCCTTCTGCACCTGTTGAACGATCCGGCGGAATTCAGGAATATCAACACCGACATACTGACCGACCTGGGCCATTTCACCCCTGAGTTCCTCGATCTTCGGGATCGAGCGTTCCATCAGGGTTTTCCAGCCGCGCCCGGCTTTTTCGCCCATCCGCTCGAGCCAATTCGGATCGAGCTCGTAGCCACGGTAGGCTTCGATGAACTCTCGACGGTTAATACGCGCCTGGTCGGCGAGCTTCACCATATTTGAATCGATCGACATGATCCGGCGGTTTATGCCGTAAAGCTGGTCGATCAACGCTTCAATCCGGTTGTTGTGCAGGTGGAGTTCGTTCACCAGCTCGACAATTTCGGACCGGAGTTTTTGATACTTCTTTTCCTCTTTGGCGCTAAAGCTGTCGTCCTCGTTCAGCGTCGCCGACATGCGCTGGTCTTGAATATCAGAAAGCTTGGTGTAGTCGCGGGCAATCAAATCCAGTGTTTCCAAAACTGCGGGCTTTAGCGCGGCTTCCATCGCCGCCAGCGACATGTTGGCGGCCTCGTCTTCGTCATCATCCTCGTCATCGGAAGCTATCGGATTGCCGTCAGCGTCTAGTTCAGGCTCGTCAGATTTTTCCTGCGGCGCCTGCGCATCTACAGCTACGTTTTCAACTACTGGTTCCTCGTCATCATCTTCTTCGCCCATCGATCGTCCGAATGTGGTTTCCAGATCGATGACGTCGCGAAGCAGGATATCTTCGCTCAGCAGTTCGTCGCGCCAAATCGTAATCGCCTGAAACGTCAGCGGGCTTTCGCAAAGCCCGGCAATCATCGTGTTGCGGCCGGCCTCGATTCGCTTGGCAATCGCTATCTCGCCCTCGCGCGACAATAGCTCGACAGAGCCCATTTCGCGCAGATACATCCGCACCGGGTCATCGGTGCGGTCAAGTTTCTCGGTTTCAGTCGTTGAGACGGCAACTTCACGCGAAGTCGATGCTTCAACGACCTCGGTCGACGATTCGCTTTCTGCACCATCGTCTTCGGCTTCTTCGTCTTCAATGATATTGATGCCCATCTCTGAAAGCATCGACATCACGTCTTCGATTTGCTCGGAAGCTGCCTGATCCGGTGGCAAGACCCGGTTTAGCTGATCGTAAGTGATGTAGCCCTTCTCGCGAGCCTCGGCGATCATCTTTTTGACCGCAGCTTGGCTCATATCGAGGACGCCTTCGCCCTCTTGATCGTCCGATTTACGGTCGTCGGTATCCTTGGCAGCCATTCGGCTCTCCCAAAATATCTAGTGATTCGGACTTTGAGCGAATCATCTCGCGCGAATCACAGAATCACAACCCGCAGCCCAAGCTTTTATTAGAGATTCGCGCAGAATTGCTACGGTTATCTACTGCGTCCCTTGGAGTAGTCAATCTGGCCCAGGAGCTCGGTCAGCTTGTCTTTTTCGTCGCGCTTGATTCGCGCGCCGTTCGGCCCGATGTCGTAGTCGGCCCTGTCGTCCTGTTCCGATTTGCCGGCACTGTTCAGTGCTTCGGCGACCTGGCCAAGACGCCAAGTCATTCCCTCGTCTGCAGGACCGGCCAAGTCTTCCACTGCATCTTCAATTTCATCTTGCGCACCGCGCTTTGCGGCAATTTTGGCAAACGCCTCAGCCACCGATAGTCTTGCAACATCCTCATCTGCGCTCGGCTGCACTCCAGGCGCGATTTGCACATGGCGCGGCGAGAATAGCTTTTCAAGTGCGTCCTCTCCGCAAATTTTCTGTAAATTATCCTGATCTGCACCGCCGGTCTTCAGGATTGCCTGACGCACCGCCTCGTGAGCCGAAAGCGATGTCGAAAGCCCTTCAAGATCAGATATAAAGGCTTCGACGATATTTGGGTGTCGCGCGAGCGTGCCGAGTATCACTGCTTCGCGCAGTTGGTCTTCAAATGCAGAGCCTGACGCCGCCAATGTGCTGGCTTTGGTTTCTGCTGTGGGTGTATTTTTCTGGTCCTTCCAGTTTCGGGCGCGAACCGGGGATGGGCCGGTCGACTGCCCAAAAAGCTGCCTTCGAAGGCGATTGATCTCGTCGCCATAGTGCCGTCGAAGCGACGGATCGCGAACCTTGCGGATTGCATCGCGAAGCGATTTGTCGAGCGAAGCGCGGCGCTCGGGGCTGTCAAAAACCTTGGCATCTGTTTCCCGACGCCAAAGTAACTGCACCATTGGAACCGCGTCATCGACCAGGCGTCGCATTGCCCCTGGACCCTCGGTCCGGATCAGATCGTCGGGGTCAAGCCCTTCGGGCATAAGACAAAACCTGAGCGATTTGCCAGCTTCGATCAATGGCATCGCAAGGTCAACGACACGAAGCGCGGCGCGAAAACCGGCATTGTCACCGTCGAGTGCAATGATCGGTTCGTCATGCATGCGCCAAAGAAGCTGAAGCTGGTCTTCGGTCACGGCCGTTCCCAACGGTGCGACTGTTGCCCCAAACCCGGCGCCGGAAAGCGCGATTACATCCATATAGCCTTCGGCGACCAGCAGCGGTACCCCCTGCCCGACGGCTTCGCGCGTGGGTCCATGGTTGAAAAGGCTTCGCCCCTTGTCGAACAACGCGGTTTCGGGCGAATTGAGATACTTGGCACGCGCATTTGGATCCATCGCGCGACCGCCCAGCGCAATGGCTTTGCCGCGAGCGTCGCGGATCGGGAAAATGATCCGGTCGCGGAATCTGTCGTAGGGGTCGCCCCCGTCGTCTGGGCGCGCCGCGAGTCCGGCGTCGATGATCAGATCGGGCGCTACGTTCTTGGCTGCAAGATGCTGAAACAGACCCTGGCGCGCCGAAGGCGCAAATCCTATATCCCAGCGACCCAGCGCTTCGTCTGTCAATCCACGACCGGTTAGATAATCGCGAGCGCTCCCAGCACCCGCGGTGCGAAGCTGTAGCCGATAAAACTGAACAGCCTGCTCCATGACATCTGATAGCAAGGCACGTCGATCGGCTTTTTCTTTCGCCTTCGGGTCCTGCGCCGGCATCTGCATCCCAGCTTCGCGGGCAAGGATTTCAACGGCTTCCATAAAGCCGACGTTTTCGGTCTCCTGCACAAAACTAAAAAGATCGCCCTTCGCGTGGCAGCCAAAGCAATAGTAGAAGCCCTTTTGGTCATCTACATGAAAAGAAGCCGTTTTTTCCTGATGAAATGGGCATGGCGCCCACATGTCGCCTTTGCCTTGATTGGACTTCCGTGCATCCCACGTCACTTTTCGACCCACAACCTGGGCCAGCGAAGATCGCGTTTTCAGCTCATCGACAAATCCGGGTGGCAGACTCATGGTGTAGTTATCAAACGCGACCGGCCCGAAGTCCAGTGGACCTCGGGCCGATTGCCTTCAATTTATTTCCGTGCTTTTAGCCGCGGAGCTTGTACTCCGGGAAGTAAAACGCGTAGCCATCTAAAAGCGAGCCCGGGCAGCCGGACATATTGGTGAGAGAAGTTCCGTCGATTTCGCCAGCGGATATTATTGAGCCGCCCTCAACGCCATTGCCCTGAGCCGCAAATTCAACATCGCCATGGGCCAGAACTTGACTGCTGAATATCTGCAGGCCCTGCCCAAGATCAGCGCCGCCGTACAGCACAAGTATTGCCCCGCCGTCAGGATCACAATTGTCGTCAACTCCAAGCCTTAAGTTATTTGTGGCAGAAAAGGAGTTTGCTCCAGTGTCGTAGTTGATCAGGACAACGTCCTCAAACGCAATGCCATTTGCGATCTTAACCTTGCAATCAAACTTGAGAACTACGCTTGAAATATCGGTCTCAAGCGTGACCCCCGGCCCGGGGCAACCGGTAATGTTGTACATTCCGCCCGCCGGGAAATCGGTCTGGTCCATTTTGTTGCTGGCCGGGACGTTTGTCCAAGCAGTGGTCGTCAGGTAAGACCGATCGAAGCGTGAGTTCGGGTTTGCCAAGTTGGCTTCGACAACGTCGAACTTGTTCAGAATCGAAAGTGTCATGTGATCCACGCGGACGGCCTCAAGCAGGCCCGGGTTGCTCGTCCAGCCGCCAGATGGGACGGTAATATCGTCTGCGCCATAGGGTGCCGAGACCGTCGTGCCGTTCACAAAACTATTGTGATTGTTCATCTCGATCTGCGTGTCCGAATAGAGGCAAAAATCGTCGGCAAAGGAGTTGTTTGACTGTGCATCAACACGCTGTCGGGCCAGCCAGCCGTCGTTGTAGCATGGCGGTAAAACCGCAGCGTAGACGGAAGTCGCCACAACATCGAACTCATCTTGGCCAATGAACTGAAGCAAAAATGCAGTCACCGGATTCGCTGTGTCGGACAAACGACCCGTCTTTACATAGACCGCAGTCGTTGACGTCTCGTCTATCGTAAATTCGGCGGTAGCGGCGTCATAAGTTCCGAAGTGAATATCGTTGACGTCCAAAATCGTGCCGAACCTTGCAGACGGCATATTATGTAAAGCGACTTCCAGCCCCTTCGCTTTTGCTGTCGCGGCATCGTTTTGGTCGCGCGTGTACATCGCAGCGTGAGCCGCCGTATCAGCTGCCACTTGAAGCTGAGTTCGGGCCTGGACAAGACTCGCTGTATCAATGGCAATGCCAGCAAGAATTGCGACAACCATCAGGAAGAAAATGTTCATGACTGTAATTGCGCCAGAGGTGCTTTGGACAAAGTCCTCGGTCACGTCGTTAAGTGTGATTGTTCTTTTTTTCATCTCAAAACTCCACGACTTGCTGGTCTTTGGCCAGGATTCGGAAATCCTGAACAAATTGTAAGAACCCGATGTTGCCGGAAAAATCGCCGGCGGGAATGCTGATTTCGGTCGTCACGATCAAGTCGCTACGGCTGGTTTGAACGACGATCCCGTCACTGTATTGCGACATAGCGAGTGCCGCCCAGTTTTCAGCGTCTGCGGTCGATGCAAAGCGGCCGACCGAATAACCGCGATTCGTCTCCTGAGCCACATTCAGTGCACGTGCGTGGCCGTGGAATACCAGAGCGAGTTCAGCAATCCCGAAGATCAGGACGAG
Source organism: Boseongicola sp. (assembly GCA_051009475.1). Taxonomy (GTDB): domain Bacteria; phylum Pseudomonadota; class Alphaproteobacteria; order Rhodobacterales; family Rhodobacteraceae; genus CAXMNX01. Next base: position 18,869 of record JBPCWO010000229.1, read on the forward strand.
GAAGAACGGCATCCACAACATTGCCTCGACGCTCACGCCGCCATTTTGATCATGCTTGAATCCGCGAGCTTTGCGGACGCGAGATTTGGCGGCTGAGCATACTGACGACGTCAGGCCGCGAAATCGAATAAATATCGTTCGACTTTCCACGACTTAAATCTCCTTCAGGTGAAGCGAGGAGACTGTGATGTCCATATTTGTAAATAGGCCAAGAAAGCCCACTACAAACAAATCATTTGTCGGAAGCGTAATCGTGGTGCCCACAGTTTCGTTTGAAATTGTAGAAGTTACCGTCGCGTTGGGACTGAATTGCGAAACTCTCGCGGTTACCAGAGTTTCCATCTCGGTATTGGTATCCAGAAATCCGGTGGAGGCATGGCGATTTGCGTCCTGAGCAATTTTCATTGCCTTTGACTGACCATGCAGCACTAGAGAAACGTCCGCTATGATGCTGAAAAATACCATGAAGATTGGAAGCCAAAGAACGGATTCCGCGGTGATTGATCCGCTTTCGCTGCGCCAAAATCTTGATTGAAATTGGCTTTTCGAAACGTCACTCATTCGTTGCACACCTTATGGTTGCCGATCAGATCGGTCTTTCACGCGCCGAATAAGCAGGAAAATTCAGGCAAAATTAGGGTCAAGCGCCACAAAATTGCCTAAAATTGCCGAACAACGATGTTTACGCGGCATCATTGTTCAGGCGAGTAAAACAATACCCACGGAAATTGATAATTACTTGATACTAAATGTCGCGTTCATTTGCGTTCACAAACCCTTCGCACGATAGCTGGATGCCACCCGCTCAATCGCGACGACATACGCAGCTGTCCGAAGGTCAGATATGTCATCTCTTGATTGCCAAACGTCTCGCATTGCCTGATAGGCGCCGCGCATGGTGTCATCGAGGCCAGACCTGACGAGTTCCAGTTCGCCCGCCCCACGCAGGTAACGTTCTTTGAAATTAGAAGTCATCGACCAGGAATCGCCCATGGAGTCGCTGAGTCGTTCAAGCTCGGACACGATCAGGTCGTGCCGCGCCTCTTCTTGGCGGCGTTGCATGCGACCAAAACGAATGTGGCTAAGGTTTTTGACCCATTCAAAATACGACACTGTCACGCCGCCTGCGTTTGCGTACATATCTGGGATTATGACAATGCCTTTCTTTCGCAAAACCTCGTCGGCACCGGCGGTAACGGGACCATTGGCAGCTTCAATAATCAGTGGTGCCTTTATGCGGTCGGCGTTGGAAAGATTTATCACGCCCTCAAGTGCGGCAGGAATTAGAATATCACATTCGTGCTCAAGAACTTTGGCGCCGTCTTCGACATAGCCAGATGTCGCGTATCCCTTCACGCCGCCATGGCTTTTGATCCAGTGACTGACAGCTTCAATATCAAGGCCGTTATCATCGACAAGAGCGCCATCACGCTCGATAACTCCAACGACCTTGGCTCCGTCCTCTTCGGACAAGAACTTTGCGGCATGATAGCCGACATTACCCAGTCCCTGGACGACGACGCTTTTCCCGTCGAGCGATCCGCTCAATCCGGCCTTGGCAATGTCTTCGGGATGCCGGAAAAATTCTTGTAGCGAATACTGTACCCCACGGCCGGTGGCTTCGACGCGACCCTGAATGCCGCCAGCATGTGGCGGTTTACCAGTGACGCAGGCGCGCGCATTGATATCGGTCGTGTTCATTCTGGCGTATTGATCCGCGATCCAGGACATTTCGCGCTCACCTGTTCCCATATCAGGTGCCGGAACATTCTGCGCCGGATCGATCAAGTCCCGCTTGGCAAGTTCGTATGCAAATCTGCGAGTTATGCGCTCAAGCTCATCTTCGTCATATTCGCGCGGGTCAATGCAAAGTCCACCCTTTGACCCGCCGTAGGGAACTTCGACCAGCGCGCATTTATATGTCATCAGCGCCGCCAGGGCCTCGACTTCGTCTTGGTTGACGCCAAGAGAGTACCGAATGCCGCCCTTAACTGGCTCCATGTGTTCGGAATGCACAGAACGGTAGCCTGTAAAGGTCTTGATTTCACCCCGCAATTTGACGCCGAAACGCACGGTATAAGTTGAGTTACAAACACGAATCTTGTTTTCCAGCCCGGGCGGCAGATCCATCAAGGCCGCCGCGCGATTGAACATCAGATCAACGCTTTCGCGAAATGATGGCTCGTGTGTCGCGCTTCCGTCCATATTAATTACTCCGTTTCTGCAGGGGATTTGTTAGTTGTGCCTCGGCCTGTGGTAGTGCCAGCCTATCAAAGAACACCAAAGACGCCATACTTCTGTCGATTGCTCGGCAGACGAGTAAACCTGCGTAAAATCTAAACAATCCGGCCGCTCGCAATCTTCCAGCCGCAACAAATACCTGAAATGTCCTAACAAATTGTCCTTGGTTGCCCCAATTTCGCCACATTTTTTTCGCATAAATGCCGGGTAGTAAGTGCTGGCAACCGCGTGTTTTGAGCGGCGCCGTTTGTAACTAGTGAGGCTAAATAACTAATATGGCTTTATATTTCGCCCGCGGCGTGTTTCGCCAATTTCAGAATCAACAAAGCCGATTCAACAAAGATGAGAGCGGATCGCTCATCATCTTTTCGCTTTTTATCTTCCTTCTGATTTTGTTCATGGCCGGAATGGCCGTCGACACAATGCGTCACGAGACCAAGCGTGTCGCGATGCAGAATACTTTGGACAGTGCGATCCTGGCCGCATCGAGCCTGACGCAAGACATGGATGCAGAGGCCCTGGTCAAAGAGCATGTCGCAAAAGCTGGCCTCAATCCTGATGACGTGACCGTCACAAGTACAGAAGGTCTGGCCGCGAACGGCGAGGATCTTGTAAGTCGCCGGGTTGCTGCGACCTCTACCATAGATACAAATACGATGTTCATGAGCATGATGGGTATCGACGAGCTTGAAGGCCATATTGCTGGCGCAGCCGAAGAAGGCGTGCAGAATATCGAGATTTCAATGATCGTGGATATTTCGGGATCAATGGGTGGGAATTCCCGCCTTGTGAACCTCAAAGTTGCAGCGCAAGAATTCATCGATCACGTTCTGGCAGTCGGTCCAAACGCCCAGCGCACATCGATTTCGATCATTCCCTACAATGCAACGGTTGTTGCTGGCAGCGAGCTTCTGTCTCGTCTCAATGCTGGCGGCGCCATGGTTCAGATTGCTAATCCGCCGCCCTATTCAGGCGCGCTGACCGAGTATCCGACCCAGCACAACAACTCGACTTGTGTTCGCTTTGAAGACGCCGAATTCAACGAAAGAGCCATCGGTCCAACAACACCGCTGAACCGTGTGTCGCACTTCGACGAGGGCCAGAATAGCTTCAACGCGCCCACCATGAATGGACGCTGGTGTAACGAAAATCGCGCCGAGATTATGGTTCACGAAACTGATCCAGACGTCTTGAAGCAGCATATCGTCAATCTGACGTCAGGCGGATGGACCGGTATCGACAACGGTATGAAATGGGGCGTTGCACTGCTCGATCCGGCGATTGCGCCCGTCATTGATGACATGGTCGACGACGGTGTCCTCATCGAAGATGTTCGCGGTCGTCCCGGCAACTACGATGCCGACAAAACGATGAAAGTCATTGTTTTGATGACGGATGGTGCCAACACAGTTCAGCGCGACCTAAAGCAAGAGTACAAGCGCGGTCCAAGCCGTGTTTGGTACGCCGACAGCCGGACGTCGGGTTGGGATGCCACGCTTGGTCGTAATCTGAATTGGTATGATGGTTACTACGTCGAAATGCCGAACAATGTCGGTGGGCAGCGCTGGTGGGTTCCCGAGAACCCTGGCAACAGGAGTGACGGCTATTATGTTCCTGTTGGCCAGCTTCCTGGTGACGCCGTTCAGAGGACCTACCAAGAGCTGCACGAGCGGTTCGCAGAGGAAGACATTGCCCGGTTCTTTTTTAGAGACGCCGACAATACAGCCTACAGTGATCACACCGACGGCGTGGAGCAAACTGAAGGTTACGCGTCTATCGATAGCCGCCTAGAAGATATCTGTGACGCCGCCAAAGTTGGCGGCCGGATCGAAGTGTTCGCCATTGGGTTTGAAGCGCCTCAAGCCGGACTTGACGCGATGCGGAACTGCGCTTCGACTATATCGCACTACTACGATGTCCAGGGCACGGAAATCAGCCAGGCATTTGACTCGATTGCGGGTCAGATTTCGATGCTGCGTTTGAAGGAGTAAAAGAATGAACTTCAGATTCAGCAAAATTCGCGGTTTGCGCCGCGATGAAAGTGGCAGCGCGACAATTGAATTTGTCATCCTGTTTCCGGTGATCATGTTCATGTTCCTTACAGGCTTCGAGGCGGGATACTATATGCTTCGGAACGTGATGCTTGAACATGCGCTTGATGTGGCAGTGCGCGATGTGCGTCTCAGCAAAGGCCAAGTGCCAAACTTTGCGGACATAAAAGCTAGCATTTGCGACGAGGCCCTGATTTTGCCGGATTGCATGCAAAACGTTCAAGTCGAGATGCGGTCCGTTCCAAGAGACCCTGGCAGTATTGCCGCCATGGCCGGCCCGGCCCGGTGCATTGACCTTGATGATACGACCGACCCGGCGACAGGCACTGTTTACCAGACCGGTCAGCAGAACGAGACGATGGTTGTTCGCGTTTGCGCGCTTGCCCAGCCAATGTTTCCGACCACTCAGCTAGGTCTGGGAATGGCCAAGGACGGGCACGGCAACTATGCCATCGTCGCGACGACGGCGTTTGTGAACGAACCGGGCAACCGGGCGCAAACGACCGGCACTGGCGGTATCGGTGGCACTTGATGCGGGGCAAGGGAAAAATGAAAATGCGTATTTTTGACAAATTCTCGCGCGGTGAAGGCGGTGGTCTGTCGGTCGAAGCTGTTTTGGTATTTCCGATCTTGATTTGGGCGATCACCGCAACCTTCGTTTTCTGGGATGCGTTCAAAACCATCAACGTCAGCCAGAGAGCAACCTACACGATTGCTGACATGCTGTCGCGAGAGACCGAGGCAATTGACCCTGACTTCTTGACAGCAGCGCATGAAACTTTTGACTTTCTTGCCGGTGATAACGGTGACAATGCGCTTCGCGTGACTGTTGTCACTATGGTCGAAGACCCTGACACGCTTGCGAAAACCATTGAACTGGTCTGGTCCGAAGGTGTCGGCGGGATATCGGGGTACACTGATCTTGATATCATAGAAGATCGTCTACCGGATATGGCGGCAGGCGATCAGATGATTGTTGTCGAAAGTGAGCAGGAGTGGGCGCCTGCATTCGCAGTTGGCCTGACCAGCTATCGATTTCGCGAAGTTGCGCTTTCGCGACCGCGATTTGCACCGCAACTTGTTTGGGACGCTACTGGGGCTTAAGTCTCGGGC
>JBPCWO010000230.1:0-3264 GCA_051009475.1 Boseongicola sp.
AACCCGGCCCGTCGGGCTATGGCGCAGCCTGGTTAGCGCGTCCGTCTGGGGGACGGAAGGTCGCAGGTTCGAATCCTGCTAGCCCGACCAATCAAACCGCACGCGGCGCTGGCGGAAGTTTTGCGAAAAAGGCCCTTGCATGACGCCCGGTGTGCAGTCTGACAGCCAGATTAACAGTTTGATTGCGTCTGGCGCGATTGCCGCTGACGAACTCTTCGTTCAAGGGCAAGTTCAACCCGCATCTTTGGATTTACGTTTAGGAACAAAAGCATATAGGATTCGCGCATCATTTCTTACCGGTCGTCAGCATAGCGTGACTGATCGCCTTAATGATTTGACTATGCACGAGATCGATCTAACCCAGGGCGCTGTTCTGGAAAAAGGTTGCGTGTATGTCGTCCGACTTCTTGAGCGTCTGAATTTGCCGAATGGCATGAGTGCAGCCGCATCAGCGAAATCTTCGATCGGTCGACTAGATCTTCTTACTCGCATCATCACCGACCATGGTATCGAATTTGACCGGGTGCCTGACGGATATGAAGGACCGCTTTATGTCGAGATTTGCCCTCGATCATTTTCCGTCGTCGCGACCACGGGACAGATGCTGAACCAGATCATCTTTCGACAGGGCAACACCATTTTGACAGACGAGGAGCTTAAGGCTTTGCACGCGTCAGACCCGATAGTATCTGGCGACGCGGTCATCGCAGGCGGGCTGGGGTTTTCTGTCGACTTGCGCCCCGATGCGGATGATCTGGTGGGCTATCGCGCAAAGCCACACACTGGCGTCGTCGATCTGAGCAAAATCGCGCATTATGAACCGGCCGACTATTGGGAAGAGGTGCGAACAACAGAGGGCAGGATCATTCTTGATCCGGGTGCGTTCTATATTCTGGTCAGCCGTGAATCGATCGCTATTCCTCCGACCCACGCTGCCGAAATGGCTCCCTACCTTGCCATGGTTGGCGAATTTCGAGTGCACTACGCCGGATTCTTTGATCCTGGATTTGGCTGGGCCGGCGCTGGCGGAAATGGTTCGCGCGGGGTCCTGGAAGTGCGATGCCACGAGGCTCCATTTGTATTGGAACACGGCCAGATCGTTGGACGTTTGGTTTATGAGAAAATGGCGGCAGTTCCAGATGCGCTTTATGGCCAGGATATTGCATCGAATTACCAGGGCCAGGGTTTGAAGCTTTCAAAGCATTTTCGCTCTGCTTAGCCAACCACGAGAATTTGTGTTACATTGAAGCTAGGAGCGCTTCGCGTTCCGTATCTATTCTGAAGATGTCCTGGTTTGTCCTGCGACGCGCTCCGTCCTTAATCACTCATAAGGGGGGAGTACAATGACCAGTAAACTCATTGCGACTGCAACTGCCTTAGTATTGATGCCCGCCTCGGGAGCGTTAGGCGGTGGGACCGAACTTGTGTTCTTCGATCATATAAAGGCCGAAATGATTGAGCAGGACGTGTATGTCCCGCGCGGTGATGACGGCAAAGTCTTCCGTGTAACCAAAGAAGACTACTCGGACTACATGGACGAAATGGTCTATCGAACGGCCGTGCCGGTTGAGCACGCACCGATGGACATGGCTAAAGTCGGACCGTACGACGCGGGCCAACCGCTTGATTTCACGCTTGGAAGCTGGCTTTCGGCTACAGGTGAAGCCAGCTACGATTGCCGAGAGGGGAAAGGTGAATTCTCTGCAAAGTTCGACAATCTAGTGCCGAACGGTCTTTACACCATGTGGATATTCTTTGCGGGCCAATCGATGGCCGAGTTCCGAACATTTGACTTGCCAATGGGTGCACCGGATGGTTCTGAATCGTCGTTTACCGCGGACCCAAAAGGACACGCGGAATACGGCATTTCACTTGAAGCATGCCTGCAAGGCACCGGACCGCAGTTGTTGGCGGGATTAGCAATAGCTTACCATTCCGATGATGCGACGCACGGCTATGAACCAGGGCCGATGGGTAACAAAAGCCATATTCATCTATTCACAGTTCTGCCAAGCGACAGTGAATTGAACGGCCAACGCAACATTGTGGCCCCGGCCCGCCGGGGCCACAAGCTTCACTACATGCGGCCGACTCGTCGGGCGACTTTCATCGCGCGTTTCGAGTTTTTGAGCCTGGGATCGTTTTTATTTCCAAGGCTTTTTGAGATCTGACGCATGCCCTTGCGCATGAACATTCGAAGAAACATGCGGATAACGCCATCTATGTTCATCTGCTCAATCCTCGTCCACGAATAGATCGTCTTGCGAGTGCTCTTCAGCGTCTTCATCAACTAGCGCTTCTCCGGGTGGAGGACGATTTTCAAGTAACCCAGCGGCGCGAAGCTCCTTCAGTCCCGGCAAGTCGCGAGCGCTTTCAAGCCCGAAATGATCCAAAAATCCCTGTGTGACGACGTATGTGACTGGACGCCCCGGTGTCATGCGACGTCGCCCGAAACGGATCCATTCCAGTTCCAGCAATTGGTCCACGGTGCCTCGACTGACGCTGACGCCGCGAATCTCTTCAATTTCGGCCCGAGTGACTGGCTGGTGGTACGCAATGATTGCGAGTGTCTCGATCGCGGCACGGCTTAGCTTTCGTGTTTCAACGGTTTCCTTTCGCATTAGGAAACCAAGGTCCGGTGCCGTGCGGATAGCCCAAGTATCGCCGACCTTTACAACGGCAACTCCGCGGCCGTCATAACGTTTTTGCAAAAGCTGCACCGCTTCGGATGCGTCCGCGCCGTGAGGCATCCGCGCGTTCAATTCCGCTGTTGTAACCGGCTCTGCTGATGCGAACAGAATTGCTTCGACCATGCGTTCTTGTTCGGCCAGCGGCGGCGCCTCAAACAGGCTTTCAATGCTCTCAACCGCTTCATCCATCGGGAACGGCCTTGATCTGCAAAGGAGCAAATGTGTCAGACTGCCTAATTTTTATGATACCGAGCTTGGCCAGCTCCAGCGACGCAGCAAAATGCGAAGCGGTCGCTGATCGTCGGCGAACCGGGTCCTTTTCCCAGCCGTCGGGCAACCACGTCAACAAGTCTGTCCATTCGCCAGCGAATCCGATTAGGCCACGCATTCGTTCAAGCGCCTGTTCCAGCGTCATGACGTGTTCGCGTTCCATCGAATAAGGGCGGAACTCATCCTTGGTCCGGATCCGTGCATAACCTTGCATTAAGTCCAACAATGTCGCGGTATACCGGATTTGACGGATGCGAGTGACATCCTCTGGAATGCCGCGCACAAAAAAATCGCGCCCTTTTTG
>JBPCWO010000231.1:0-2740 GCA_051009475.1 Boseongicola sp.
ACGACAATGCCAAGCGCATTGAGATCGACCTCAATACCGAAATAGCGGATCATTTCGCGGCGACTGATCCGGATAACCCGGCCTTTTTTGAGTTCCTCATGAACTTCGAAAATGTCGTAGGAACTGATTTCGATGATGAAATCCGCGGATCTGCCGATGACAACAAACTAGAGGGCGGCGAAGGCGATGACTTCATTCACGGCCGCCGTGGCGACGACACGCTGCTTGGAAATCAAGGTGACGATACGCTGGAAGGCGGGCTTGGAAATGATATTCTGAAAGGAGGCAAGGGCGACGATACGCTCTTCGGCGGACACGGCGCTAATAATGGCCTTGTTCTTGGCGGTGACATTCTTTTCGGAGGTGATGGCGACGACACCTTGTTTGCGGGAGAGGGCAACAACGAAGCCTTTGGTGGCGAAGGTGATGATTTGATCCTGCCCGATTTGGATGGTGTCGACGATCCCACCGGCGTTTTTTCTAACAATCTGGTGGCAACGGGCGGCGCGGATTCCGATACATTTGTATTCGTTGATGGAATATCGTCAACCAGTCTCCGCATAACCGACTTCGACGATACCGAGGACTTCATTGAATTTCGCGGTATCGAAAGGCCCGGCGGATGGCTGACCCCGAACATAGGCCGTGCGGTCACCGACCTCGATGATTTGGATACGGTTGAGGACGGCATCATCACGACCGCTGATTTCGGTTGGGAACTGACGACCGATGGTACTGGCCTGAAGTTTACGACCAACGACGGTGCCAGTCTTGTCATCGAAGGCGTCACCTCATTCGATGCCGATGCGCTCATTATAGGCTGAAATGTTCGACCATTCCGCATTGCCGATCTTCCAACTAAAACACTTCCTGGCGATCAAATTGGTCGGGATTTCGCACCGGGATTATGAGCCACCAGAAGCCACGGAAATCTGGCATTCGAAGGCCTGGCGAAAAAGGTATGCAGACCGTGTGGAAACGAAGTCGGGATTCAACAGCGAGTGGATTGTTGCTAGAATCCTGCGATGAGACATATTCGCGGTGCAGATCGATTGCAGACCCTTCTTTTGCCGGAGGCGGTAGATGATTTCGTTGGGGCTGATAATCCGGTTCGGTTCATTGATGCCTTCGTCAATGAACTGGATCTTGAGCAACTTGGGTTTGTTCGGGCACGGGCCAAAACGACCGGGCGTCCCGGCTATGATCCGGCAGACCTGTTGAAGCTTTATATCTACGGTTATTTGAACCGTGTCCGCTCCAGCCGCCGTCTAGAAACTGAGACGCATCGCAATATCGAAGTGATGTGGCTGATGCGGCGGTTGCAGCCGGATTTCAAGACCATTGCCGACTTTCGGCGTGACAACCGGGCCGCCTTCAAACGGGTTTTCCGGGAATTCGTTGTGCTTTGCCGCCAGCTGGACTTGTTCGGGCGCGAGCTGATCGCGGTGGATGGAACGCGCATCAAGGCGGTCAACAGCAAGGATCGCAACTTTACCAAAGCCTCGTTGGCGAAGCTGATTGAGCAGAGTGATGAGCGGCTTGCCAAATATCTCGAACAGTTGGATGCGGGCGACACAGACGAACACGACATGCCGGGTGGAGGTCGCGCTGATGATCTGGAGACCAAAGTCGACGCCATTCGCCACAAGCGTGATCGTTTGAAAGGCTATCTGGCCGATCTGGAACAAAGCGGCGAACGTCAACTGTCGCTGACCGACCCTGATGCCCGTGCCATGGCGCGCATGACCAAGGTTGGCGTGGGGTACAACATCCAGATTGCCGTTGACGACAAACACAAGCTTATTGCCGAGCAGGAGGTCTACAATCACGTGCTGGATTATGGCTTGCTCACCGATACGGCCAGAGCGGCAAAGGATGTTCTGGACGTTGAAACCATCAAGGTTGTTGCCGACAGGGGTTATTTCCAGGCGGAAGATATTGAAGCCTGTGAGAAGGCAGGCATGACGCCCTATGTTCCAAAACCTGATCGTGGTCCAGCCAAGCGTGAAGGTCTGTTTCCCAAGGAGGACTTCACTTACGACCCCGACAAAGACGGATATGTCTGTCCTGCTAACAAGTTTCTACGGTTCAAGAGCGCCGGCAAAATCCGGGATATGGAACGCCGTCTCTATACCGGATATGGCGTTTGTCCCAATTGTCCGTTGAAGGCCAACTGTACGAAGGGGGCGTTTCGTCAAATCATGCGCTATCAAAATGAGGCGCTTCTGGAACGCATGGCGAAGAGGGTCGCGGCCCATCCCGAGCACGGCGACAAAAGACGCGAAACCGTTGAACATCCATTCGGCACAATCAAACAATGGATGAACCAGGGTAGTTTCCTGATGCGGCGACTGGACAATGTGCGCGGCGAGTTCAGTCTGACGGCACTCGCCTACAACATACGCCGCGCCCTCAACATCGTCGGCGTCAGGGGTCTCACGGTCGCTCTGACGGCGTAAAAGGGACCGATCAGTGTGACGTGGGTACAAGAGCACGTTCAAACCACGTGCAGGGCGGTCACAACGGCGAAAACTTGCAATTTGAACGAGAAAACGCCGAAAAGCTCAAAACGAAGCCGACAGAAATCAATGTCGGCGTTTCCACACGGTCTGGATGACTTATGCACCAAACGACCGCTCCGAACTCGTTTTCAACCTTTGATTTCTGAAGCAAATCGTCAATCACGGCCCGTTGCCGACGTTCGCCCTTGAATAAAGGCGTGCCTCAGATTTCTATAAAG
>JBPCWO010000232.1:0-5626 GCA_051009475.1 Boseongicola sp.
GCGCAACTGCTCGCAATAATCTTTTCCGCGCCGGGCCACATGATCCCGGACATTCCAACGGGTGCGCAACCGAACGGTAGCGGATAGTCGCGTCCCAATAGATTTGCACTCAGGTCTGGCTCAAAGGGACCTTTCAAAATCGAGGGCATTAAATGAACAGATCGGAGAGCGTCTTGGTTGCGCCGATGCTGGTCCTCGATGCCAGTGGCGCTGTCGAGGTACTCAAACACGAAATGCGGCACGCGTCGGCGGGCGCGGGCGCGCAGATCAGAAACGGCTGGAAAACGCGTATCAAGGTCCATGGCACCCTCATAATGCCTTCGCACAAAAGGGAAAGACCCGCCCAGATTTCTTTTCAAAAATTCGTTTGGTGAGCCCTTTCGGACTGTTGGCGTTAAGATGCCGCGTTATCAGTTCAGATCTGTAGAACAGAGCGCGAACACCTCTTTCGCTCGAATGGCATTCGGTCTACGTTCGCGAAATGAGCAGCCGTCCTGACGATAGCGATTTTCCTGACCGCGTGCCGCTTTCGGCGCAAGCCCTCGCTGCGCGTCCCGCTTCCTACCTTGATGACCTCAACGAGGCGCAACTCGAGGCGGTTGAAGCGCTTGAAGGGCCGGTCCTGATGCTCGCTGGTGCCGGCACAGGTAAGACCAAAGCGCTGACAACGCGTATTGCACACCTGTTGGCCACAGGTAAGGCACGCCCGAACGAGATTCTGGCCGTTACATTCACCAACAAAGCGGCGCGCGAGATGAAATCCCGCGTCGCCAGACTTCTTGGTCAAACCGTTGAGGGGATGCCTTGGCTTGGCACTTTTCATGCGATCTGCGTCAAACTTCTCAGGCGTCACGCCGAGCTTGTCGGCCTCAAGACCAATTTCACGATCCTGGATACCGACGATCAGATACGGCTGTTGAAACAACTGATCGTCGCCGCAAACATTGACGAGAAACGTTGGCCCGCACGCCAACTTTCTCATATCATCGATGGTTGGAAAAACCGTGCCTGGACGCCGGAAAAAGTGCCCGCCGGCGAGGCTGGTGCGTTCAATCACCGCGCGGTCGACATTTATACCGAATATCAGGAGCGATTGAAGACGCTGAACGCCGTCGATTTCGGCGATCTGTTGCTGCACGTCGTGACAATCCTGCAGACGCACGACGATATCCTGCAGCAATATCAGCGTTGGTTCCGATACATCCTTGTCGACGAGTATCAGGACACCAACGTCGCCCAATACCTATGGCTGCGGCTTCTGGCGCAGGGTCACAAGAATATCTGCTGTGTGGGCGACGACGACCAGTCAATATACGGATGGCGAGGCGCAGAGGTTGGCAATATCCTGCGGTTTGAAAAGGATTTTCCTGGTGCGAAGGTCGTTCGCCTGGAGCAAAACTATCGTTCGACACCACATATCCTGGCCGCCGCCAGTGGAGTTATTTCGGCCAACCAAGGGCGATTGGGAAAGACGCTTTTCACAGAGCTGGCGGACGGTGAGTTGGTTCGTCTGATCGGCCACTGGGACGGCGACGAGGAAGCGCGTTGGGTTGGTGAAGAGATCGAAGCGATGCAGGGTGGAACACGCGGCCTCGATCCATTCGGGCTTGAGGATATCGCGATCCTTGTTCGTGCCTCGCATCAGATGCGTGCGTTCGAGGACCGGTTTCTGACGATTGGGCTGCCGTACCGTGTGATTGGCGGTCCACGGTTTTATGAGCGGATGGAGATCCGCGATGCGATGGCATATTTCCGGCTCGCGGTCAGTCCGGACGATGATTTGGCGTTCGAGCGGATCGTAAACACGCCAAAGCGGGGGCTTGGCGACAAGGCGCAGCAGAAAATCCAGATGTCGGCGCGGGAAAGCGGCGTTTCACTAGTTGAAGGCGCGAAGCTTTTGCTTGCGGCAAAAGGGCTGTCTGGACGGGGTGCTTCAGAGCTCGCCAAGCTGTTGGACGGCCTCGATCGATGGCACGCACTGGTGCGCAGCGGAACTAATCACATCGAAATTGCCGAGCAGGTGTTGGAGGAATCCGGCTACACCGAGATGTGGCAGCTGGAAAAGACCCCTGAGGCGCCCGGTCGTTTAGAAAACTTAAAAGAGCTAGTCAAGGCGCTGGAATCGTTTGACAATCTTCAGGGATTTCTCGAACACGTCAGTCTGATTATGGACAACGACAGCGACGATGGTGAAGCGAAAGTGTCGATCATGACGCTTCATGGATCGAAGGGGCTGGAGTTCCCGGCGGTATTTCTGCCTGGTTGGGAAGACGGGTTGTTTCCCTCTCAGCGTTCGATGGATGAAAGTGGTCTTAGCGGCCTCGAGGAAGAACGGAGGCTGGCTTATGTCGGAATTACGCGCGCCGAGAAGATTGCGACGATAAGCTTCGCAGGGAACCGCCGGGTTTATGGTCAATGGCAAAGCCAGATGCCGTCCCGATTTATCGATGAATTGCCCGACGCGCATGTCGAAGTGCTGACACCTCCGGGACTTTATGGCGGCGGCTATGGAGCAGCGGCGCCAAGCATGGCAGGCGCGCCGAAAAGCGATTTGCACGAGGCGGCGGCCAAGGCCGACGGTTACAATTCTCCGGGCTGGAAGCGGCTACAGGCCCGCAGTCAGCAACGCGGTATGTCGCAGCCATCAGAGGCACGAAACGTCGTGATAGACCTTGATGCCGTGTCCGCGTTCACCGAAGGCGATCGGGTTTTTCATCAAAAGTTCGGTTACGGCATCATCACCGGTATCGAGGGCGACAAGCTGAACATCATGTTCGAGAAGGCGGGCGAAAAGAAAGTTGTTGCAAAATTTGTCGCATCCGCTGCGGCCGCCGGAAACGACGTGCCCTTTTAACTTTCCGCCCAATTCCCGCCGCGAAATACCGGAATACGTTCGCTGGTATCTGTGATCCCGTCGATTTCCGTATCCGGCCCGCCGATCATCCAATCGACATGAATCAAACTTGCGTTGCCACCGCGTGCGGCGACATCTTCGTCACCGGCGTCTTCGGCATCAATCAGGCAGTCCTTGTAGCATTGTCCGAGTGCGATATGGCAGGCTGCATTTTCGTCAAACAGCGTGTTGTAAAAGAGCAGGCCGCTTTCAGATATTGGCGAAGCATGTGGCACCAGCGCGACTTCACCAAGCCTTGCCGCCCCAGAATCGGTTTCAAGGAGTTTCTGGAAGACATCCTCGCCACGAGTGGCCTTCGCCTTTACGATCCGGCCATTTTCGAACTGCACCTCGATGTTTTCGATCAGGCTGCCCTGGTGACTGAGCGGTTTTGTTGCCCGCGCCATGCCCTCGACGCGGCCCGCGTGCGGCGTGGTAAAGACTTCCTCCGTCGGGATGTTCGGGTTGCAGACGACGCCGTTTTTCGCCTCTGACGCGCCACCTTGCCATAGATGACTTTCAGCCAGGCCAACGGTCAAATCAGTTCCATGACCGCGAAAGTGAAGTGCAGCGAACCGCCGATCATTTAACCAATCGCGACGTTTTGCCAGTTCAGAGTTATGCGCTTCCCACGCAGCAGCGGGGTCATCACGATCAACTCGGCTGGCCGCAAAGATCGCTTGCGCCAGCTTCGCCTGAGCCGCGTCGCCGTCAAGATCCGGGAACACTAATTTTGCCCAGGCGCGGCCAGGATACGAAACAATCGACCAATTGATTGCAAAGCTCGATATTTTCTCCAACGCAGGCTTATAAGCTACTGATTGTGCCTTTGATGCTCGGGCAACTTTCGTCGGGTCGATGCCGCTGAGTGCCATTGGGTTGTCCGATGAAATATGCAAACGAGCAGCGTTGGAGCCATATGCCTCGGCCATACCTTCAAATAGCCAATAGGGTGCGGCATCAAAGCTCGCGTCCGCGCCATGTAGATAACGTGCCCTCGACACGGCTTCGTCAGAGAGGATGGGTGTAACCAAACTCGCGCCGGCCTTGTAGGCTGCGTCGACAATCTGACGAATAAGTGGAAGGGATTCTGCCGAACCCGTAAGAACGACTTCCTGGCCAGGTTGCAGATTGAGCCCGGTGCCAACTGCAGTAGTCGCTAGCCTGTCAAGCTGAGTCAGATCAAAGGGAAGCGCGGTATCGGCCATTGTTATATCCTGTGGTGTCGCCAGAAATATTCACTTTGGATGCGAGTATCGAAAGGGCAGGCGGGTCCACGCTCAAAATAAAAAACGCGCCGTTTACGGCGCGTTTTCCTGAATTCAGCACGTCAATTCGTCTAAGCGGCCTGGGCCTGCTCCGCCGCGTGCCGACGTTCACTTTCTTCACGCGAAAGCGCTACAGACGTGCGCACACCTTTGCCAACGAATTCCATCAATCCATTGACGACCCGTTCATTCGGGTCAATGCCTGCACACGACAACACTTCGCGCCCATCGCGCGAGCGCGACCAGCGCGCGATCTGCTCAGGTCCGTTACCGTATTTTTTGTCGTCGGCAATTGCATCGTCGAGCGCCGCCAGGACCACCGCAGCGAAAAGTTTCCGCGCGCGATTCCCTTGCTCGTGATTAAATGCAGTGCCGTCTACAAAGTCAGCCATTCGTTATCCTTTGTTCTTGCTCTTGTATGTCGTGGCGTGACACCCCTTATGCAGGGTCTTTCACAACTTTAGTCATTCTTTCTCGGAATAGCTCCTATGCATTTTTTGCATAGCTTAGAAGCCTTCCTCCCGATATTTACGCCGCCTTGTCAGCGACTTGTGGCTCGAATATAGGGGCGCCAGATATTTAATCAACTTTTTCGCGTGGTTGACATCAATGCCTCGGATTAACGGAAACGAGATTCGTTCTGGAAATGTACTGGAACACAACGGTGGATTGTGGGCCGCGGTGAAAGTCGAGCATGTGAAGCCCGGCAAAGGTGGCGCATTTGCGCAGGTAGAGCTTCGAAATCTCCGAAATGGGTCAAAATTGAACGAACGATTCCGTTCTGCTGATAAAGTTGAACGCGTTCGGTTGGAGCAAAAAGATCAGCAATTTCTATACGAGAGCGACGGCATGCTGGTCTTTATGGACAACGAGTCGTTTGAGCAGATCGAACTACCTGCTGAAATCCTCGGAGACAGGCGCCCATTCTTGCAGGACGGCATGACAGTAAAAATCGAATACTACGAATCTGAAGCGTTGAACGCTTCGCTTCCACAGAAGGTCACGTGCAAGATCGTCAACACCGAGCCGGTTGTTAAAGGTCAAACAGCCGCCAGCAGTTTCAAGCCTGCGCTTTTGGACAACGGGATAAAGGTGATGGTCCCGCCATTTGTCGGACAGGATGAAAGCGTCGTTATCAATACAGAGACGATGGAATATTCCGAAAGGGCCTGATCCGAGCGGCTAAAATCCGGGAAAGAAAAGATCTAGACGCCGAAACGGATCTTTGCCGATCCAGCGGTCATTTCGCCACTCGTTCGGTCAAACCGCAAATACGCGATGCCTCGACCGCCCGCCTGACTGAACAAGGTGCCAGCGGGTTTCCCGTTTTGGGAGAGAATTGGTGTTCCTGGTGGCGTGGCGCCCTCGACGTCGACAATGGCTATGCCCTTCTTCAATTCTGTCTTGTGTTTCATCCGGGCGGTCACTTCCTGACCGACGTAACACCCCTTTTTGAAGTCAATTC